>CACYCP010000107.1 GCA_902772985.1 uncultured Bacteroidia bacterium | reverse complement strand
GCCTCCAAGGTTGCTACCGCCACTTGCGATCCCGACGCCACCAAGACGGCCCTGAAACTCGTCAAGGTCTATGCCGACAAAGTATTTGTATTTATCTATTTCGAATGGGACAAGGAAGAGGTTCCTCACTACGCTCCCACCAATCCCGAAGATCCAAATACCGGTGCATATGCTCCTTTCCACATCTATATGAACGGTGACGGCAGCACTGCTACCGGCGGCTTCGCCGGCCAGTGGTCCGACGCTGCAACCGATGTCCTGTTTGAAGGAACTCTTTATCCGGACGGCGTCAACCTGGCTTCTTACGAACCCTCTTTGTTCAGCTGGGCCGGCGAGGTCAATGGCAGCGAATGGGCCTGGACCTCTCTTGGCGATATCAGCGGCATCTGCGCCGGTGCCGGCGTAGAGGGCAAATATGAGATTTCCATCGTCCGCGAGCTCTATCCGATTGGCAAACTGGCCGACACCTTCTCCCTTGGCATTGATATCCAGGATGCCGGTTGGAACTCTGTGGGCATCCTTCCCATCGGTCACGTAGAGGAAGGCGTTGAAGGCTCTACCGAAATTATTCCTTCCCTGACTGTAGTCACCAACAAATAGTTTGTTTTAATGCATCAGCCATGAGCTGGGCCTTAGCCACCCAGCCCATGGCTGAAAAAACTAATAGCCGTGAAAAGAAATACACTTCTTTCAGTTTTCCTTCTCCCGTTGG
Organism: uncultured Bacteroidia bacterium; assembly: GCA_902772985.1. Taxonomy (GTDB): domain Bacteria; phylum Bacteroidota; class Bacteroidia; order Bacteroidales; family UBA932; genus Cryptobacteroides. The sequence continues at coordinate 1,301 of CACYCP010000107.1, read as the reverse complement.
CTCTTGCATGCGGCAAGAATAACGGGGATAACCTCCCGGGGATGGAGGCCGTTTCCTATTTGCCCACCGATGCCATCATCGCCAACCCCGAGCGCGGCTTTTATGCAGCCCAGGAAATCTTCAAGGTTTCGAGCAAGGGCGTTTCCAAGGATGTAGCTGCGGCCAACCGCAAGAACTACCGTACGCTGTACCTGCTGGAATTCCATCTGATAGATTTCGTCAATACAAGTATTTCCGAGGAGTATCTCCAGACCATCCGGACCTACTTCCAGTCCATGCGGGACGGCGGAGCCAAGTGCATCCTCCGTTTCTGCTACTCCAACGGCATGAATGAAAGCGACAAGCCCTGGGATGCCGATCCCGCCCTTACGCTCACGCATGTCGCCCAGGTAAAACCCCTTATCCAGGAGTTTGCCGACATTATCTACGTTGTCCAGGCCGGTTTCATCGGCAGCTGGGGCGAATGGTATTATACCGACAACTACACCGACAACGCTACCCGCAAAACCTTGCTGGAAGCCCTGCTGGATGCAGTTCCCGACTCCCGTCAGATCGAGCTCCGCACTCCGGCTTTCAAAATGAATCTTTACGGCTACTCCTTAGCCGACACCTTAACCCGTGCCACGGCCCATACGACAGACGTCAAGGCCCGACTGGCCGGACATAACGACTGCTTCCTGGCCAGTGCCAACGACCAGGGCACTTACCGCGGCAACAACGACCGCAAGTACTGGGCGGCCGAATCGGCTTACACCATCATGGGCGGCGAAACCTGCGCCACCTCCGCCTATTGTCACTGCGAAAAGGAAGGCGCCAATCCCGGAACGGTGGCAGAGATGGCAAAGTACCACTATTCCTACTTAAACCAGGGATACCACCAGGGCGTTCTTTCCCGATGGAAATCGGAAGGCTGTTTTGAACAGCTCCAGAAGCGCCTCGGATACCGCTACGTCCTGGACAAAGGACAGTTCACCGATTCTCCCGCGGCCGGAGCGGCGTTCCGCATTGTCCTTACCCTGCACAACGAGGGCTTCGCTCCTGTCCAGAATCCCCGCGACGCCGAGTTCGTACTCACGGACAAGGGCGGAACGGTTTTGGGAACCTATCCCCTGAACTCCGATCCCCGCTACTGGATGCCGGGTGAAAGCGTCACCGTAGACCAGACCCTCACCCTCCCTTCGGGCATCTCCGGAGAAGTGACGCTGTGGCTGAACCTCCCGGACCCGTGCGAAACCCTTCGCAACAATCCCCTCTACTCCATCCGCCTTGCCAACAAGGACGTCTGGGACGAGGAAACGGGT
>CACYCP010000106.1 GCA_902772985.1 uncultured Bacteroidia bacterium | reverse complement strand
TGGCCGAAGCCGTAACCGTCACCGAAGCCGAAGAAAAATTCGAAGGGGTCGATTGAACGGGACTGGCGCTGGACTGTTACCTCTACGTAAACGACGGCTTCCACCGCGCTTTCGGCCGCATAGGTGAAGTCCGGATAATCCGATTCTGCCAAATTGACAGTGCGATATTCCACCGAGCCGGATTGGGAGCCTTCTGCGATGGAATTGCCTTCGGCCGACGGGCATGTGGCTTTGACCACGCCGTAGGCGGTTAGACCGCCCGCCAGGACCGATAATAGTACAGTCAAAAATCCTCTTTTCATAATATGTCAATTTTTATTCAATTTTTCCGGCGATGAAAAAATCAAAAGCTATGCCATATAAGAGAAAATTACTATATTTGTATGCTTATGAGAATGTAAAAAACGAAGATATGAACCTCACAATTTCCAGCACTAATCTTTTGAAGGCCCTGATGGATGTTTCCAAGGCCATCCCGTCCAAGTCTCCGCTTCCCATCCTGGAGAACTTCCTCTTTGTCCTTAAAGACGGCAAATTGGAGATAACCGCTTCGGATTCAGAGCTCACCCTTCGCACCTCCATCGATACTGACGGGGCCGAAGAGGACGGCGCCATCGCCGTTCCCGCCCGCCATATGACGGACCTTCTTAAAGAACTGCCGGACCAGCCCGTCAGGATCAAGACTGTAAGTGACAGCTCTTTCGAGTGCGCCTGGGCCAGCGGTAATTCCGCCCTCCCCTATTTCCCGGCCGACGATTATCCCGAAATCAAGACCACCGGGGACGACGCCATCAAGGTCACTTTCCCGGCCGAAAGCCTTGTGGAAGGCATCCAGAGCACTGTTTATGCCACTGCCGACGACGAGATTCGTCCTGCAATGAACGGTATCTTCTTCGATATGGAGCCCGGCAGCACCACCCTTGTGGCTTCGGATTCACATAAGCTCATATGCTACACCACAAAGGACGTAGCAGCCCCCGAAAAGGCTTCCTTCATCCTGCACAAAAAGCCCGCGAACGTGCTGCGTTCCATCATCGGCAAAGATGTGGAGACGGTGGAAATTTGCTTCGACAGCGCCACCGCCCAGTTCAGCTTCGGCGCCACCACAATGGTATGCCGCCTGGTCGTCGGGAAGTATCCCAAGTACAGGGATGTCATTCCCACCGGCAACTCCAACGTCTTGCAGATTGACCGCCAGCTGCTCCTGAACACCGTCAAGCGTGTCGCGGTCTGCGCCAACAAGGCTTCCAACCACATCAAGTTCACCTTGAAGGAAGGACAGCTGGAGATCAGCGCACAGGACCTTGGCTTCGCACTTGCCGCCTACGAAAAGATTCAGTGCAACTATGCCGGGGACGAGCTCACCATCGGCTTCAAGTCCACCTTCCTCACGGAAATCCTCTCAAATATGAGTTGCAGTTCCCTGGTGGTGAAATTTGCCGATGCCCGTCGCGCCGCCCTCATCCTCCCTGCCGAGGAAGAGGCCGATACGGAGAAGGTCTGCGGCATCCTCATGCCCATCATGATCCAATAGAATGGAACTGAATCTACAACGGCCGTTACTGTTTTTCGATATTGAAAGCACGGGACTGAACATTGCCACGGACGGAATCATCGAACTTTCGTTCGTGAAAGCGATGCCGGACGGAGAGGTGAAGGTGAAAACCTGGAGAATCAAGCCCTGGGACTATGCCAGGCACACCGCCATTCCCATCAACCCCCAGGCTTCGGAAGTGAACGGCATCAAGGACGAGGACCTTGTGAACTGTCCCAAGTTCATCGAGGTGCTGCCTGAACTTGCCACCTGGCTGGAAGGAAGCGACCTGGCCGGTTTCAACAGCGCAAAGTTCGACTTGCCCCTGCTGGCCGAAGAGATTGAGCGCGCCCTGGCCTACAGCCGGGAGCGTCTGGCTAAGCCCGAGGCCAGGGAGAAGGCGCAGCAGATGATAGACTGTATAGAAAAGATAGACCTTCACGCCTGCCGTATGGTGGACGTGCAGAACATCTACCATCATTTCGAGCCCCGTAACCTCCGTGCGGCCTACCGCTTCTACTGCGGCGGCAAGGACTTCGAAAACGCCCATACTGCCCAGGCAGACACAATTGCCACCATGGAAGTCCTGAAAGGACAGCTGGACCGCTACGCCCAGCCCACTGAATATCAGCAGGAAGTGCTCAAGAACGACGTAGAAGCCCTTTCCAAGATTGGCCCAAGAACCCGGAACGTGGATTTTGCCGGACGGCTTGTCCTGAACGACAACGGAGAGCCCACGATAAGCTTCGGCAAGCATAAGG
>CACYCP010000105.1 GCA_902772985.1 uncultured Bacteroidia bacterium | reverse complement strand
TTCATGCCGCCCTACTGGTTCCCGCTGGACGGCAAGCCCATCGTCCTTTTCTTGGACGAACTGAACCGCGCCCGCCCGGAGATTCTGCAGACCATCATGGACCTGGCCCTGAACCGCACGCTGGCCGGTCGTCGTCTTCCGGATGGCAGCCGCATCGTTTCCGCCGTCAACGAAGGTGACCAGTACCAGCTTACCGACCTGGATCCGGCCCTCGTAAGCCGCTTCGACATCGTTAACTTCCAGCCCACCTCGCAGGAATGGCTTCTCTGGGCTGGGAACGCCGGCGTTGACCACCGGGTTACCGATTTCCTGGAAGAGAACTCCATTTGGCTGGACCGCAACCCTGACCAGAAGGAAAACGATGATATAGGGCTGGATAAGACGCCTGACCGCCGTGCCTGGAAACGCGTATCCGACATCATCAAAGGGGTTAGTGTTGTGACTCCGCTTCACCAGAAGGCCATCGCCAGTATCGTTGGTGCAAAGGCGGCCCTGGCATTCAACGGCAGTATCGCTCAGAAGAAAATATTCAGCGGAAAAGATGTGCTTTATCGCTTCGATGATATAAAAGACCGCCTGAACAAATGTTCCCTCCATGAACTCTCCATGGTGAATGAGGGCATTTTCCGCCATCTGGAGGTGGAAAAGGTCCCCGCCGATGAGAAACCTGTCGTTTCCAAGAACCTGGAAGCATATTTCGACAACCTCGTTAAGAACAAGAAGGAGTCTGCCGCTCACTTTGCCAACCTTTACGTGAAACAGACGTATCCCAACGCCGTCGCATTCATCGTCCGGGAGTGCAAGGTGCTCACCATGACCCTTGTTATCTATGTCAAAAGCATTCGATAGATGCAGTCACGTATCAACAAAATCATTGAGCGCTTTTTTGTGCAGGAACCGGCGCTCTTCACGGTAATCTGCTCGCACGAGATCGTGGAGAACGACAAGGTTCGCTGTCCTGTCCGAAGCGGCTGCGGGCGCATTGAGTACAATCCCGCATTTGTGAAGGAGATGACGGATACGGCCTTGGAAGAAGCCCTAAAAACGGAGGCTATCCGCATCTTGCTCAAGCATCCCTACGAGCGCCGTCCGGACGGTTGTTGCGGCGCCGCCATTGCCGTGGGCAGTAACTTGGCTATAGCCGACAATTACCGCTTCGCCCGTTTCTATATGAAGATGCCGGACGATTATGGCCTTAAACGGGGCCAGGCTTATGAGGTATATTCCCGCCAGCTCCAGGACCATTGTGTAGATGACCCGCTGATGGAAGGAGACGCAAATACGGACCTTTCCGAACTGTGGGAGGAGGATGCCCTGCAGGTGGCGATGATCAATAACATGATTGACAGCATTAAGGACTGGGGATCGCTTTCCGGTGACATGGCCGAAATGATCCGCGCATCGGCCAAGGCCTCCATCGATTGGAGAAAGGTCCTGGCCGGTTTCCGTGCCCAGGTGCTCACGATGGACCGCAGGCTTACCCGGATGCGTCCTTCGCGGCGAACGGGCTTCGACAATATGGGGTCGCTTCGCAAATTCACGAGCAAGCTGCTGGTGGCTGTGGACGTGAGCGGCTCCATCTCCAGTGAATCAATCAGTTACTTTCTTGGCGTCATCAACAGCGCCTTCAAGTATGGATTAACGGCGATTGATGTGATTCAGTTTGAAGTGGGGATAACCGCTTGCCAGACCCTCACCCAAGCACTGAAGTCAACTTTCGTCCTGGGCCGGGGCGGCACAAATTTTCAGGCCCCGATTGATTTCGCTGCCGAGTACGACTACGATGGCCTGGTTATTTTAACAGACGGTTTTGCACCGGAACCGGTGATTCCGCCAGGTTTCCACACCCATATCCTTTGGGTGTGCGAGGACGAAGATTGCTACGAAGCGCATTGCGAATGGATGACAAAAACCGGTCGCGTGTGTACGATGAAGTTAGGCTGACTGTAAGATGTCGATGAGGTCGAGAAGGCTGAGGGTGCTGAACCCTTGACCTTCGTCGTAATAACGGCTGGCACTTTCGAG
>CACYCP010000104.1 GCA_902772985.1 uncultured Bacteroidia bacterium | reverse complement strand
CCGCCAGGGAGGTCTGGAACAGCGAGCCCGCCTATTTCGCCTGGATTGAGAACGGGGATTTCACCCTGGACACCAAGCACCAGTTCGCACGCCTTAAGGCACAGTTCCAGAAAGAGCACAAAGAGGCATTAAACAGACCAGCCACCGCAGAAGAACTGCAGGGGCTGGCTGGAAAATTCAACAGCGGTAAACTGTTCTAGTTAAGCTTGAAGCTAACAGGGAAAACGTAATTCACTGCAACCGGAGTGCCTTTCAGGGTGCCGGCTTCCCACTTGGGAGAGGATTCCACAACACGGATAGCCTCATTGTCAAGAATCTCGTTAACTCCGCGAAGGACCTTCACATCCTTAACATCTCCTTCCTTGGTAACGGTGAACTGAAGGAGGACCTTGCCGGAGAGGTTCTGGTCGATGGCTTCCTGGGGATACTTGATTTGTTCGTTAACCCATTTCGAGAACTCGTTCGCATCGCCACCGTTGAAGCCGGGCTTGTTCTCCACAACTGCGAAAGGAAGGACTGCATCGGGATTCTTCTTGAGGGTTTCCTCGACGGATTCAAGGAGGGAATTCGTCTGGGCGGTAGAAATCTTTTCCAAGGTCTCGCGGGCAGAAATCTCCTCATCGGCCTCGATTTCCTCGATAAGCTTGTTCATTTCCTCGGCAGCTGCTGCAGCGAGCTGCTCGGCGTCGGGTTCTTCGGCCACCTGCTGGGCCTTCTTTGTCCCGGCATTCTTGCAACCTGCAAGTACAATGACTGCGGCTGCCATCAAAAGATAAATTTTACGCATTTTATTAAAAATTTAAGTGTATTATCAAAAAATCGTGCAAAAGTACAAACTATTTTTGGATAATTATTCCACTTTCTTGTAATAATGACGCACTGTATCCCCCCTCCCGCTGAATATCCCCACCAGGTCTTCCAGAATGTGGTCCGGACGGACAGGACCGGTTTCCCAGTAGCGGTTTCCCCCGCCAGGAGTAGTTTGCAGGGTGTTGTTCCATACCTCCTTTTCTAAGACTGGGAACTTGGCGAACAGCGGATGCACCGCCCGAAGCTGCTCCTTGGTGCTGCACCAGCCGGGATGGAGCCAGAAATCGGCCTGGTAAGAATAGAGATAGGCAGTTTCCAAATCGATTGTAGATGAACGGCTTTGGCCTTCAACGGCGCCAAGGACTTCACCTCCGGCATCACGGATTATCCTTGTCATATAATTGTCGCCGCCGGGGATGAACCACTGTTCGGCGTAGGGAATGTTCATGAGGACCTTGCAGAAAGGCTCCTGAACCGAAAGGGAAAGATAGCGCTCCTTCACGGCGGAAAAAAGCGAATCGGCCTTCTCCCTGCGGCCGGTAAGGGCGCCGAAAAGCTTAACGTACTCGGCCCGGGCAAGGGGATGATTCTCGAGATGTTCGCTAAGGAGTACCGTTTTTATTCCGAGGGCGCGGAGCTTCGCCAAATAAGGCGGTTCCACGGAGGAAACCATGTAGGAAAGGACAAGGTCCGGCTTCAGGGAAAGGATGGCCTCGTAGTCCAGGGCGGCGTCGTAGCCCACCTCCACGGCATTGCTTTCTGGAAGGAAAGCCTTGCCGGAAACGCCCACTACGGCATCCCCGGCGCCTATGGCATCCAGAAAGCCCACATAGGACGAAGACATGCAAACAAGGCGCTCCACCTGCCCACGGAGGGTATCCGCCACCCCTGGGGAAGCGGGCTGGTAAAGAAGCACTTCCCCGCTGGAAGAAATGTCAAACCAGCTGGCATATTCCATTCCGGAGGGGCTTCCGGAAGGCTTTTCCCGGCAAGAAAGCACCAGAAGGGAAATCAAGAGAAATATTTTGTACCTTTGCATCATGCAAGACAAATTAAAAATGATGGATGCCGGCAGCGTCCTTTTCAAGGCCGATGACCTGGAACAGGCCACCGCGAAGGTCAAAGCCCTTATGGGCGGAGAACTCACGCTGGACCTTTCGTCCTGGCGCTACCTGAGGATAATATCGGCCCAGGTGGAAGAGACTTCCACTGCGGGGACTTTCGCACTTTCGCTGAAGGCCGGGGAAAACCCACGCATCCTTCCCATCGATTTACCTTCCAAAGAACTTCCGGCCAAGGTTAAAGAGATACTGGAATCGCTCTCCTAAACCCAGCTTTTATAAGGCCTCACAACCAGGTAAGAGTTGTAATAACGCCTGTCCCCTGTAACTTCATCACCCAGCCAGGATGGTTTGGAAAAGGTCTCCTGTGCCGTTCTAAGCTCGATTTCAGCCATCACAAGACCGGCATTGTCCCCAAGGAATTCGTCAACTTCGAAGTAACGTTCCCCTCCTTCCTCCGGCACAATGTAGCGTATCTTGTCTATGGCGCTGCCCTTGCAAAGGGGCAGAAGTTCAAGGGCATCGGCAAGGGGAATTTCCCTTTCCCATTCCTGGCGGGACATTCCGTCAAGAGAAGGCCCCTTGATTGTAAGGAAACCTTGCTTGTCCCTTATCCTGACGCGCACGGTGTTGCCGCCGTCGTGGGCTATGTAGCCCTGGCGTATGCGGTATGACTTCACTGCCTGCGCCTTGAAGGAGCTATCCTTCACAAGGAATTTTCTCTCGGTCTCGATATTCATATTACATCAGCCATTTACTCATATCCTCCCCCCGGGCAAGGCCTTCCCGGATCTCACTGGAAGAAATAACCACGTTGGGAGCCTTCATGAGGCGGATTTTCGCTCCGGGGCACTCCTTTTTAAGGCGTGCAGCGGCCCAACCACGATGATAGCCCTTCCGGGGGAAAACCACCACGCCATACTCCTCCAAAATGCGCCCGTAACTGTTCCATCCGCTGAACGCCGCAAGGTTATCGGCCCCGATGACAAGGGTGAAATTGTTTTCCGGCTCTCTTTCGCGAAGCAGGTCCAGGGTGCGGATGGTGTAATAAGGGGGCTCCATCCGAAGCTCGGTATCAAGCACCTTCACCTTCATTCCCTTATGCCTTTTCACAGCCTGGAGCGCCGCCTCATAGCGCTGGAAGGCCGATTTCAGGTTATCCTCCCCTTTGAAAGGACTCATAGGGGTAACGACCAGATAGACCTGGTCGAAGCCGGCCTTTTCCGTGAGGAAGCGGATTATGGCCTGGTGACCCTTGTGCAACGGGTTGAAACTCCCGGAATAGACCGCGACGTTCATCCCAGGAAAGAGTTCACCATTTCCTCTGCCTCCCGGAAAGCGGTGGCAAGGTCGTCATTCACAAGTACTTTGTCAAAATAGGGGGCATAAGTCATCTCCTGCGCGGCTTTGGCTACCCTTTCCTCGATGGCCTCCGGGCTGTCGGTTTTCCTTGCAACAAGACGGCGGCGAAGTTCCTCTACGGACGGTGCCTGGATAAAGACCGAAAGGGCATTGTCCCCGAAATATTTCTTAAGGGAAACCCCGCCCTTTACGTCCACGTCGAAGATGATGACATGGCCCTTTGCCCAGATGCGGTTAACTTCGCTTTTCAGCGTGCCGTAGAAGCGGTCCGGATAGACTTCCTCGAATTCCACGAACTTATCGTCTTTCACAAGGGTACGGAACGTTTCAGCCGAATAGAAAAGATACTCCACTCCGTCCTGTTCCTCCCCCCTGGGAGCGCGGGAAGTGGCTGAGACCGAAAACTCCACCTCTGGATGAAGGCCCAGAATATGATTGACTATTGTGCTTTTACCCGAGCCGGAAGGCGCCGAAAATATCAAAACTTTGCCGCTCATATAATTTTATCTTTCCACAAAAATAGTTAAATTTGTGGGCTTTTAGAAACAAATTATTCTAATTCATACTCAAATTATGGTATCTTACAAAGAATTGGGCCTTGTGAACACCCGCGAGATGTTCGCGAAGGCCGTCGCCGGCGGTTATGCCATCCCCGCTTTCAACTTCAATAACATGGAACAGCTGCAGGCCATCATCCAGGCCGCGGCCGAAACCAAGAGCCCTGTTATCCTCCAGGTTTCCAGCGGTGCACGCAAATACGCCAACCAGACCCTTCTCCGCTATATGGCCGAAGGCGCTGTGGAATATGCCAAGGAGCTCGGCTGGGAGAATCCCCAGATTTGCCTCCACCTGGACCACGGCAACAGCTTCGAGCTTTGCAAGAGCTGCGTGGACATGGGCTTCAGCTCCGTCATGATTGACGCCTCCTCCCTTCCTTACGAGGAGAACATCGCCCTCACCAAGCAGGTTGTG
>CACYCP010000103.1 GCA_902772985.1 uncultured Bacteroidia bacterium | reverse complement strand
GCCAGCAGCCTTTCCTCTGGGCCGAAGACCTTAGTGCCTACGATGATGTAATTCATTGGAGTACAAGCATTTTCGGGATGGACCACATTTCGCTCTTTGCGCTTCTGATGGCCGTTTCCATGTTCTTCTATTCCAAGATCATGCAAAGCCAGACGGCCGGTAACGACCCCAACGCCAAGATGATGCAGGCAATGAGCCTTTACATGATGCCCATCATGATGTTCTTCATCTGTAATAATCTCAGTTCGGGTCTTAGCTACTACTACTTGCTTTCCAACCTTATCACCATGTTGGAAACCTGGGTTATCCGCAAGTGGATTGTGAATCCGGACGAGATTGTGGCCAAGGTGAAGGCGGCCGAGAACAAACCCGTCCCCAAGAGCAAATGGCAGCAGCGTCTGGAAGAGGCCCAGAAGATGCAGCGTGAGATGGAAAAACAGAAAAAAGGCCGCAGATAGGAAATGAAAAGGCTGTTTCTCATTATAGCCTTTTTATCAGCCGTTATGCCCCTTTCCGCACAACGCAGGGATTCCGCATATGTGGCTTCTGAACAGTTCAAATGGGAAAAATTGGCACTCCCGGCAAGTCTTATTACGGCCGGGGCTGTCATTTCGTTTACTCCGGTTTTTCATCGGGGCATAGATGAAACCGTTCGTGACGCCGCGCAGGGGATCAGCGGTGGAAAGCTCCTTCGTTTCGACGACTATACCCAGTACGCTCCTATTGCCGCATATACCGTTGCCGGTCTGTGTGGGGCCGGGAAGCACAACAGGGTAGAGCACCTTCTTGTAGGAAGCACCGCCTTTCTTACAATGTTCGGCCTTACGAATCTTGTTAAATATACCGTCAGACGGGAACGTCCCGACGGTCAGGCACGCAATTCTTTTCCCTCCGGCCACACCGCAACGGCTTTCCTGGGGGCCGAACTCGTGAGGCTGGAATATGGCCCATGGTGGGGTCTGGCGGCATATTCTGTGGCTTCTGCCACGGCAATAATGCGCCTTTACAATAATCGTCATTGGGCAAGCGACTTGCTTGCCGGTGCTGCAATCGGCATCCTGAGCGCAAATATCGGCTATTGGATGCTGCCTTTGGAAAGAAGACTTTTCCATCTGAATCCGGGAGTCAGGCTTCAGGCTTTGCCCTATGCGTCTCTAACTCCCGTGGGCTCGGCATACGGATTATCCCTATCCTTGAGCTTATGATAGCGAGTGCCCTTCAGTCCATCCGTTCCCAGATCCCTCAGGATGTGGAGATTGTGGCTGTTTCCAAGTTCCATCCGGTGAGCAGCCTTATGGAGGCTTACCAGGCAGGCCAGCGTTCATTCGGGGAAAGCCGGCCGCAGGAATTTGCCGCCAAGGTCCCTCAGATGCCTTCCGACGTGCGCTGGCACTTCATAGGCCACCTTCAAACCAACAAGCTCAAACTTGTCCTGCCTTATGTTACCATGGTCCAGTCGGTAGATTCCCTTCATCTTCTGGAGGCCATTTCCCGCTGGGGACAGGCGAACGGCCGCCGGACAGATGTGCTTCTGGAACTGCATCTTGGGGCGGAAGAAACAAAGCAGGGCTTCAGCGAGGAGGAGATTCTGGACATCGTCACCCGCCCCGAGGCGTCCTTTCCCGGCGTCAGGATCCGCGGCCTTATGGGCATGGCCACAAATACCGATGATGAAAGCCTCATCGAGGCCGATTTTGCCAGGATCCAGGCTTTGTTCAAGCAGATTAGTGGAGCTTGCCTGGACCAGCTTTCGATAGGGATGTCGGGGGACTGGCCCATCGCCCTTCGCCACGGTGCCACAATGGTTCGCATCGGCACCAGTATCTTCGGTCCAAGGGAATATTAACCCTGGAGTCAGATTCTCACATCGGCTTGTTCTTCCGGGCGCTTTTAAATTTTAGCCTTTTCATCTTTGTCCCCCTGCTGTCCCCGAATTTTTTGGAGCATCATTTTTGTATGTCCCCGCTTGAGCGTCATACGGACGGGGTGATGAGTACACGCCATCCTCCTTCGTTGTCTCTTGCTTCAATGTAGCCTTTTCCCTTCAGGCTGGAGAGCAGGCGCTGGACGGCGGATTTGTTGATGCCAAGCTGCTCGCGCAGGCTGTCGATGGTGACAGATGGCTGAGATTGCATTATGCGGAGAATCTTTGCGTAGTTTGGCGTGCGGAATTCGACCCGCTGGCCGTCATACCACCAGACATTCTCGTCCGGCTCAGTCAGGAAGCGGACGTCGTTGTAGATTTCTTCGGCTACCAACGCGCTAAAGTACCGGAGGAACGGACGGATATGATCCAGGTCCGCATGAGCACCGATACCGGGTGTTGAACCGACTTCAAGGTCGGCCTGGTGGAGCGCTTCCAGGTATTCCTTCTTACCTCGACTGCGGACTACAATCATCGGGTAGTCGTGACGGGCAAGAATGTAATTGACAATCAGGCGAGCGATACGGCCGTTGCCGTCCTCGAAGGGGTGAATCCGGATGTAGCGGTAGTGGAATAGCGCGGCCAGTTCGACAGGGGAGAGCTTACCTTTTGCTTCTTCTTCATTGTACCAATCCACAAGATCTGCCATAAGAGCAGCCGTCTCTTCCGGGGCAGCATACTCGAAGCGGTCGCCGTACCGAGTAATGACACTGTTTGGGCGTGTCTTGTAGCTTCCTGCGTGGATGACATAACTTGTCTGCTGGCCACCGGGGATCTCACGATAAACGGTGTAATCTTCGCGCAGCAGCGTCTTGTGGAGCTGGCGGATGAAGTTCTGCGTAAGGGGCATATCCTTGATGCCAGCCTGCTCCTGCATCATCTTGAGCCCGACGTTGCTGGCCTTCATCTCCTCCAGGTCTTTCATCTCGGCTTCGCCGACCACCTT
>CACYCP010000102.1 GCA_902772985.1 uncultured Bacteroidia bacterium | reverse complement strand
CTGCAACGACATCAACTTCCGCGCCGGTAACACCAATATGGCCATCAGGCACTCTGCCGCCGGCGGCAACACCTATATGTACTTCGTGAAGAAGCCGGTGACAACCCCCGAGCTTGGCGCTGTCCACGCGGCCGAGCTTCCGTACCTGTTTGACAATCCCATTCCGGACCCGATGGGGAGCGGCAAGATTGTCTGTAACGAAGACTGCGAGTTCCGCCACGTCGTAAAGGAAATGTGGACCAACTTCGCCCGGACGGGCAACCCCTCCACCGACAAATACGAGTGGAAGAAGTTCTCCGGGGACAATCGCCAGACTATGGTCTTCGACGATGCCATCGGCATGCAGAAGGATCTTTTCGGAAGACGGGAAGACCTGATGATGTCCTGGGCAGAGCGCCTTGGAAACGGGTCGTCCAAAAGAGTGTGCTAAGCCCTTTAAATATATGAAAACTCCGGAATCTCCCCTGGTGCAGCGCACCGAACTTTTGCGTACCAGCAAGAGCTGGGATGGCGCCGAGTTGCCCGACTACCTTCACGGCCGCCCGGAACTGGTGGCCGTGAAGTACGAGTTCCCTGTCGGCAAGAAACTGGGTTGGCATCACCACCCGCTGATAAACTTTGGTATCCTGGTACAGGGCGAACTAACCATCATCGGCCAGGATGGAAAAGAGAAAACCGTGCATGAAGGCGAAGCCGTGGTAGAGATGGTTAACACCATCCACCACGGCGAAAATCGCGGCTCCGTGCCCGCTATCCTCTATATGTTCTACCTGTCGCAGAAGGACCTGACACTGTCCGTGCAGCATCCCGAGATACCACTGGACTAAATAAAAACAGTCGGCAAATCCGATTAAATCTGCTTATCCCGCCAGTTCCCTTTGTGGAAATACCACGCACAGAGAATCCAGATACATCCCTGATATACGCCGTCGGCCAAACAGCACACGGCAATGTTAGCTTTCAGAATGCCGATTACAATGATGCAGAAGAGAGTATAGAAGGCCAGGGAAATGATGTCAAAGCGCAGGCACATGCGCGTATTGCCAGTTCCGGCAACAGCCTGCAGATAAATATTCCACGGCAGGGTGAATAAGGTTACGCCGCACATCACCCATACTGTTGGGATTGAATTTTGGACCAAAGCAGGTATGTCGGTGAAAATACTGATAATCAGACGGGGACACAGACAGAAAAAGGCCAGAAGCGGCAGCACGGTCACTGTAGTGAGCATAGTGACGCGCCGTATAATGGGAATGACGCCATCTGGCTTCCCTTCGCCGATGATGTTGCTCACCAGGGTGGCTGCTGTAGCGGAAAAAGCCGCCACAACATCGAATGGCAGGCCGGAAATGCTCCTGGCAATGTTGGATATGGCCAGCGGCTCCTCTCCAAGGTGCTCGATAAACAGGAAGAACAGAAGCCATACAGAAACGTTCAGCGCATATTCCAGCATCACCCAAGAAGCGGTGGAGAATATTTGTTTAAGCTCTTTCCAAACAGGTTTTACAGGTTTCTGGAGGCCGTATTTCTTGTCAACCGTGAAGAAGGCCCATACGACAAAAAATACCAGGGATATTCCTTCTGAGATGGTCGATGCCAATGCCGCACCCTGAATCCCCATGGCAGGCAATCCCCAATGGCCGAAGATAAGCAGCCAGTCCAACAGGATGTTACTGCACACCATGACGATTGAGTTGAGGGTAAGGCTGGCCGTTTTTCGCGTTCCCACATAAAAAGCCCGGAACATGGATGTAAGATAGGCAAACAAGAGTCCGGGAACGCGCCAGTCCACATAAGTGCGGGCGGCACCGTAGATGTTGTCAGAGTGCAGCATCGCCCGAAGCAGGGCTGGGGAAAATAAGAACGACAATCCTATGGTGATTACCGCCAGAATTATCAGGAACCAGCTGCCTTGCCAAAAGACTTTGCCGATGTCTCCAAAGCCAGTTTTTCTTTCAGAAGCCTCTCCATGGCGCCTCCCGATAATAATTTGGGCGCCGATGGAAAAGCCATATCCCAGCATGAACAGAATGGTGAAGTAAACACCTGCCACAGCCGAAGCGCCCAGCTCAATCTCTCCGACACGCCCCAGAAAAGCCGTGTCGGTCATCCCCAGAAGCTGCTCCATCACCAGGGATACAAGAATAGGGAAAGTAGTCCTCCAAATGGCCTTGAAGGAATAATGCTGTTCGAACTTAAACGAATTCGCTGCCATAAATCGTTATTCCTCGTCAGGAAGAATGCGCCGGGCACCCATATAGCGCATATGGTAGTAAGGCTGGGAAGAGTTGCTCTCCACCACGCCGCCGGAAACGGAGGCATGGATGAAATTGAAACTGCCGCTTTCCCTGTCAATGGAAACCAGGATTCCTACGTGGCCGATATCACGTACACTCCCCCGCTTTCCGAAAAATACAAGATCCCCCTTCTGGAGATTGGAATAGGATTTTACCTCCTTCCCAAGCTGGAACTGCGCACCGGAATACTGGGGAATATCGTAGCCGAAGTGCTTGAAAACATATCGCGTAAAACCGGAGCAGTCGAACTGTTTGGGACCTGAAGCGCCAAGTTTGTACGGAACTCCGGTAAACTGGCGTGCATAAGCAATAATCTGGTCGGAAAGGGCTTTCGGCTGCTCGGGGGCCTTGTCGGCCTCTTTCTTTTTAGTCTCATCGGAAGGTTTCACGCCCTGGCGTCTTTCGATTGAATCCATGACTTCGCGGGCCCGTGCTTCCGACGCAGCGATATCGGCTGGATTCTCCAAAGGGGGAATCACCGGAGAATTCTGGATGGATTTCCTGCTTGTACCACAGGAAATGGCCAGGCTCAAAACTAAAAACAGAGAAAGATATGCTGCTAAAGTCTTCAAACTTCGCAAAGTTACATTTTTATTTGCATTTGGCACAAGTTTTCCGTATTTTTACATACCGATCTAAGCTGGGCGCTCGGCCCTTTAAGTAGTTTTTCTTTAATACGGAGCTTAGTCTCAACATGAAAGCAACACCATTTTTTATGGCGACGCTCATCGCTGTCGTCTCCTGCCAGAAAGATGGCAATCCCCCGGTGGACAATTGAAATAAACCCCGAAAGTCTTTGTCTAACTTTCGGGGTTTATTTCAGCTTCTAAGTCGAGGGGGAAGAATGGATGGTGTACAATTTGCCGGGTTCCAGATCTTTGTCAGCAGTAAACGTCAATGAATCCTCGATATCCTCACTATGAGTTGTCTTGACATAAATAAAAAACTTCTGGCCACTCTTTATTGTTAATGTCTCGGGCTTCGAATAGGCTATTTTTTTATCAATCCCATATAACACCATGGGAATATAGAGCGTTGCCTTGTTCCCGGAAACTGTCAATCCTGTACCCAATTCTGTTACAGGGTCTATCTGACTTCCAAGACAGAGACGGACATAATTGAGACCATCAGAAGGAAATGAACATCCGCTTAATATTGCCCCATCACGGCCTGAGAAGTTCTGCCCACTGACTCCGTCAGCATTCATCAATTTAATTTCAGCAGCCGAAAGAGTACAGTTGTTATGAGGTAAGGTGAGTTTCAACTTCAGGACCGTGGTCATGTGTTTAAGATTCACGCTCAGTTTGCCGGAGTGGATCTCGGAGACAGCTGCTTCCCCGCGTAGAATCATATAATTTTTCAGGTGTAAAGGAGAATCCAAAGCTGTCTGCAAAGAATGAATCCACGGTCTGAATTCAATACCATTGCCATGCATTTCCGCAAGAACTCCTTCGTTGCTATAACCGTTTTCTACAGGAACACTCCATCTGGTTATGCCGTAAGCCTCGTACGACTCGGTCAATGCGGGGTAAAAGACCACAACCGTGGTGGCGTCGGTTCCTCCGTTGAATGTTCCCGAGAAAGTGGCCGTTGTTCCCCCTGCATCGGCAGTAAAAATGTCATTGCAAATAAGCTCACCGCTTGAGTCGAGGGAAACCACGGACAACTTGTCACCTGCTTCCCATTCGAAATCGAGTTTTCTGCCTGCCTCGTCATCGGTGATGGCCACGCGTGTCTGGGGGCCGCCTATGGTGGCAGTAAGGGTTAGCGGAACACCATTGGGAGCCTCTGTTTCGGGGACAGGATTGTTCTTGTTGCAGCCGGCGGCCGTTATCAATAAGACGGCCGATACAAAGTAGCATAACTTTTTCATAACTTCATACATTTCTTTAAAGTTTAAAACAAATCCTCCCCGTACGGGACATTTGGAATAGACGTGGCAATGACGCCCTCCATTTTGACTTCCACCACATGGACCTCAGGTGATGAATACAATTCTTTTTTCATAGGCAGATTATTATTGTGTGAAATGAGCAAATTGCTGATTAATAGATAGTTATACCCCCCTCTAATAGTGGCAGGAGTGTTGGAGACAATTACATCTGAGATGAAGAAATTCAACTACAACTATCCTTAATTTCCACAAAGATAATCATTTCCGAAAAAAATACAAATCCCCCCTGACATTCTGGTCACCCTCTTTTCTTTTTTGTGCGGCTGCCGTCAGTCGGACAACAAATAGTCGGTATTATACAGGCCGGTGTTATTCACGATGCTCTCGAAAATATGGAATACATAGTAGCCATAAGGATATCCGTTGCCTAATGGAACTCCGGTAAACTGGCGTGCATAAGCAATAATCTGGTCGGAAAGGGCTTTCTGGCCGTGCCGCAGGAGGAGATTCCTGCGCCCAAAACCAGAATTATAAAAAGATATGCTGACAGTTTCTTCAAACTGCGCAAAGTAACACATTTATTTGCATTTGACACAAGGTTTTTGTGATTAACACTACTAATAATATGCCGTAGAAATCCATTTCCGGTCTCCGCACTTGAGTTCCATATCGTACATATACCTTCCGAAATCGTATGTCAGTTTATGCTCGATGCAATGACATGAACTTTCCACATGAAGCCATACCACCAAGTCGTACAGGCAAGAAACATCCCCAGCCGTATTCTCCCAATTGTTCTCCACACCGAAACTCCGGGCAAAGGCATCACAGTCCCTCGTAGCCAGTGATGTCTTACCCAGAGTTTCCTCCGTGGTATAAAATTTCAGTGCGCTGAAACGAATCTCCCTGTACGAAGCGTTTTCAGGCTCCAATCTGGAGAATGTCAACGGGTGTATGTTTAAGACGTAATCGACCCAATACTTGTTCCGGCCTTCTTCCGTCCAGGCGGAATAATCGGGATTGGCCGACCAGTCCTCAAAGGAGATTTCCCTCCCGGAACTGGTGTAATACCGCCTTTCGTATTCCCGGGCATTCTTTTCGTTAAAACTTCTCCAGTTCCAGTCGCATTCCTTTACGCCATCCCAGTTATAAACGTCTTTTTCCTGGGCATCCCTTTCCTGGCTGGTCCTCCATAAGTGCCTGACCAGGAACTCTTCATCGTCCACTTTCCACCAGACGCCCTTGAGTTCAATGATTTCCTGTGCCTTGATCGGGAAAGTGCAGCGGTTGGCATTGCCCTTTCCGTTCCATACGGAAATCTGTGCATCCCCGTTGCCTTCATAGGAAAGTGAGTACAGGAGCGCCCCCTCCTGGTCCTTTCCTTTGTATTCGGCCTTGACGGCTTTCGGATTGGAGGATGTGACGTTCACTCCCTGGAAAGATGCCTCTACTGGCGTTACTTTAAGCGTTAGTTTGTTATACTTGGTGACATACATCTGGTCCAGGGATTCCGTGACGGAATCGGTGATCCCGCTCCCGGAAATGGTCCAAGGAATAATGTGGTCTGTCCCCCGGCTTTCATCGGCCGAAAGAGTAAACCTTGCTTCCGGCAGCGAATTATCCACAGTGGGATTGCCATTTTTCTGGCAGGAGACAACAGCGATAAGTATCGCCCCAAAAATCAGTGTGACTTTCATTATGAAACTCATCAATGCTTTTTAATCAGGCAGCCAGTAAGCGCTGTTGTCTCCAGGCCCTCCGCTGTTGTTCACTATGCTTTCGAACATATGGAAAACATAATATCCATAGCTCTTTCCACCGCCGTCAGGGACGCCCATTCGCTCCAGCCCGTTTGTCGTAAGATACAGGATCTGAGATTGTGTCGGGCCGTATTCAGGGATTTTTGCATTTTCCGAGGCCTGTGTCGAGGTAAAGAACAAGCCGGGGGCGGCGTTCTTTTTCAACTTGTTTTTTTCGGAAGAATCCATCACAAGGTATGAATCCCCATAATCCCCCATATGGTCTGTACCGTTCCTGATATAGAGCCGACAGTTCCACATCTGCCCGTCGGAGCGTGAAGTGATGCCGGTACCCGAAATTCCCATTGAACCCAGGACCAAATATTCCTTGATAGGATATGTTACATCGTCACGGTCTATTATCTGGTAGGCAACGTGGCTTGTTCCAATCCTGACCGGATTGTAGTCGGAGAAAAGAGGCGCATAGAACGGGCTGTCCTGCTCTGTAACGGCGATGGGTACGACAATGGCGTTAAGCCAGGTCATATCATCGGTAAAGCAGGCTTTCGCGCCGATGGCACAATGAGACTCCATCCTGAAGCCCGACTGCCCCCGGTACATAGTAAGTCCGCTCGCGGTATTGGTTATATAGCCGCAAATGTCCACATCCCCAGCCCGCGAGCCAATGGAATAGGTCTCGGCACCGGTGGCGAAGTTTTTCCAGCTCACGTTGAACTGGCCGGATGCTTTCTTCACCCTCACCGCTCCGGCCGAAACCTCAACGGAGGGAGCCGATGCCACATCCTGTCGCCAGACCTCTTTATAGTCGGCAACGATGGCTACACCGCTCCTGGAAGGAGATGCTTTCGGAAATCGCACCACCGAAGAAGACGCCGGGACATCGGCGGGAGTGCCGCTCGGATAACCCACACCGCCTTGAAGACGCGTGCGGTAGGCATACAGCAGAGACCAGTCGCTCACTTCCGGTGAAAGTATCCTGGTCCAGGTGGTATAAGCCGGAAAGGGAGGAACGCTTTTGACCGAAACCGAAACCGGACTTACGCCGGAGGACGGACTTTTAGCACTGAACCTTACACTTCCAAGCAAATCTGAAGTGACCGAATCCGGATACAGGCTGGTAAATCCGTTTGAAATGGCGTATGAATAAACCGATACCTCCTCCTTGTGGGTTGCGGGATTCAGGCTTATGTCGGCACGTATAATATCGGCCGAGCAAAGGGTTTCCAGGGAGGTCTGGATGGCAAGCGTCTGAGAGTACAGGTCATCGGCAAGATTGGTTCCAAGGGCAAGGCCGGTTCCGTCGGCGACATCCTGGACCAGAAGCTCTTCCTGCGAGGAATTCACGTATTTCAGGTCGGTTTTCAAGGGAGTTCCGCTCAGGCCGTCTTTTCCCGAGCATGCCGGAGTGCCGTCGGCATTGGCATACCAGGTGTTCATGCTGCTCAGCAGCGTGGGCGCGGAAACGGTAATTTCCATGTCGTCCGTCTGTCCTGTTGCTTCGCATTCAGCATGAATGGTGACCGTCTCCCCAGGGGCCGTGGCTCCCAGAAGGGATACCACCCCCGCCCCGGCATTGCCTGAAGGCAGGGCTGCCACACTGGCTTTCCCAGCGCCCACCTTGACGCTATAACTTACCGGGGCCGATGGATCGTCCAAATCGACAGGAATAAGTTTTCCCCTCTGGGCCACGTAGGCCGGGACGCCATCGGCCGACCATTGCAGCCCAAGAGGGACCAGAGAAGAGAAGTTCACCACGTTCGAAACCACACGGCCGTCAACCGAGCGTATCTGAAGCGTATGGTCGTCCCCGGAGGGGGCCCCGGGCTTGGCCTGGAGCGTCAGCCTGTCAGTCGAGGAATCGTACTCCCAGTCGAACCAGGTTGCAAAAGTGCCGGACGAAGCCGCTGCACTCTCCTTTTCCCCGTCAATCCAAATCTCGTAACCATAGGGCCAGGATGTCAGGCCCCGCCGGCCGTGTACTGCGTTGGAGCCACCGTCAACGGAATAATTTAGGTAAAAGTCCGTACCCACATTCCGCCTCACTTTCTGGACATCCGGGCCGATGGCAGTGAAGGAATCGGCCGCCGATGAAATCACCAGACGGCGAAGGTCCATCGCTGAAAAATCCGACACATCCACCCGCCAGTCGCCATACCACAATCCGTCCCAGCTAAGGGAGAGGCCAACGTTATAGAGGGAATTCCGCAAAAGATTGAAATCCGACGTCTCGTTGCCGCCAAGATAGACTTTGTACGATACCAGCTGGGATGAAACCCCGTCCGAAGTCCCCACTTTCCTTGCCGTATATTCCAGATAGGTGGCAAGGGAAGCAGCCTCACCGGCATTTCCGGGCACCTTCTCATCCTGTGAATGGATGGAGGCAGTGCCCTGGCAGTTCTCCGGCACATAGAAAGTGATGGATGAGGTAGACAGGTCGGTGCGGTTGGCATCGGTAAAGATGTAGTAGTCGGTGTCACCGGGATACAGTTCGTCCGTGCTGAGAGCCCGGGATCCCCCGGGAGCGAAGGGACGGATTAGCTTTGGCACCTGCCTCACCGCAAGTTTTCCGCTTTCGAGTCCCTCTCCCGACGAAGCGCCAAGGTGCATATCGGCCTTGGAAACTGTAACGGAAATGCCTGAAAGAAGGCGGCTTACGCTTATCGTCAGGGACAAGGGAACGGAGGGAGAGACGAGCATCGCAGCGGGAAAAATGGTGGCTTTTCCGGCCATCGGCATACCCATGGAGGCAAGCTGAGCATAGCTGTCCGGCAATTCATATACATATTCCTCCGGCAGTGGGACGCCATCAAGCAGTGGAATATCGTCACGGATATCCCCCATGTTCACAAAGGCATACACCGTGTAAATGCTACCGTCCAGGGCAAGGCTGAAGCATTTCTCAAAACTTCCTCCAGGCGCCGCAGAAGCATCGATATAGGCCCATTTGTAAGATCCGTCGCTGCCAATTACGCAATACAGGACGTTCTTCTTGTCATTCTCGAACCCCTCGTCTTCTATTACGCTTTTCACGCCTGCGAACCCAGGTCCGCTCACGCTCAGGGACACTTCGGAGGCGGCGGAAAGTTCCGCCAGGGTCCGCTGCTCTTCCCTGCTGCAAGAGGCCAGAATCAAAGTAAGGGGGAGAAGTATTTTCAAAATTGGGTGTATCATAGCTCAGAACTCATACATATAATCTAAAACGCTACCCTGCCAGGGTACAACGACAATATTGAAAGAGAATTCCAGATAGTCTATTTCCAAATACACGTCGGGCAGGTTCTTCTGCTCCCAGCTGAAATTCTCCTGTTCGTTGAACAAGTGCCATAGGTCGAAAGAAACCACTTTTCCGCTGTTCTCGAAAAGGCCTTCCTTGCCCATCAGGTCAAGTACCAGCGAACGGTCGAACTGGCGCGGAACAGTGAAGGAAAACGTACCTCCTGGAGTTTCCTCGGGCTCATAGAAGAAAGCGCCTTTCAGCGGAACACCGCTTTGGGCATCTATACCGCAGGTGTTCCCCTTCACCAAAGCCCTGAAAGGAAACTGGCCCGAAGTTCCGGAGAAACGGTCGTAATTGTTGAATTTAACCGTTATCCGGCAATGGTCCTTCAGAAGTTCTACGGGTACGATGAATTTTTCCCCATAGGCCGGAGTGTGATAAGAAAAACGGAAAATGCGGTCGAAATCCTCCCCTTCCCTCACCATCCACGACATTTCTCCGCTGAGCCTGCACTTGTCGAAACCCAGCACACCATATCCGAAGGCCGATTCCGTCCTCTTCACTGGCAGATAGAAGCTCCCGTCGCGAATTGCCCTTACCTTCGTGGTATCCGAGGCCAGAAAATCGCCTTCAGGGTAGGTAAAGGCCGATACATATACGTTTTCGGCTGGGTCGAACTGCGCCTCATCGTTCTGGATCTCGAAGAAAAGGAAGGCCGGGCATTCCTGCCGGTCCTCAACCACTGAGGATCGGCAAGAAAGCGTGAGGGCAGCCGAAATGGCAAAGACAAATGCAAGGTGTTTTTTCATCAGATCTCGTAAGACAGTTCGGTATTTCCTCCCCAGCCTTCCACGTTTACGGTAATGGTCGCCTTGCCGGATTCCGGGACGCTGTCATCGTTGTCATTATCCTTTCCCAGCATGGTGATACTGATGTTGGAGATGGTGTAGGTATGGTTTCCATAAATGACATTCCTGAAATCGGCAGCGGTTTGTCCGCTCACAATTGAATCCTCGTCGCCGATGGAAAACACGTAATATGTATCCTTGTTCTGCACCCTGCTTCCGTTTACCACGGCGTGAATTACCAGGCGCGTGCGCCTCGGGGCGGTCCAGCTGGCACTGCGCACATCCGTCGTGATATTGTTGGGATACACGTAATAGTATTTCCCCATTGCATTCCCGCTTCCCCCGTTTGACGAAACGTCACAGGCGATGGAAAGCGACGTGTCGGATACCAGGTTCTTGATGTCCTTGCCTTCCTTGTCCACCATCCAGTTGTTGTTGTCGGAATAACCTTTTATACGGTTCGACCAGAAATTGGTATCATCGGCCAGTACCGGGGACGCGCCATTGAAATAGCAGCTGTTCACAACGTTTTTCAGGTAAATGTCCTTTACCGTGAAGCTGTGTCCCTCCAGGTTGGTTCCGCGAAAGTCCACTGTGAGTTTTTCCAGGGAAATCCTGGCCGCAAGGCGGTAAACCGGGATTGTGATTGTGGTGACGCTGGTAGGGTCACTGACCGTATATTTCCCTATATCCACGGAACCGGCAACGATGGGCACGGTATTTTCCGGGTTTGCGGGCGCCGCAGCCCCAACCATAGTAAGGCCTCCGCCGGTAGCTGTGCTGTTACAGTCTCCCAGGTTCGAGGCTTTCGTAAGCAATTCTGATTCAGTGTTCAAATACATCCTGGGAGCGTTTACTACCGCCCAGATGCGTTTCGCGCCAATCAAGGATGTGAGAGTTACAACACTGCTGTTTTCGCTTGAAAGGTTGTCGATGTACTTCTCGGTCTCTTTCTTGCTGCCGTCCTCATTGAAAACGAAGATCTGGATGGTGTTTATCCTGGTCTCAATCTTACGGTCGGCCACCTCCGAGGCATTCGCCTTGGTTTGGGAAAGGCCGTCCTGGGCGGCAACGGTGATTGCCAGTAGTCCGCTGTCCTGGGGCAGGTCAGACACCTGTGTTTCGTTGTTTTTGTTGCAAGATGCTACCCCGGCAAGGAGGGCCGAGCAAAGCAGAATCGAAGAAATGAATTTTTTCATGAATGGATTTGTTTTAGAATTGAAAATAAAGTGTTTATGTAATGTCATCTATATCATCTTCACGGTTAAGCCCATAGCGCTGGATAAGAACGAATATTTCCGGATCCAGGTTACCCCTGAACACATACGAATGGTCCTGGCTGCAGGCTTTCAGATAGTGGCTCACGGCCTTCTCGTCATCGTCGTTCCGGGCATAGAGGAGCGCAAGCATATAATTTACCTGCGGGGTCCTCTCAAGGCCGCTCAGTATGGACATTGCCGATGCATTGTAATCCAGCGCCACATAGGCGATAGCGGTATTGTAATCCTTATACGGCCTGAGGTATTCCAGGGCTGTCTCATATTCCCTGTCCCTTATTGCCTGTACGCCTTTCATATAGACCGTATCCAGCACCGTGGTATGGACCGTATCCTTGATCATCCCCTTCCGGTGAAGGAAAAAATCAAATTTCACCGTTCTGAGGCGCGGGTACAGTTGTTCCCTCATATATCGGTAATACGGTTCGCCGTGCATGGCCTGCTCCCGGGCATCAAAGTCGGGATTGTCCATATGCCTCATGAAAGATCGTTTGTTTTCAGCCGAAAGAGACGAGTCGGTATCGACAAGGAAGGTGAGCATATCCCAGTTTTCGCCATTGGAGCGCGACGAGAAAGGGATCCGGCGCTTTTCGTGCACTATCCTTTCGCGTCCTTTACTATCTACTGTTACTGTCATTGTCCCCACCGAATCGGTATAATGCCTGACGTAATCATCGAAATAACGGGCAATGGATGCCGCCCTCTTGCGGGACAGTTCCCCGTTGGAGGAAACCGTGCCTTCAGGCGAGGCCGAAGCCGCTATGACGATTGAATCCAAATCGTATTTCTCGTTCTCCAATAGTTCCCTTATGTTGCCGCATATCCGGCCCATCTCTGTACGGTTGTTCCCATAATTCGGCTTAATTTCCCAGCTTCCCTGCTCGAAATCCACATAACAGGCGGTGTTCGCCTCGCTCCTTCTGGAAATGACGCTGCTAAGGTACTTTTCGCTGCCGTCCACGAAGGATGAGATTGAACTCACATAGAAGGTAAGAGGCTCCGAGCGATTCATCTCGTACAACTTTGAAGCTCCCTCCCAGATGTCTCCGGACAGGATTACATCCACTTTACGAAGTTTCGGGCGGGTTTGGATGCTCTGGGTATATTGGTACACGTAATCGTTGTTAGAATCCTGCATGACGGTATCCAGGCGTATTCCCTCCGTAATGATTGGCGATGTGACGTATTTTCGGAACATTTCACCGATGCGGGAGCGTTTCCACTCGTTCCTGCGCTTCGCATACATATTCGTGTAGTGCTCCAGCGCTTCCCGGGCCGATGCTCCAAGAAAGGAGTTGAAGCGCTCCTCGGAAACGAAGGAAGTGTCTGTACTGAAGGCATAAAGCTGCGGAATATTGCGCTTTATGAATATGTCCAGGTTCCTCCAGTTCACAAAGAGCGAAGTATCGGTGACAATGGATGAAAGGAAGCGGTTATAGCGGTCATATCCGCGTAGTTGTTCGGCCCTGTAGTCCTTACCGGTTATCACCACCGATTCAAGCCGGAGACTGTCCTCCAAAACGAACATGTCGGGATAGAAGCGGAGCTGCCATTTCGAATCCTGCATCTCTTTCGGGACTATGACCTCGAACTGGAGGTCTATCCGGCCGTGCCTTTCGGCCACATTGCGGAAACGGGCGGTGATAATGGCTGCGTTAATTACCTCATTTGCAACCATTTCCCCATTATCGTCCTTCACGGCGTGCATAAGGAAGAATTCCTCACCGGTACTTTCGTCCTTCACCTTGATGGTATCTCTCCGTCCTCCCTCGATAACCTTCCTTTCCTGGAGAATCTCCTCCCTGGAAAGGGCCAGGCGGGCTGCCACCTGGCTGCTTTTCAGCTTTTCCAGTTTCTTGGGCGAGCCGCAGGAAGGCAGGATAAGGGGAATAAGCACAATGAGCAAATATTCAATGGGATGTCGCATTTGGAATGATAGTTTAGAAAATGAGCATAATCGCAATTCGGGCATCGGGCAATACGAAAGCTCCCGAACCCTCTTCAGTGATGACTCCGCACACCGGGCAGTTGTAACGCGTATAATTCTTGTATCCACCCCAGACACCCACTCCAAGATCCAGGTTCCAGCGATCCGTCAGCATTATGGTATAGCCTCCGTAAATCCCGCCGCCATAGGCATCTCCTTCCTCGGCGCTGCGTTTTATGATGCCCCCTAGGTTGTACATGCTGTAGCGGGCTTCTGCCGCCACCCACCAGCCGGAATAAACGAACCAGGGCCACCAGCGCACACCTCCCCAATAGGAGACGTGTCTGGTCTGGAGCTGTTTCTGCTGGTCTCCGGCCATGAAGGTCCAGGGATTGTATTCAGCTCCCACGTGCACGCTGAAATGCTTTGCTACCGCAGCACCGGCTTCCAGGTTCAGGGTGCCAAGGGTGAGCCAGTCAACCCCGTTGGTTCCCACGGAAAAGCGCTGCGCCACGGCCTGTGGGCAAAGCAGGAGGCAGGTGACAGCCAGCAGTAGTATTTTCTCCTTCCGTGACATCGCTAACGATCGCGTTGTGCCTGCATACGGTCTTCACGGGGAAGGATGGAAACCTCTTTGGCAATCAGGTCCATCGTCTGCCTCTCCTCGTTCTCCGGGGTGATGTATTTACGACTGCGCAGCCGGCCTGTCACCTTTACCCATTCTCCTTTCTTGATGGAGGAAAGATCGGCGATTCCATCTCTTCCGGCCCAGGCCGACACGTTGAACCAGGTTGTCTCTATGTTCGAATTGCCGTCCCTGTCAACACCGCTGTATTCGGTCACAACCGAGAAATTGCACACCTGGGAGTTGTTGAAAGTATTTATGTCGGCTCTCCCGACGACGCCTCTCAATTCTACTCTGTTTAAAAATTCCATAAGATTACATTTTTAGTTAAACATGCATTCCGCCGGGAGCGCGCCATTCCGGAGCGGAACTGCGGCAAAGTAAGGAAGAAGAATTCCCTCCTCCAGCAGGCAATAAAAAACTTAAGCCTCATTTTTACGTTTCCGAGAGAGATTGTCTGTTTCGAAGCGCATTCAATAAGAAAAATCCCGGCCGGTCAAAATGTTTCAAAGCGTGCATTTTTTAAAGAGAAAAGTTAAAACGGAAAAAAATCGCCAATTTTTCAACCGAGGCTTGGAATTGTTCTTCCGCCTTTGCATTTTTGGCGCAAAAGCGTTCGCCCAATGAAACAGCCGCCGGTTCTGGAAATACAAATGCCTCTTCGATGCATAGAATGCGGACGTCCCATAGAAGTGGGGCGCCCGGACAGGAAGTACTGCAGTTCCTCATGCAAGAACCACTGGCATAACCGGCGCCGCTATCAAGGACGGGAGCTCTCGGAAGCCAGCATCCTGCGCATACTGGACAACAACCGGAATATCCTGCAAAGACTCTACCGGATGGGTATTTCCAGCCTGGACAAAATGACGCTCGCCCATCTTGGATATCAGGCCGATTACATTACCTGGCATCACAAGACGGGACATCGTGAAATTTTCGGATGTTTCGATTTCCTATACGAAATGACAGCCACCCGGATGAGGGGGCTGTGCTGTACGAAAATACAGGAAAAACCTAATGAAGAATGAGCTCCTGAATGAAACCAACGCTTCTGTTATCGCTGGTAAACAACTCATCCTTAGAAAGATACTCGTTCATCTTTTCAACCAACTCTTCCTTCTGGAAGAATAACTGGTTCCTTATGACAGATGAATTGAGGGTAATGTAAAGTTTCCCTGAACGGAAGAACTTCCTCAAGGTAAAGGGGCCGGCACCGGAGCAGGCGTCCCAGGCTTCAAAGATGCGCTGTGTATTGAGCCCGGCTGCCAGTTTCATTTGCTTTATGTAGCGGGAAACCAGCTCGTCCATCCCCACAGCCTCTTTCCTGTGTATCCTTATCCCCTTGTCCTCCATTATTCAAGCTTTGTAAAAACGCCTCCCACAGCCTCGAAATAGGCCCTGTCGCTGGTAATGCGGTCCACAATTCCGCTAAGACGTGATTTGTCGGTGTCGCTTATGAAAATCTGGCCGAAATCGCTTCCCGCCACCATAGAGATAAGGTTCCCTATCCGGCCCAGGTCTAATTTGTCGAAAACATCGTCCAGAAGGAGAATGGGAGCGAAACCATAGGAGCGTTTCATGATTTCGTACTGGGCGAATTTAAGGGCGACAAGGAAGGATTTCTGCTGCCCCTGGGAACCGACGCGGCGGATGGGATAGCCATCCATTAGAAAGAGGAAATCGTCTCTCTGGATACCCGAGGAGGTATATTTCAGCATATAGTCACGGTCCCGGTGGGCTGTGAAAAGCTCATGCAGGGAGCGCTCCGAAAGGTCTGAACGGTAACGGATGGACACCTCTTCCCTGCCCCCGGAAATGAGACGGTAATAATTGGCCACCACCGGCTCAAGGTCCTTTGCAAGACGGGACCTGCCATCGAAAACCTTGGAGGCAAGAGGCGCCATCCTTTCATCATAGACCGCCAGCAGTGCGGCATCCGGTGAAGGCTCCTTCAAAATCTTGTTTCGGCCCGAAAGAAGGCGGTTGTAGCCCTGTATTGCATCGAAATACTGCTTGTCAACCTGGGAAAGGACGGCGTTCGAAAGCTTCCGGCGTTCCTCCCCCGACTCGCTCACAAGTGCGCTGTCCTGAGGGGATACCATCACGAGCGGCAGCAATCCTATATGCTCCCCAAGCCTGGAAATGGTTTTTCCGTCCCTGATCAGTTTCTTGCCCTCGTCCGTCACCTTGATGGAGAAACGCGATTCAGGGGCGTTTTCCATGGCATAAGTCCCGCCCAGCGTGAAGCCAGGGCAACCATGGCGGAAAATGAACTTGTCCGGAACCGGAAAGGCACTTTTTGTCATTGACAGATAATAGACTGCATCCAAAAGATTGGTCTTGCCCTCACCGTTGTTTCCGCTGATGCAGTTTACATTTGGTGAGAACTCCAGTTCCTGAAAGGAAATGTTCCGGAAATCCTGAACTACTATTTTCTTAAGTGTGGGCATAAGTACTTTGCAAATATACCAAATTTTTCATAAATTTGCGGGCTAAAAAGAAAGCATACCTGAAAAGTAAAACACAAAAAATATGGCAAAAGTAACTAAAAGCGAAGCCGAGGCACGCCAGCAGAACGTTGTCGAGGCTGTGAACAAGACAGAACAGTTTTTCAAAGAGTACGGAAATCTCATTTACGGCATCGTAATCGGTATCCTTGTGATTGCACTTGCAATCCTTGCATACAACCGTTTCATCCTTCAGCCCAAGAAGCAGCAGGCCACAGAGCAGATGGCACAGGCCGAACGCTGGTTCGACGCCGGCGAATATGAACTCGCCCTCAACGGTGACGACAATTCCCTGGGTCTTGAAGACATCATAGACCAGTATGGTTCCAAGGCCGGAGAGGCCGTTTACCTCTATGCAGGCATCGCCAATCTCCAGACCGGTGACTACGAGGATGCTCTTGACTACCTGAAGAAATACAAAGGTAACGATCCCATTCTCCTTGCCCGTGCACAGGCCTGCATCGGCGACTGCTATGTGGAAATGGAAGATTACGAAAGCGCCGCCTCCTGGTTCTGCAAAGCTGCCAAGACCAGCGACAACGCCTTCTCGGCCGCATACCTTCTGAAAGCCGGCACTGCCTACGAAGCCCTGGAAGATAATGCCAAGGCTATTTCCTGCTACAAGGAAATCAAGGAAAAGTGGGCAAACGCTCCCGAATCCTTCGAGATTGACAAGTACATCACCCGTCTGGAAACCGAGTAATAATATGGGAAGGGCTTTTGAATTCCGCAAGGAACGCAAGATGAAACGCTGGGGCCACATGGCCAAAGTGTTCACAAAACTCGGAAAAGAAATCACCATAGCCGTCAAGCAGGGCGGAGCCGAAGTAACCGGCAATCCCCGTCTTCGTGCCCTTCTGGCCGAAGCCAGGGCAGAGTCCATGCCCAAGGAAAACGTCGAGCGCGCCATAAAGAAGGCTACCGAGGCCAAGACCGGCGACTTCAAGGAACTGGTATATGAAGGCTTCGGCCCCTTCGGCATCGCCTACCTGGTAGAGGCTGCTACCGACAACAACACCCGTACGGTGGCCAATGTCCGCAGCTACTTCACAAAGTGCGGCGGCTCCCTCCAGACCAGCGGCAGCGTGGCCTTCATGTTCGACCACAAATGCGTTTTCCGCATCAAGGAAGATCCGGCCAAGCCCATCGACATTGACGAACTGGAGCTTGAACTCATCGATTTCGGCGCCGAAGAAGTTTTCAAGCAGGAAGTCGAAGACGAGGACGAAAATGTAAGCGTGGAAATTTCCATTTACGGTGATTACACCGCATACGGCCAAATTCAGAAATATATTGAAGAAAAGGGCTACGAGCTCATTTCCGGCGGATTTGAACAGATTCCGAACGTGGACCTGAAGGAAGTTACTCCCGAGCAGCGTGCAACGCTTGACAAACTCACCGGTCTGCTGGAGGACGATGATGACGTGACCGCCGTTTACAATACCATGGCTCCTGAAGCATAATTAATGAAGATTCTCTTTGTAATCAATAACTTTTACAATCCGGGCAATGGAGTCGCCGCTTCGGCCCAAAGGACTGTAAAGGCATTGAAGTCTGCCGGACAGGACGTAAAAGTCATTTCCGGCCCCAACAAGATAAATCCGGAGATTCAGCCGGATTTCCCCTTGAAAGAATTCATCTTCCCAATTTTCCAGCCCATCATCGTCAAGAACGGTTTTTCCTATGCCGATGCCGATCCCAAGAAGCTGGAAGAGGCCATTGCATGGGCCGACGTGGTTCACATCCACGAAATGTTCATGCTGCAGTTCAAGGCTGTAAGGATTGCCAAAAAACTTGGGAAACCCGTTGTGGCAACATTCCACATCTTCCCGGAGAACATTCTTTACAATCTTGGAATGGGAAGGTGGAAGCTGGCCAACCGCCTGCTTTTGAAATCATGGAGAGATACCGGATATAATTACTGCAAATTTGTCCAGTGCCCCTCAGAGCGCGTCCAGGACCGTCTTCGCCGATATCATTTCGCACCGGAACTAAGGTTTATTTCCAATGGCCTGGTACCGGATGAATGCATCCGTCCCGAATCGCCGCCGGAGGATTATCTGGACCCTTCCCGTCCCCTCAGGATTATCTATATCGGCAGGCTTTCCCTGGAGAAGGACCAGCTTACTTTGCTTGAGGCCATGCGTCACAGCAAGTACTCAAGGCGCATCCAGCTTCTTTTCGCAGGGAACGGTCCCAAGGCCAAACTATACAAGAAAATCGCAAAGAAACTCTATGACGAAGGCGTGCTCGCATACGAGCCCGACTTTTCCTTCTACGACAGGGACGGACTTCGCCAGCTTGCCGCCACGGCCGATATAGCCGTGCACTGCGCAAAGGTGGAAGTGGAGGGGCTTTCCATAATGGAAGCCATTCAGCAGGGTACCCTGCCAATCATTTCAGAGGGCCCCTATGTCGGCACCTCACAATTTGCAATTAGCAGGCGCTGCCTGTTTCCGGCCGGGAATCCCGAAGCCCTGGCACACAGGATAGACTATTGGCTATCCCATCCGAAAGAGCGCTGGGAAATGGGCCTGAAACACGCCGAAAACATGAAGAAATACGATATTTCCGAATCGGCCAAGGCTATCATTCAAATGTATAAGGACTCCCTTGAAGGTAATGACAATGAGTAATCTGAGGCACCGTTTCGTTGTGGCAGGCCTTCCTTTTTCCATTGAAGGCTTAGACACTGTCATGCCCAACCTTCTACCTTTTGAGAGTGACGAGCCCTCCGCTGAGGATATTTTCAGCCTGAAAATAACAGACAGCCTTCCGGAGTGTTCATTCTCCCCCATTTACACAACCGATGACGGCCCCGGTTTTCCGGAAATCGCCATAGCCGAAAGCCCCCTCTCCTACGAATTCCGCATGAAACCGGGCCCCGACGCCCCCCTTGCCGGAATTCTCCACTGCACAAAAGATTTCACTCGCGCCCTCCTGAAAATAACCGCCTCGAATGCCGATTTCGACATGAACAACAGCCTGATGCTGCTTTTCGCCTTCGCATCGGCAAAATACAAGGCGCTGGAAATGCATTCTTCAGTTGTCATGAACAGCGGGAAAGGTTTCCTATTCCTTGGAAAGAGCGGTACAGGGAAAAGCACCCACAGCAAGCTTTGGCTCAATCATATACCTGGCACAGAACTGCTTAACGACGACAATCCCATCCTCCGCTTAATGCCGGACGGACAGGTGCGCGTTTTTGGTTCCCCCTGGAGCGGAAAGACGCCTTGCTACAAAAACAAGGATGTTCCCGCAGGAGCCATTGTAAGGATTCGTCAGGCTCCCTTCAACAAAATCGAAGCCTTGAAAGGAATTCATGCCTATGCTTCGCTCATGACATCGGCATCGGCCTTCCGCCCCTTCAAGGGACTCTCCGACCTTTGGCACGAAAGTATCTCAGAGATAATCACCAAAGTCCCCTGCTTCATCCTGGACTGCCTTCCAAACGAAGACGCAGCACAACTTTGCCACAGTAGAGTGAATGGATAAGCTTGTAATGAAAAACGAGATTATCCTCGAGGAAGCCGCGACCTTGATGGCCGAGGGCAGGGATGTCTGTCTCACTCCCCTGGGTTCCAGCATGCTTCCTTTCATTAAGGGAGGCAAAGACAGCGTTACACTCAGGAAGCTGGAGAATGTGGAGGTAGGAGACATAGCCCTTGTGCGTCTTCCCGGAAGATATGTCCTTCACAGGGTAATCGCCGTTGACGGAGACAAGATAACACTCATGGGCGACGGCAACATCCGCGGCACGGAAAAATGCCGTCTTGCCGATGTCCTTGGCACGGTTGTGGAAGTGAACGGAAAGAAACCCGGTAAAGGGCGTTTCTGGCGTAGAATCAAACCTTTACGCCGATATATCCTGGCAATTTACAGAAGAGTATTTATATGAAAATCAAAGACGGATTCATACTTCGCTCCATTTGCGGCGAATACATTGTGGTTGGAGAAGGCATCTCCCAGGTGAATTTCAACAAGATGCTCAGCCTGAACGATTCGGCTGCCTTCCTTTGGAAAGGTATCGAAGGCAAGGAGTTCTCGGCCCAGGACCTTGTGGACCTTCTGCTGGAAAAATACGAAGTGACTCCCCAGCAGGCGTCGGACGACGTTTCCAAACTTATTCAGGTTTGGAAGGATAACGACGTAATCGACGACTGATGACAAGCTTCTGGCAATGTATGTCGTATATCCGGAGCCTTTGGCGTCCGGTACGCTGGCGGGTGGCCGTCACCATTGCCGCCGGAATACTTCGCATTGCCGCCTCCCTGGCCTTCGTATGGGCCAGCAAACTGCTGGTTGACATTGCAACCGGCGTTTCTTCCGTTCCAATAAAGGAAGGCATAGTCCTTTTCCTTGCAATTCTGCTGGTCCAGCTTGGCATCATCATTTTTTCCAACTGGTGGAATCCCTATATCCAGGTCAAAACTCAGAATATCCTCCGCCGCCAGATCTTCGGCCATGTAATGAAAAGCCGATGGGACGGACGCGAGCGTTTCCTCTCCGGAGACACGGTTAACCGCCTGGAAGAGGACATTCGGGTACTTTCCGACCTTATTGTGGAGCGTATTCCATCTATCCTTATTACCATTCTCCAACTTGTCGCAGCCTCGGTCTATCTTCTCACCATGGCTCCGAATCTGCTGTGGGTCCTGCTTATTCTGATGTGCGCCGCAGTTTTCGGCTCCAAGTTGTTCTTCCGCCAGCTTCGCCGCATCATGGCCGCAATCAGGGCCCGGGAAAGTGAAATGCAGCAACTCATGCAGGAAAGTCTCCAGCACCGCGTGCTGGTTCTTACCCTCACGAATGTGGACAAGGTACTGGACAAATTCGGATGGATGCAGGAAGATGTAGAGGATAACACCCGCAAACGCTTGAATTACAACGCCGTCGCCCGGGGGCTCATGTTCTTCGGTTTTCAGGCGGGCCACGCTGCAGCTTTCCTTTGGGGCGTATTCGGAATCATAAACGGAAGCGTCACCTACGGTATGATGACGGCCTTCCTCCAGCTTGTGGGACAGGTTCAGCGGCCCATCGCCGAATTTGGCAGGCAGGTTCCTGCATTCATCCAGGCCCTTACTTCCATAGACCGCATAATGGAATTGGAAGCCCTTGAAGAAGAGCCGCTGGAAGGACAAATTACCATAAAAAAAGCCCCGGAAATTCTGGTCAATGACGTCAGCTTCGCATATCCGGATTCCCAGAACAAGGTCCTGGACCATTTTTCCTGCCGATTCCCTGCCGGGGAATTGAGCGTGATATGCGGTCCTACCGGTGCCGGGAAGAGTACTCTTATCCGCTTGATTCTGGGCCTTCTCAAACCCGATGAAGGCAGCATTGAAATAGAAGGGAACCCAGCCGGTAGCAGCCTCAGGAGCAATTTCATGTACATTCCTCAGGGCAATTCACTACTTAGCGGAACCATTCGTACTAACCTTCAACTCGCCTCCCCTCACGCCTCGCAAGAGGATATGTTCGCCGCTTTGGATACAGCCATGGCTTCTTTCGTGAAGGAGCTTCCGGAGGGACTTGATACCATTTGCGGGGAAAGCGGAAGCGGCCTCAGTGAAGGCCAGTGCCAGAGGATTGCCATTGCAAGGGCACTCCTGCGCCCCGGCGGAGTAATGATTCTGGACGAATCCACATCGGCCTTGGACGCATACACCGAAAATCATCTTCTTCAAAACATACACAGCTCATACCACGGACGTAAAACAATCTTGTTCATCTCCCACAGGGATGCGGTTGTACGTTATGCCGACAACGTCATCCAGATAGGCTGAAGCTCTTGTTGTTAATACAATTGTGAAAAACTTTTCCCAAGGCTGCTTAGTTCTGTTTTCGGAATTAAGTATTTTTGTGAAAATCCAAATCAACTATGACAAAACAAGCGCAGGCCATCTATGACGCCCGGTCCCTTGGAACCGGAAAGATGCTTACCCTGGGGCTTCAGCACATGTTTGCCATGTTCGGAGCCACCGTCCTTGTACCGGTCATAACCGGTCTTTCCATGAGTGCCACACTTCTTTTCGCAGGCTTGGGCACTCTCATCTTCCACCTTCTCACCAAAATGCGGGTACCAGCCTTCCTGGGTTCGTCCTTTGCTTTCCTCGGCGGTTATGCCGTTGTCGTCTCAATGGGAGAGCAGCAAGGACTCAGCCTCTCGGAATCCCTTCCCTATGCCTGCATCGGAGTTTTTTCGTCAGGCATTATTTATTTTATCCTGGCGGGACTCATCACCGCTTTCGGCACCAAGAAGGTAATGCGTTTCTTCCCTCCTGTGGTAACAGGCCCCATCATCATCGCCATCGGCCTTACCTTGAGCGGAAGCGCAATCAGCAATTGTAACCAGAACTGGTGGATAGCACTTCTGGCCATTGCAATCATCGTCATTTGCAACATCTGGGGTAAGGGAATGATAAGGATCGTACCCATCCTGCTGGGCGTCCTGGGTTCGTACGTCGTTGCCGCCTGCTTCGGCCTGTGCGACTTCACACAAGTGAAAGAGGCATCTTGGATAGGCTTGCCCTTCCAGTGGAAGAATACCGCCATCAACGTTTTCTCGAATCCCAACTGGGGGCTTATCCTTAGCGCCGTCATTGCCATCGTCCCCATCTCGCTGGCTACCATGATGGAGCATATCGGCGATATGTGCGCCATCTCCTCCACCACCGGAGAGAACTACCTGGAAGAGCCCGGCCTGCACCGTACGCTCATCGGAGACGGCGTTGCGACCATGCTGGCTTCCCTTTTCGGAGCTCCCGCAAACACCACCTACGGAGAGAACACCGGCGTGCTGAACCTGACGAAGGTTTATGACCCCAAGGTCATCCGCATCGCCGCCCTCTTTGCCATCGTCCTCAGTTTCTGCCCCAAATTCAGCGCCCTCATAGCCTGCATGCCGGCAGCCACCATAGGCGGAGTTTCCCTGGTCCTGTACGGTATGATCTCCGCCGTGGGCGTAAGGAATATCGTAGATAACCACGTAGATTTCACAAAGAGCCGCAATGTCATCATCCTGGCTCTCATCCTGGTCCTCGCCATCGGCATCAAGTACGGAGCCAACGATGCCATTCATCTTGGTTTCACCTCCCTCAGCGGTCTTGCAGTTGCCGCAATCGTTGGCGTTATCCTTAATGCCATACTTCCCGGCAAGGACTACGAGTTCGGCGAAAACCCGGAGGCCGATAAAGCCGTCGATTTCGAAATTAACCCATCGCTCAGAAAATAAACTATGCAAAAGAAACTAATCTTAGCCGTTGCCGTGGCAACGCTCGCCTTTAGCCAGATGGCCAAAGCGCAGACCAACATCCAGGTGTTTTACGATTTCGGTCGTAAGCACGTTACGACTACCCTTGAAGGATTTTACAACGACAATTGGGGTAACACGTTCTTCTTCATCGACTACGATTTCAACAACAGGGACGGCAAAGAAATCATTTCGCCGAATAACACGTATTTTGAGATTGCCCGCTGCCTGAACTTCTGGAAGAACTCAAAACTTGGCGGTCTTAGCCTTCAGGTGGAATACAATGGTGGTTTCGGCACCTGGGGCAACTTGAATGGCATTGCCGGGACAGACTATGGTGCTTTTCCGGTAAATAATGCCTTCCTTTTTGGCCTTGACTACTTTTTCCACAGCAAGGACTTCAAGAACACTTTGAATCTAAAAGTTCTCTATAAACACTTTATCGGCCTGAAAAGCAATGTCCCTTTGCAGTTCACGGCGGTCTGGGGTTTGCAGGACTTGTTTAAACTTAAGGGGCTCCGCTTCTCCGGTTTCGTGGATGTCTGGTGTGAAGGCAACAAGGTGGTTGTTTTATCTGAGCCGCAGCTCTGGTATGCAGTG
This sequence comes from uncultured Bacteroidia bacterium, assembly GCA_902772985.1. GTDB lineage: Bacteria > Bacteroidota > Bacteroidia > Bacteroidales > UBA932 > Cryptobacteroides. Next base: position 1,024 of record CACYCP010000102.1, on the reverse strand, counting down.
GGCCAATGGTTCGGCGTTCCCAATTTGAACCTCGGCGGAGAAGTAGAGTTTAGTTACAACTTTGCCGGCCTGGAAGCCAGCACCGGCAAGGCTTTCAATGTGTTGCCCTGCCTGGGCGCGAAGTGGGTCTTTTAATTTATCTTGACATATGAAACCTACTTTTGAGAAACTTTTCGGATTTGATTCCAAGAAGCACAACGTCCGGACCGAGATTCTGGCCGGTATTACCACGTTCCTCACCATGGCCTATATCCTGGCCGTGAATCCCAGCATCTTCAGTGCCCTTCCCGGCATGCCTGCAGGCAGCGTGTTCACCGCCACGGCCGTGGCTGCCATCATCGGCACCCTGGTCATGGCCCTTTATGCCAAAAAGCCTTTTGCCCTGGCCCCCGGCATGGGCCTGAATGCCTTCTTCGTGTACACCGTATGCCTGGGCATGGGTTACAGCTGGCAGTTCGCCCTCACGGCCGTGCTGCTTGAAGGTCTGCTCTTCATCATCCTTACCATCACCAAGGTCCGTTCCTGGCTGCTGAATGCCATTCCAGGAACCTTGAAAAAGGCCATCGGCGCCGGTATCGGCCTCTTTATCGCTTTCATCGGCATGCAGAACGCCGGAATCATCGTCAATAACGACGCCACCCTGGTGGGCCTGGGCCACATCACCAAAGGCACCGCCCTGCTGGCAATGATAGGCCTGTTCATCACAGCCGGCCTGGTTATGGCAAAGGTGCGCGGCGGCATTCTCTGGGGCATCCTGGCCACCACCGCCTTGGGCCTGGTGATAAAAGATCCTTCAAGCGGTGAAGCCATTACCAAACTGAACGGTTTCATTTCCATGCCCGACAGCGTCGAACCTATCTTCTGCAAGTTCGAATGGCACAATATCTTCACCTTAGATATGCTGGTGGTTGTGTTCACCTTCCTGTTCATTGATATGTTCGACACAATGGGCACCATCATCGGCGTGCACCAGGGCGCCGGCCTCATCCCCGACGACGGTCCCCGCGACAATGTTCCCGGCATG
>CACYCP010000101.1 GCA_902772985.1 uncultured Bacteroidia bacterium | reverse complement strand
CTGCGCTGCTTCCGAGTTCTGCTTCAAGGGCGAGGACGGCAAGTTCTACTATGACTACAAGCAGCTCAAGGACGGCAAGAAGAAAGACCCTCGCGGCCGCAAGCTCACCACCGAGCAGCAGATCAACTACCTCAAGCAGCTCATCACCAAGTACCCCATCGACTCCATCGAGGACGGCCTGTCCGAGGAAGACTGGGAAGGCTGGGTGAAGCTCACCAAGGCCATCGGCGACCGTTGCCAGCTTGTGGGTGACGACCTCTTAGTGACCAACGTGAAGTACCTGCAGCAGGGTATCGAGATGGGTGCCGGCAACTCCATCCTCATCAAGGTGAACCAGATTGGCTCCCTCACCGAGACCTTGGACGCCATCGAAATGGCCCACCGTCACGGCTACACCACCGTTACCAGCCACCGCAGCGGTGAAACCGAGGATACTACCATCGCCGATATCGCCGTTGCCACCAACAGCGGCCAGATCAAGACCGGTTCCCTTTCCCGCACCGACCGCATCGCCAAGTACAACCGCCTGATGCGCATCGAGATTGAATTGGCCGACGAGGCCCGTTACGGCTATAAAAAACTTCGCTAAGAGCACTATGTTACCGAAAGCAAAAGAGATTGTAGACGCCCAGAGCGTTAAAATGCAGGATGCTGTAGAGTATCTTGAGGAAGATCTTAAGAATTACCGCGTTGGCAAGGCGACGCCTGCAATTCTCAATCCTGTGATGGTGGACTATTATGGCAGCGCCACGCCCATCAACCAGGTAGCTTCCATAACTACTCCGGATGCGAAGACCATCGCCATCCAGCCTTGGGACCGCTCCATTATCGGCAAGATTGAAAAGGCTATCATGGATGCAAACGTTGGCCTCACCCCTTCGAACAACGGTGAAATAATCCGTTGCGTCGTGCCTGCCCTCACCGAAGAGCGCCGCAAGGAGCTCATCAAGAAGGCAAAGGCCCAGGGGGAGACCACCAAGGTTAGCATCCGCAATGCCCGCAGGGAAGGAATCGACCTTTTGAAGAAAGCCCAGAAGAACGAGGGCCTTTCTGAAGACGGAGAGAAGGAAGGAGAGGACGAACTTCAGAAAGTCACCGACAAATGGGTGAAGAGGGTGGACGAGGTCATTGCCGCCAAGGAAAAGGATATCCTCACCGTTTAGCATGAGGAGGATAGCCATCCAAGGATATAAGGGCTGCTTCCATGAACAAGCAGCCCGTTTGTTTTATGGGGACACCCCATTGGACATCGTCGAATGCGATACCTTTGAGGACCTTTTCCGCAGCATGCAGGAAGACCGGGCCGATGCCGCTGTGATGGCTATCGAAAACACCGTTTCCGGTGGTCTCATCCATAATTTCGAGCTGCTCCGCAATGCCGGCGTGCAAGTGAAAGGGGAAGTGTATATTCGCATTCAGCAGAACTTGCTGGTCCTGCCCGGACAAGAGCTGAAGGACATCAAGGAGGTGCGCACGCACTATATGGCCATCAACCAAACCCGTCCGTGGTTCGAGCACAACGCCCCTTGGATCCGTCTCACTGAAAGCGAAGACACCGCCAAAAGTGCTGCGGAAATCGCCTCCGGCGGGGAAAGGGGAGTAGGCGCAGTGGCATCGGCCCTGGCGGCCCAGCTCTACGGCATGCAAATCCTGGCTTCCGGCATCGAGACCTACAAGCAGAATTTCACGCGTTTCCTCATTATGGACCCGTCGCTTTCCGTGGCCCGTAAAGAGATTGACAAAGCCATCCTGTGCTTTACGCTGCCGCATAAACCCGGCTCGTTGGCCCAGATACTCACTATCTTGTCGTTTTACGACATGAATCTCACCCGCATCCAGTCGTTGCCCATCCCCGGACGGCAGTGGCAGTATTTTTTCTATGCCGATATCCACTTCTCCGATTACCGCCGATACCGCCAGGCCCTTTCGGCCGTGCGCCCGCTCATCGAAGATTTCCAGATTCTTGGCGAATACCATTCTGCACTATGATAATTGAACCTGCAAACAGAACCCTTACTGTTAAGGAATACTACTTTTCCATAAAGAACCGCGAGATTGCAAAATTGAACGCCAGTCGTGCCGCCGAAGGCTTGGACCCGGTTGTGAATCTGGGTATCGGCTCGCCGGACGGTACTCCACCTTCCACGGCCTTGGTTACCCTGGCTACCGAAGCCGTCAAAGACGGCGTCCATGGCTACCAAAGCTATACCGGCATCCCGGAACTTCGAGAAGGCTTTGCCCAATGGTATTCCCGCTATTATGGGGTGCAGCTGGATCCGGCCTCCGAAATTCAGCCCCTCACTGGCTCCAAGGAGGGAATCCTGCTGGCCTCCCTCACCTTCCTGAATCCTGGTGACGGCGTCCTTATCCCCGATCCCGGTTATCCCACCTATACATCGGCCTCCAAAATGGTGGATGCCAGAATCTTGAAATACGATTTGCTGGAGGAAAACGGGTGGTATCCGGATTTCGATGCCCTGGAGGCGATGGACCTGACGGGGGTGAAACTTATGTGGACGAATTACCCTGGTATGCCCACCGGGGCCAAGGCTACGCCGGAGCTGTACCGCCGCCTGGTGGATTTTGCCAGCCGGCACGGGATACTTCTCATCAACGACAATCCCTACAGCTTCATACGCAACAGCAAGCCTCTGTCCATCCTGGCGGTTCCTGGCGCAAAGCAGTGCTGCCTGGAAATGAATTCCCTGTCCAAGGCCCACAACATGGCTGGCTGGCGCTTGGGAATGATTGCCGGAGAGGCCCCTTACATCAAGGAAATCCTGAAAGTCAAGAGCCAGATGGATTCGGGCATATTCCGGCCTCTGCAGCTTGCGGCGGTGGAAGCCTTGAATGCCGGAGATGACTGGTTCACCCAGTTGAACGAGGAATATTACCGTCGTGCCGCCGTGGCAGGCCGGATAATGGACGCATTGGGCGCCACTTACAATCCGGACAGCGCCGGACTCTTCGTCTGGGGCCGCCTCCCGTCCGTAAAAAACGCCCAAAACGCGGATGAGAACGGAAAAACCATGGGCGAGGTTGTGAGTGACGCCTTGTTGTACAAGGCCGGCGTTTTCATCACTCCGGGCTTCATTTTCGGAAAGAATGGCCAGAATTACATCCGCATTTCCCTCTGCGCCAGCGTTCCCACCCTTGAGCGTGCGTATGAGAAGGTTTTTCACTGCGTTCAGAATGAGTAATATGTACACAGTAGGAATCATAGGATTGGGCCTCATTGGCGGCTCGATGGCCATAGACCTGAAGCGGAGAGGCTTCGCGGAAAGGATTCTGGGAGTGGAAAGCGACCCCGTTGCCGCAGAAGCCGCCCTCACTATGGCTCTCGCCAATGAGCTTGTCCCATACGAAGACTGTATTGCCAGGGCCGGTATCATTGTAGTCGCCGTCCCGGTTGGCGTCGCGGTAAAAATGCTCCCTGATATCCTGGACCGCATCACCCCGGACAAAATCGTCATAGACGTCTGTTCCACCAAGGAGCAGATTTGCCAGGCGGTGAAATACCATCCGCATCGGCCCCAGTATGTGAGCACCCACCCTATGGCCGGCACCGAGTACAGCGGTCCCTGGGCCGCACAGCCGGGCCTTTTCGATGGCCGTGCGTGTATCTTCGCCCAGGCGGAAGAGTCTTCCCCGAAGGCCCTCAAGACCATCGAGGAGATGTACAAGGTCCTGAACATGAGGCCCATTTACATGGACCCTTCGAACCACGATGTGCACACCGCCTACGTGTCCCATATCTCACACCTCACCTCTTTCGCCCTGGCCCTCACGGTTCTGGACAAGGAGAAGGACGAGAAGCACATCTTCGACCTGGCGTCGGGCGGATTCGCGTCCACCGTTCGCCTTGCGAAGTCCAATGCCGATATGTGGGTCCCCATCCTGTCGCAGAACAGAGACAATGTCCTGCACGTTATGGACACCTACATGGAAAAGATGAAGGCGTTCCGCGATGCCGTGGCCGAATACGACGAGGCCCGCATCCGTGAACTCATAGACGAAGCCAACAAGATTAAAAAGATAATAAGGTAGTGTCACACGAACTAGACATAATTCCTGGGACTGAGTGGGGTTTTTTCACCCTGCCAAGGCCCATGTGCATAGCCGGACCATGCAGCGCTGAAAGCGAGGAGCAGGTTATGGAAACGGCTGCCGGACTCAATGCATTCGGCATTCACGTATACCGCGCAGGCATATGGAAACCGCGAACCCATCCGGGCTCCTTCGAAGGCGTGGGAACTCCCGGCCTTAAGTGGCTGAAGAAGGTGAAGGAGGTGTACGGGATGAAGGTCTGCACCGAGGTTGCCAGCGAAAAACACGTCCTGGAGTGCATCAAATACGGTGTGGACATCATCTGGATAGGCGCCCGGACATCGGCAAACCCCTTCCTGATGCAGGAGGTGGCGAACGCCCTTGAAGGCACCGATATCCCGGTGCTGGTGAAGAACCCCGTGAACCCGGACATCGACCTTTGGATTGGAGCGCTGGAAAGGCTGAACAAGGCAGGCCTGAAAAAACTGGGGGTGATTCACCGGGGCTTTTCCACATCGGCCCCCATCCTGTATCGTAACGATCCGGGTTGGCGCATGGCCATTGAAATGCGCACCCGCTATCCCCAGCTGACATTTTTTGCCGATCCGTCCCACATGGCAGGCGACCGCAGATACCTGCTGGAACTTTCCCAGAGGGCAATGGACCTGGGCCTTGACGGCCTTATGGTAGAGAGCCATTGCCGTCCGGACCAGGCCTTGAGCGACGCAAAGCAGCAGCTCACCCCGGCGGCTCTCCAGGATCTTCTGGAAAGCCTTGTAATAAGGGAAAACACCTCTGAAAACCAGGCCTACAAGGAGGGAATCGACGCTCTTCGCGCCCAGATTGACGTCATCGACGATAATCTGCTCAAATCTTTGGCGGACAGGATGGAGATAAGCCGGAAAATCGGCCTTTACAAGAAGGAGCACAACGTTGCCATACTCCAGGCGGGCCGATGGGACAATGTCCTTGAGGGCGTGAAGGAAAGGGCGCGCTCCTTGGGTCTGTCGGAAGAATTCGCCGAAGCCGTTTTCAACGCAATTCACGATGAGTCGGTACGCCGTCAGAATGAAGTACTTGAAGGCCGCAGGTAATAATTATTTTTCTTATATTTGCATCTATGACACTAGCACTGCAATTATCCATCAGACTCATCGTCGCCACGTTTATCGGTGCGGTTATCGGCTATGAAAGGCAGCTTCGTTCAAAAGACGCCGGAATCCGCACCCACGTGCTTGTTGCCGTGGGCGCCGCCCTGTTCATGATCATTTCCCAGTATGGCTTTTACGAGGCATTGAAATTCGATGCCGCCCGTATCGCCGCAGGCGTGGTCTCCGGTATCAGCTTCATCGGCGGCGGCATCATCATCAAGCAGCAAAGCAAGGTGAGCGGGCTTACCACGGCCGCCGGCCTGTGGGTAACAGGCGCAATTGGCCTCAGCGTGGGCTGCGGCATGTATGAACTTGCTGTCCTGACCTCCATCATCGTCCTTGTCTGTATGGAGGTTGTGAATGCCTATACCTTCAAATACGGGGACCGGGAGGTTCACGCCGTGCTGTCTTCACACGATGAAAAGAAGCTTCAGGAAGCTATGGTCATGCTTAAAAAGCAAATCAAAGACTACGGCATCTCGAAGAAGGACGGTGTCTTCAGGATTTCCGTCTTATTAAGTGTTCCCAAGCGGGAAAATGCCATAGACCTCATTACCCGCCTGGAGAATATTCCGGGAGTGGAATTGGAAAGTCTGGAATAGTATAAAATGTTTTACGGGCTTTATTTAAGGCTCCGTAACCGGGCCTACGACAGAAAAGACAATTACAAAGCTTCTGTTCCCACCATTTGCGTGGGCAATGTCACTGTGGGCGGTACCGGAAAAACCCCCATGGTGGAATACGTCATCAGGAAGCTTTTCAATTCGGACTATCTTCCTCCGCTCAACTACGCCGTTCTTTCCAGGGGCTACAAGCGCAAGCTGAAGGGTTTCCAGACCGTTCCTTTTGACGGATCGGCCGAAAAATTCGGGGACGAGCCCGTCCAGATTGCCCGGAAGTTCCCCGGCGTTACCGTGGCGGTCGATAAAAACCGCATCGAGGGCTGTGAAAAGCTCATCGAATCCGGCGCCCGGGCCATCATCCTGGATGACGCCTTCCAGTACAGGAAACTGTCGGCCCATATGAACATAGTCCTGGTGGATTACAACCGTCCGGTGTATAAGGACAGGCTACTTCCCTGGGGGCGTCTCAGGGACCTTCCTTCCCGCCTTTCCAAGGCCGATGCCGTGGTCGTGACCAAATGTCCTGCCGAAATGGACGCCTGGGCGAAAAGGGAATGGAGGGGGCTGCTGCGCCTTGGGGAAAATATGCCTCTCTTTTTTACCACCATCGACTACGATGCCCCTCAGCCCGTCTTCCCCGACGATGCCGACATCCGCTATGTCTATTCAAAGCGTGCGGCTCTTGTGAGCGGTATTGCCTGTGACGAGCCCCTGCGCCGCCATATTTCCGACAATTACAAGATAATCAGGCATTTCGCCTTCGGTGACCATCATCGTTTCAGCAATGCCGATATGAGAAGGCTTGCCTCCGTCGTCAAGGAGCAGCCCACCTCCTGCGTTTTCACAACCGAAAAGGACGCCCAGAGGATAAGGGACGTTAAAAAAGTGCCGCCGGAGGTCCGGCAGCGCCTTTTCTACATTCCGGTATCGGCCCGCTTCATCTTCGAAGAGGACGAAAACGAATTCTATCAATTGCTGCTGGTCACCTCTACGCTGCTCCCGAAGCCATGAAAATCGGCAATATCGATTTGGGCTTTCGGCCCGTAACCCTGGCGCCAATGGAGGATGTCACCGACGCCAGTTTCCGCATCCTGTGCAGGGAGGCGGGTGCCGCTATGGTAACTACCGAATTCGTGAGCTCGGACGGCCTGGTACGGGATGTGGGGAAGACCATCGCCAAGATGCACACTCTGGAGGAAGAGGCGCCGGTTGCAGTGCAAATCTACGGCAGCATTCCGGAGGCTATGGTGGACGCCGCCCGGATGGCCGCCAGGGCAGCCCAGCTTGCCGGAGGCCACGGGGCCGACATCATTGACATAAATTTCGGCTGTCCTGTATCCAAGATTGCAGGCCGTGGCGCAGGCAGCGGCATGATGCGCGACCCCGACAAGATGGTTGCCATAACCCGCGCCATCGTAGAGGCCGTGCCCGACAAGCCCGTCACCGTCAAAACCCGCCTCGGCTGGGACGAGAACTCGAAAATCATCGTCGATCTGGCCGAAAGGCTGCAGGACTGCGGCATAGCCGCCCTAACCATACACGGCCGCACCCGTTGCCAGATGTATAAAGGAGAGGCCGATTGGACACTTATCGGAGAGGTGAAGAACAATCCCCGGATGCATATTCCCATTATAGGTAACGGGGACGTGAATTCGGCCGGCCGTGCCCTGGAGATGTTCGAGCGTTATGGGGTGGACGGCATCATGGTAGGGCGCGCCAGCTTCGGCCATCCTTGGATCTTTACCGAGATCCGGCACCTGCTGGATACAGGGGAGGAGCTTCCGCCAATGAGCGTGAAGGACCGCGTTACCCTTGCCAAACGCCATTTCCGACTGTCGTTGGATGTAAAAGGCCAGGTCACAGGCGTTTACGAGATGCGGCGCCACCTTAGCTGCTACTTCAAGGGGCTCCGCGACTTCAAGGAAACTCGCATCAAACTTGTCACCTCCCGCGATCCCGGAGAGATTTTCGACACCCTGGACTATGTGGCCGCCCAATGGGGCGCCGAGACCCCCGCCTCCGAAGGCGTGTACGGAATCTAATTTCTTTTGGTATTTTCACAAAAAATGCCTACCTTTGCGGTCCCTCTGATTATAGGGGGATCGCAACAATTATTGTTAAACCATTAATTATCAAGACAGTGGACACACTTAGCTACAAAACAGTTTCCCTGAACAAGGCTACTGTGAACAAGGAGTGGCTCGTCATTGATGCAACCGACATCCCGCTCGGTCGCCTGGCTTCCCGCGTCGCATTGGTTATCCGCGGCAAGAACAAGCCCGGCTTCACCCCGCACGTGGACTGTGGTGACAACGTTATCGTAATCAACGCCGAAAAGATTCGTCTCACCGGCAAGAAGATGACCGACCGCGTTTACACCCGCTACACCGGCTATCCCGGTGGCCAGCGCTTCACCACCCCTCGCGAGATTCTTGCAACAAGGCCCG
>CACYCP010000100.1 GCA_902772985.1 uncultured Bacteroidia bacterium | reverse complement strand
GTTGTGACTGGCGTCTTTTTCCTACTTCTACTCATCCCCTCCGTTGCGATTTAAGAGATCGATAGCTGTTTTGGCATCCTCGCGTGTAATCCCAACGTGTGGATCCGTTTGGATGAAATGAGCTTGTTGCTCCGGGAAGAAGTCGGGGATGTCATCATAAATGACATAAGAGCATTCTGTCGCATTGTTTTGCTCCTGCCATAACCGAATGTCTGCCCCCCGTACTACGCGGGTCGTTTCCCACGCAGAATCTCGTCAATGGCATCCTTGTCCAAGTCTGGTATATAATCCGGCGCAATGCCAAGTAATTTTCCCGGAAGTCCTCTTTCCAGCCACAATTGCTTCATCTTTTCTTCTCCCTCCCATTTCCAGCTGGACGTGATGACAATTCCGACATCAGGGACGGCATCAACGATGGCCTTCAGATTGGCTACAGCCTCCTGGTCAAAGACGGGGCCAAATTCGTCCTCGGTAGGAAGACCGCGCGCCACGCAAAGCCGCTGCCACGCTTCAGTGTTGAGAACGCCATCGAAATCTAAAAAAAGTATTTTCATCTCAAAAAAATCTTAACAGGTATTCCATAAGCACCTCTGTCGATGTGCAGGGATAGCCCCCCACTGCTTAAGCTGTGAGAACAGTCCGTCTGGATTGTCGCACAGTTCTTGTTGCAATTCTTCAAGCATGCTTTGGACATTCTTATTTGTGTTTTGTTTTGGCCTGAGCCAAATTATGTTCAGAGCCTTTTTCACCTTCTTTACAGTGGAAGGGGAGCGGTCCTCAAGTTTGGCTATTTCCTCTATGGTATTCTTCCCTTGCTTCAGTCTCTTTGCTATTCCTGGATATTCCTTAACCAGATCTTCCGGACTTTTGCGGCTTCCCTTCGGTCGCCCCAGCTGTCCGCCTTCTCTTTTGTACCTCTCCCTTCCGGATTCCAGCCGTTCTTTTATGAGTTGCCGTTCTATCCTTGCAACCTCGGAAAGAAGGGGAATGAGGATTGAGGCAACATAGTTGGGGGTTCCGTCCTCCTGCAGCGTCTGGATTCCCATGTTGTGTATATACAGCGAGACGCGTTTTTCGTTCAGTTGCCGGACCACTCCGAGAATGTCTTCCGTGTCGCGCCCGAGTCGGGACAGCTCGGATACCAGCAGTAACTCCGGATGGTTCTGCCTACAGAACTCCAGACAGTCCGACAGCTGCGGCCTGTCCTGACTCAGGACGGTGCCGGAAATCTTTTCCGTGTATGTCTGGAGTATCCGGATTCCATTGGCGGCTGCGTAGGCTTGAAGGTCGGCCACCTGACGATCCGTGGTCTGACGGTCCCCTGAGGATGAGACGCGGGTGTATATGACTGCGTTTTTCATGACTTTAGGAAAGAGATTGCCTTCATGGCATCATCAAGGGTGATACCGATGTCTTGACTGACGCGGATATGGTTCCTTTCGAGTTCTCCGGAGAAATCGGCCATATCATCAAGAATCACATACTGGGATTCGGCTTCGCCGTGACGCTTGAGCCAGGCGGAAATTTCCCGGCCTTTTCCGATACCTTCCACTTTCCTGATGTTGTTCGGAACCGACAGGTCAATTGAAAGTATTTCCTCGTTGAATATATCCGGAGTCACGTCGTATATCTCTCCTGGAAGGTTCCGCTCTTTCCACATGAGCCGGAGATAGTCAAGGCCCTCCGCCTTCCAGCTGGATTCGACTACTATCCGGACATCTGGAACAGCGTCGAGGATTTTCTTCAGGTTTCCGACGGCCTCGGGGTCGAACAATTGGCCATAATCGTCCCAGCCTTGGTTCCCTGCATGGCGAAGGTTCGCCTGGTAAGCGTCGGTATTCAACACACCGTCAAAATCAAGGAAAATAACCTTCATCGTGTCAATTGTATTATTCCATTTCACCTGCTTCCCGCAATTTTTTCTGGTATTCATCTACCGTCCCTCCCACCTTGATTTTTTCCTCTTTAATACATTCTGGGCAACGGGTATAGATCCACGAGAACCTGCTTATTACGCGTTCACCGGGCTTTCCACAAGTTTCACAGATGTGGATAGACTTTTCTTCGGCCTGCTTAATCATCTTTTCCAACTCTTCCGTATAGCCTGACAGATATATGCACAATTCCCCCCATTTTTCCTTTATCTGGGTGATCTCGATCCCGGCCCCCTGTTCGTTGAGTTCCTGGATCCGGTTATATATCGGTTCGACAAGCGGCCGCCAGCCCTTTCCTACTTCGCAGCCAAAAAGTTCAAACGGTGTATACAATTTCTTTTCCATAGCACATTTTGATATAGTATGTTAGGGCTATTCTTTGTTGATGAATTCAAATGAATATACGGAATTCAAAGTCGCAAAGTTTTTCATCTTCCAATCAATCCTCTCGATATTGGAAGTGTAAAACCACTCGTCAGGCGTGTCGATGTGCAAGGGAAAACCAGCCACAAAGACATAGGTCCAGCCCTCATGTGGCTCGCCCAGAGACGGCCACTGACGGCGAATTCTCATATAACCCTCCTTGCTCTCCCGGAGAGCTTTATAAACCCTATCGGCATCCTCCCCTATCTGGGCCTGCAATTCTTCCAGGGAGGCTTCCTTCAACTCTTTGAGTGACTGCTGTCTGGGAGTCCCCTTGCATAAGTCAAGGAAGGTAGCTTCCTCGATTGGCTTGGTAATGATGATTGCTTTCGTGTCTTTGTTCATACTCTTTTCAATATGCTGATTGCCGAGTCAACATTGCATTCTGTGATGCCAGCGTTCTTGTCCACGGGAACATAGCGAAATTCCTCCAGAGGCTGGGTACCCATATACACATAGCGTACATTTCCGTAGAGAAGGGCGACACGCTTGCCGATAGCTTCCTTTAGCGACTGACCCTTGCCCGTGGAAATCTCCACAATGTCACTAGCTACGTCCTCAAGGCGCTTAAATGCGGCTTTCTGTGCCGTACTCGTCGGTGCGATGGAAGGGTCCAAGAAGACGATACGGCAGTTGCCACCCGTTCCGCGGACATTTTTCATGCCGAATGCTTCCCGGGCCGCCTCGATCTGCGCATCAATCTTCGCTTTCACCTCCGCAAAGGATACCGGGCGGTAATTATTGTTATCAACCCCGACGTCGTACTGTAGGGGGAAGAGCATCCTGAGTCGCGGGATGTCTAGACCGGTTTGAGACCGCGGTCCACTATGAACGTGACCGAATAAGTGCCACACATCCCGATAGGAACCTCCGTAGCAGAGGAATGGGTTGTGGTTAAGAATAATGGCCTGTCCGCCAACTCTGATGGTCATCTGCTGGGTAACAAGTTCGAAGCGTTGCATAAAGCCCTGCTTTATATTCTTCATGTCGTGGTTTCCTAGAATAAGAATAATCTTCCCGTGCAAATGATTCATGATATTATTCCAGTCAGATGTGTTTCCCATACAAAAATCGCCAAGGTGGAATACGATTCCGTCATTCGGGACAGTTTCGTTCCAGCTTCGAATAAGTTCCTCGTTCATCTCTCCCGCATTAGCGAATGGCCTGCTACAGAACTTGATGATGCTCTCGTGGCAGAAGTGTGTGTCCGAGGTGAACCAGATGTTCTCGGGGTCGAAAGTCGGAAGTATATTTTTCCGGATTTTATCAGATACTATCATAATGCTATTTCATGGGAACGTCTATTTTCGAAAAGCTTTTCATCAACCCATTTGGGCTTCAAATATCTCCTGCCGTCTCCTCCGAGGTCATACGTGTCGGTTACCTCTCAGCTATTAATCGGGAGCAACTCCTAGCCACACCTGAACAACCACCGTGCTGCCCTCCTATAACACTTGTTTGCGCCTATTTTGCCGCGTTTCTGAGAAACGCCGGGAAGTATCGTCGAAATCGGTATCCTGCATCGTCTGCTTGACATTCTTGTTTATGTTTATTGGTTAATAAGAACAACGGAGTATCTTTTCTCATCCAAATGAAACTCGAGAAGTGGAGGCATCGCTCCTCCGCTGAGATATCCATACAAGCTATATAAGGCAGCATCACTTGTGAGGCTTTCTTTCGTGATTGCTAAATCCCCATAAGGCATATTCTTGTCAGGATAGAATTGACGCTCATAAACTAATCCGTCTTTGTGATAGAAAAAAAATCCATGAGGTGTCTTAACTATTTTTTCTTCCTGAATATTCTGCGCATGGAACATCAGAATGAGAATGTCGTTATACGCCCGCAATTTTTGACGCCAGGCAATATATGATACGGCATCAGCGTATATAAAATTAAAGTACAAGGCAGTCTTTTCTATTTCTTTCAACTTCTTCATGTTAGAGCGCTATTCTGTGACTAAATTTTCGTCCATACAAGTTAAATTTCGCGGTAAAATTGGAGAAAACAAACACGATTAACAAGAGGAATCTCGCTCAAGAAAACTATTTATTTTTCGTAATTTAATACATGCGTGCGCGCTCCAATATATTTCATAATTACCGCGCACGCGCGCGAGAGATCAAAAAAAACCTCGGAATAAACGCCCATCGCAGACGTCACTGCGAATGGGGCGTTTTTTCTTTCTTCCGAAAGGCCGACAGTGGCCTTCCGGTCATTTAAATAACAATTCTTTAAAACCCTTTTTTCTCATGAAACAAAACAATCCACCACTCGAAGCTCGTAAAAGAAAATACGCGGAGAACAAACAGCGCAAGGACAAGGCAAATAGGGAAAAGCGGAGGATGGAAAAACGGGAAGGCAAAATGAAGAACCGCCGCCTGTCATTCATCGTAAACATCTTAAACACTTACAGAATAACCCGGACAGAGCTAGCAAAACGGCTAGGCGAAACCACCCAGAACATGTATTGGATTTTCTCCGTTCAAGACGACTGTGCGCTCAGCAAAGCCCGGGAAATATTTGCGACAATCGGGCTGAGCCTTAGCGTTCAGATAAACAAGAAAAGTGCCCACAACAAGACCCAGACAATCGATTACGTTACAGCTGGCAACGTTACCAGCAAAGTTGTCTTCAAATTTCCGGAACACGCATCCGTCTACAGGGCTGTCAAGATTCCCAAATACATATCGGACTATCCTGATGGAAAATACCTAAGCTTCCTGGCACGATATCTTGAGAATGTCGGCTACCCGATATCAGAAATAGAAAAGATGACGAGCGTCTCCAGAGGTTCAATCCGACAGACTTTCGTCAATGAGAATGATGATATCGCCATATCAAGAATCTATGATATCGCGCGGGCGACGAACGGGGAAATCACCTGGTTTGTTGACAAACTGTAACTCAATACCCTTTCCGACAACTATAGCGTTGTCTTGTCTCATTAAGAGAGGTAATTATCTAAAAATGCTTAATTTTGCAAAGCATTATTAGACAATGTGTCTTCCACTAGTCGGACAACTGAAAACGCTAGGCTGACAAGTTGTTTGCAAATAGCTTGCAAGTGAAATTAAAGGTACGAGTTTTAAGAAAGAATAAATTATTAATTTTTAGCCACTTATGAAGGCTCTCAAAGAGGAAGGTTTCACGCCTGGAAAGCGTGTATACGCCAAAAGCGTATCCCGAGTTCGAATCTCGGTCTCTCCGCAAACCAACATTCACAGCCAGCTGCGCAAGCAGTTGGCTGTTTTGGTTGTCCCGGGCCTGAAAGCTTGCTTTCAAAGGCCCCGGGCGGCCAAACATTTTCCGCAAATTTTCCCTATTTTTGCCTTATGAAACGATTTGTCATTTTGCTTGGCGCCGTTTTGCTTATCGGCGCATGTGCGAAAAGGGAAAAGGGAGTACGTGAAATTGCTATGGACACCCCCGGACTTGTCGCCATGTGGGACTTCGGCGGGGAGAGTCCGCTATCGGCCCTGGGAAATCCCGGCCTTACGCTGGAGCCCGTTCAGGGCATCGAGGCTCCGACACTGGAACAGGATGGGCCCTTGTCCGGGCAATCCCTGCATTTTGACGGCGGGGAATATCTCCGTTTACCCTTTGAGCAGACCGGGGCGCTGAATATCCAGGGCGGGCAGGTGAGCGTCGTGGCCTGGATAAAATGGCAGAAGGGACAGACCGGATTCGTGGGCGGAATGTGGGATGAAAGCACCCAGGGAGGCAAGCGGCAATACGGCCTCTTCGTTTCCCTCCCATATTACAACGGTCAGGATGCCGTGTGCGGCCATATTTCGAAGACGGGGAAACCCACCCCGCCATTCCCATATTCCATAGACTATTCCGCAAGCGGGCAAACCGTGCCTGACGGACAGTGGTGCACGGTTGGCTTCACCTACGACGGAAAGCACATCCGTTCCTACCTGAACGGCATTTTCGAAGAGCGAGCCCCGGAGCTCATCAACCACACAATCGGCTTCGAGGGCTATCCCGACGGCCTTGTCCAGTGCAAGAATCCCTATTTCTTCCCTGACGGACTTGGCAGCAACGGTTCGGATTTCACCCTGGGAGCCGTCCTTGTCGGAGGCCGCCCCGGCAACTTCTTTCGTGGCAACATAGGCGGCATCGCCGTCTATTCCAGGGCCCTGAGCGATGCCGAAATGCTTTCCCTGAGCCCGGCTTGCTTTGAAGGTGCGGGCATCCAGACGGACAGCATTTATTGCCGGGATCCATTTATCGTGGCCGATGCCGCCACAAAGACCTACTACCTTTATCGCACCTCCACCACGGATGAAGGCCTGGGAGGAGTCGAGGTATTCAAAAGTAAAGACCTGAACACCTGGTCCGGGCCCAAAAGGGTATTCACAGCCCCTGAAGACAACTTCATCAACGGCCCCGTCTGGGCTCCTGAAGTCCACTATTACAAGGGTGCCTGGTACCTTTTTGCCACCCTGAACAGCAAAAAGACTTGGGCCGATAAAGTCCCGGACTGGCCTGCATTCACATACCGCGGTACCCAAATTTTCCGTTCCGAGTCACCGGAGGGGCCCTTCCTTCCACTTGGGAAAGAGCTCACGACCCCGAAAGACTTCATGGCCCTTGACGGCACCCTGTGGGTGCAGGATGGCGTTCCTTACATGATTTTCTGCCACGAATGGGTTCAGGTCATAGACGGAACATTCGAACTTATGCCCCTCAAAGAAGATCTGTCGGCCGCCGCCGGAGAGCCCGTCACCATTTTCAGCGCATCGCAAGGCCCCTGGGTTAGCCCCGTCAATTATTGGACAGAGGCCGATGGAACAAAAAGTCCCGGATATGTTTCGGACGGCAATTTCGTTTACAGAACCAAGGACGGAGAACTTCTCATCCTGTGGTCGTCCTTCAAGGATGGAAAGTACTGCATAGCCATTTCTCGTTCTGCTTCCGGCTCCATTGCCGGTCCATGGACCTGCGACCCGGAGCCCATCTTCGAGCAAGACGGCGGCCACCCCATGATTTTCAAGGACTTCGACGGCTCGCTCAAACTGGTGTTCCATCAGCCGAACAGCGGTTTCAGCCACCCCGTCATTCTGGAAATTGAAGATCTCGGCAAAACCATTGTGATAAAAAATGAATAAAATTTCAAGCCACACCGTCGGTGTACTCATTGCCGCCCTGCTTTGCTCCTGCGGCAGCCCTAAAAGTGACAAGGCCCTTGCCCATCGCATTCTGGAAGACAGGACGCTGGACCAGGTGGACAGCATGGCCCGTGCCCTTCTGACAGAAGGCTTCAACGCCGGAAGCGGCTACTCGCAGGTATGGGCACGTGACCTGAACACATTCATCGAGACCTCCTGCGAAGTGGTTGACCCGGCCCAGGTCAGAGGCGCACTCCTGATATTCTTCGAAATGCAGCAGGACAACGGAGAAATCATTGATGGCTATGTCACCCGTGACCAGTTCGACTGGGAAGACGACAGGGTTTACTTCTCACCCTTGGCGCCGAATCACGCAGGCTTCAAGAACACCGTGGAAACAGACCAGGAGACCTCCCTGATCCAAGCCATCTGCAAGTATGTCCGCAAGACAGGCGACGCATCGATCCTGGACGAAGTCGTGGGCGGGATTTCCGTGCGGGAGCGCATCGGCAAAAGCCATCGCCCTGCTACGCGCCTGGAGCCAGGAAAGAGAGTAGCGGTGCTGTAGAGTTTAATGGAAAATCTGTATATATGAAAAAAATCTTTGCCCTTCTTTCCCTTTTCGTTCTGCTTCTGCCTCTGTCGGCCCAAGAATTTGACGGCCAAAGCTGTACCTCCATTATGGTGGGCCGAAAGGCATCGGCCGATGGCTCGGTGATAACCTCGCATACCTGCGACGGACGCTATCGCACTTGGGTTCAGATGGAGCCGGCGGCCGACCACGAGCCGGGGACCATGCACCCGGTCCTGCGTGGAACGATGCATACGAAGTTCCGTGGCGACACCACCGGCGTAAAACTGATGGGGGAAATTCCCGAGGCAGCGCATACCTATGCCTACCTCAATACGGCCTATCCCTGCCTGAACGAGAAGCAGCTGGCTATCGGCGAGACCACTTTCGTCGGGCCGGACACCTTGGTAAATCCCGCCGGGTGGTTCACCATCGAGGAACTGGAGCGGGTGGCCCTGCAACGCTGCGACAACGCCAGGGACGCCATACGCCTGATGGGTTCCCTTGCCCAGCAATATGGCTACGGGGACAGCGGCGAGTGCCTTACTGTGGCCGATAAGAACGAGGTCTGGCAGTTCGAGATAGTGGGTGTGGGCAAGGATAAAATAGGCGCGGCCTGGGTGGCACGCCGGATTCCGGACGATCACGTGGCCGTATCGGCAAATATCCCTCGTATCGGGAAAATCGACCGGAAGAGCAAGGATATGATGGCCTCGGCCAATGTGGAACAGGTGGCCATTGACAACGGCCTGTGGGACGGGAAGGGCACTTTCGTTTTTTGGAAGGCCTTCAACTCAAGTTACGGCAAAGGCAAAAACTTCAGCGACCGCGAATGGTTCATTCTGAATCACTTTGCACCTTCCCTGGGGCTGACTTACGATATGGACGAGCTTCCTTTTTCCGTGAAACCTGAAAGGCCGGTGGACATTCGCGAAGTAATGGCCCTGTACCGTGAGACCTATGAGGGAACGGACTTCGACATGACAAAAAACGTCAAACTGGATACGCTTGTCAGTCCCGTGGCAAATCCCTGGCTCACAACGACTATGCGTAATACCCTGAACACCATAGCTCCCGGAACCATCGAATTCCGCCGCACCGTTGCCGTGGCCTGGTGTGCCTATTCGCACATAACCCAGCTTCGGAGCTGGATGCCGGACAGTGTCGGCGGCGTGTGCTGGCTATCCCTCGATAATCCTGGCCAAAGCCCTCGCGTTCCGGTTTTCTGCGGCACTTCGGCCCTGCCAAAAGCCTTCGAAACGTGCGGACAAAGACAATATGTCCCGGACTGCGCCCTTTGGCAGTTCCGCCGGGCCAATAAACTTGCCACCCTGGCCTGGCAAAACACCAAGAAAAACTTCAACGAGGAGATTCTCCGTCTGGAGAACCTGGCGCTGGATGGGCAGCCGTCCGCCGGGGCATCTACAGCTGCGCTGAATGCCTATACTGAGTACATTTATCAGGAGGGCGTCCGAAGCTGGAAGGCACTTGAAGAAAAGTACTGGCTCCAGTTCGGCCTAGGGTTTTAAGCGAATTTCAGTTGTTGTCTATCAGCGCCTGAAGGAGGGGATCATCGGCAAAATCCATCAGTACGATGCCGACGGGAGCGTGCAGGCTGGAAATGTAATCGGCCGCCCGGGGATTGATATTGCGGGCGTTGGCACGATAGTCCGGCAGCGTTCCCACGTAAGCCGATGCGTGGTTAATGACAAGGGGCCGATTATCTCCCGCAGCCACCGTGGCATCCAGCAGCCCTTTGACAGCGGCCCATTTGTCCTGGGCCCCGTCCGGGTGGTAGTAATCCTGAACCCATAGCGGATGGGCCTTGCCTTCGGGGTCTATGATTGAGGCTCGCTGCTGGGAAGCCAGCTGAGCGCTGTGGGACCAGTTTCGAATATATCCGCCGATTGGCCCGCCGCTGTATTCATTCCGGCTCAGTACCAGGATTTTGCCCCGCATTTCACCCAGCGTGAGAGTCGGGCTGTAATCTACCAGGGAGCTGCGGATGCTTGAGAGGTATGTACCCAGTGCATCCTTCCAGAGCGGAGTATTGCCATCGGCCTCCTCCTCGTGGCGGATTATTACGATGGCGCATTCCCCGGGGTGTTTTTCCAACGCGAGAATGAGGGCTTCCATAACCTGCGGGAAGCTCACGTTCGCACTGTATTTGTCGTGGTAGATGCCAAGTTCTCCATTCACCAGGGCCGGCCGGAGGTCGAAGGCCCTGACACCGCAGTTCCATAGCTGTGCCACGTTCTTCTGCTGCGTCCTTGTCCAAGTGGACCAGGCGGTTATGCTGGAAGTGGCGGCATCGTGCGCCCCGGGGATTGACAGGGCAGTAAGAGGCGTATCGTCCGGGAGGCTCTCCATCCAGCAGACGGCTTCCCCCTCGATGATATCGGCATCCATGTCAAGCTTCCCGGCGCAGGAAAGTGTCAGGAAGGGCAAAAGCCAAAGAAACTTTATGAGCGCTTTCAAAATCATCCATCAGCCAGGCAACTGTCCATAAGGGATTCCAGGGCAGGCTTGTCAAGATTTTGGCCGATGAAGACAATCTTCTGCATGCGGTCGCCGTAAACCGGGTCCCAGTCCTGGCGCAGTTTACGGTCCCGGCGCATCATTTCCTGAAGTTCCTCTTCCTCCATGGTGGCGAACCACAGTCCAGCGTCGCGAAGGGTTTTCTGACGGCCTGCCTGCTCGAAAAGGTAGCACTTGTCGGTATCGTCCGAGAAATAACACAGGCCCTTGGCCCTGATTATGTTAGAAGGCCAGCGCGTTGCCACCATGTGGTCGAATTTATTCAGGTCAAGCGCCGGGCGGGCGGTATAGACATAGGTATCGATTCCATACTCCAGAGCCTCGCCTTCGGCCTCGTGCTCGTGCTCATGGTCGTGCTCATCCTCCCCTTCTATCGCAGCAATCCATGCGGCCGATGTAGCCACTTCGTCGAAATTGAACATCCCGGTGTAGATGATTTCATCCAGGTCGATGTCGCCATAATTGCACTGGAGAACTTTCGCTCCGGGGTTAAGGCTACGGACAATGCCCTTGATGAGGCCTAAATCGGCCTCAGAAACATCGGCAGCCTTGTTCAGCAGTACTATATTGCAGAACTCTATCTGTTCTATTACAAGGCGCTCCAGGTCGTCGTCGCCGATGTCCTCCTTCTCCAGGGCAGCGCCGGAGGAAAACTCATCCTTCATGCGGAGGGCGTCCACAACGGTGCAGATGCAATCGACATAGGGCAGGGCATCCCTCACGTACTGGGGGCCCAGGGCGGGAATTGTGCTTATGGTCTGGGCTATAGGAGCCGGCTCGCAGATTCCGCTGGCTTCGATGACGATGTAGTCGAACTTGCGGGTTTGGACCAGTTCTCCCAGCTGAGCCACCAGGTCCATCTTCAGGGTGCAGCAGATGCAGCCGTTCTGGAGGGCCACAAGGCTGTCGTCCGTGCTTCCGACGATACCGCCTTTTTCGATAAGGTCGGCATCGATATTCACCTCGCCGATATCATTCACGATGACTGCGAATTTAATTCCTTTACGGTTGGCCAGGATTCTGTTCAGGAGCGTGGTTTTGCCACTTCCAAGGTATCCGGTGAGCAGAAGAACCGGAATCTGCTGTCTTTCCAAAGTAATTTCCATAGTGGTGCAAATATACGAAAAAAAGGAGCCGGTTCAACGCCGGCCCCTTTAATCATACTATCCGTGAAAGACTAGAAGTTCTTTCCGGTGTCCCACCAGAGACGGCAGTCGATAGCATCCTTCTGGCCACGGCCGGTGAGGATGGCGATACCGGTCTCCAGACCTGCAGGGTTGGCATTGCGCTCATCCGTTGCGAAAGGAAGACGACGCACACCGTACTTGATGAGGTCGGCCTTGCTTCCGGCCAGATAGTTAGTCTGGACGTTGCAGTTGTCGGAGGGGATGGGGAACAGGTGAGGATAGCCGGTACGACGATACTCGGCCCATGCATTCAGACCTTCAGGGAAGCAGGCAATCCACTTCTGGGTGATGATCTGCTCAAGCTGCTGCTCGTTGGTGCCGCCGGACATGTATTTGACAGGCAGAGTGTTGACGGCAGCAATGTTGTTGGCTGAATTGTGCGGGTCAACGTAGTCGATCTGGGTGGAGGTGCCGGCAACGTAAGCGGCGTACTCACCATCAAGGCCGTACTTGTTGAAGGAATTCTTGATACCTTCCTCGTAGTAGGACTGGGCGCTGCCGCTGCCGGTGTTCCAGCCACGGAGACGGCCTTCGGCCTGCAGGAAGGAAGATTCTGCACGGCTCATGATAGCAAGAGGCATATCCTTGGTCCAGGGACGGGTGTCCATGGGCATGATGGGAATCGAGAAGGGCTTGTAGAAGTTTCCGTCAACCTTAAGGCCGTTACGGATACCCTTGATCTCGACACCTTCCATACCAGTGGGGTTACCGTTGGCGTCAATGATGTCACCCTTTCCACCCCAACCGACGGGGAGAACGGTGGCAGCAAGACGAGGATCGTTGTAACCCTTCAGGATGGTCTCGTAGTTGGCCGAGATGGCGCAGTCGTTGTACTCCTTGCAGATAACGCCAAGAGGATTGACTGTGTTGGCATCGACAACCTCGATGTCCACGTCCTTCAGGAGGCCGTACTTGTTGGCGCAGGCTGCCTCGGCGTGCTGTTTTGCCAAAGCGGGCTTGACCACGGCGCAACGCATAGCAAGACGCAGACGCAGGGTGTTACCAAACTGCAGCCAGGTCTTCTGGCTCTTGCCGCACATGTTGTCCCACTTGATACGGTTGCCATTGTCGGCACCACCGTTGGCATCAAGCCAGCTGGTGAGAGCACCGGTAGCTTTTTCAAGTTCGTCCAGCATCTGGGTGTAAGCCTCTTCCTCGGAGTCGTACTTCACGGAAATGCCACCCTGCATAGCCTCGGAATAAGGGCAAGGTCCGTAGGTGTCAATCATCTTGTGGGCACCTGCAACCTTCAGGATAAGTGCAATACCATAAAGGTCATCGGCAATATCCTCGTTCTTGAGGATCTGGGCAGTAGGCTTGATAACATGGAGCAGCATGTAGTTCAGCGTGAAGCTGTTCCAGCCGTCCATCATGTAGTAGTTGTCATTGTTTACACCACCGTTGTAACCGGTAGGAACTGCAAAGTAACCGGACCAGAGGTCGGCGTTCAGGTTCTGGATAAGCTGATACTCCCAGTTACCGTTACTCTGGTTGTAGTAAACCGAAAGCTGAGCCTCGTTGAAAAGGTCGTCGGGCGAAACCGAAACCCCAGAGCCAGAGTCGGGAATACCGTAAGGGTCGGTATTGATTCTCTCGAACTCCTTTTGGCAAGCATTGAACGTCAAGGCAGCAGCTGCAACGAAAAGAATTATATTCTTGATTTTCATAGTCGTATCTCCTTAGAAGGTCAATTTAACATTCAGACCGAAGGAACGGGTGGCAGGCAGGCCGTAGAAGGTCATGCCGGCATAACCGTTACTGGTGGACATGGAGGAATCGGGATCGCAAGGAGCATTCTTGTAGATGAAGAAGAGGTTACGAGCGATAGCGCTGAGGGTGATGTTCTTACCGTTGCCGAAGACATCGCGGAACATGTATCCGAGGGAGATTTCACGCAGACGGAAGTTGGTCTGGTCGTAAACGAACCAGTCGGAACCTGCGTCCTTGGAACCAATCTGGGTGTAGAAATCCTGGGCGGTAATGGTCTTGGTGCCGCCGGAGGCCTGGTCGAAGACCTTTACGCCACCGTTGTCACGGGCCACACCGGTCTCGAAGGAAGTACCGTACTGGCTCATGGAAGCCTGAGTCATATCCATGAACTTGCCGCCGATCTTACCGTCGATGAGGATGTACAACTGCCAATCCTTCCAGGTGAAGGTGTTGTGCCAACCGAGGGTGGCAGGAGCGTTAACATTGCCAAGCAGGATCTTGTCGCCGTTTTCTGCGGTTTCATAAACGATCTTGCCGTTAGAGTCAATCGTAGGCAATCCGTCGGTGTAAACCACCTTCTTACCGAAGATGTCGCCATAGCTGCCGCCTTCAACAAGGTTGATGTCGTAGGAATAGTTACCTCCGATGTTGACCCTGGTAAGACGGTCTTCAGCTGCAACATCAACACGGTTGTCAAGGGCAACGATCTTGTTGGCGTTGTAGGCGAAGTTCAGGCCGGTGCGCCAGGAGAAGTTGCGGTTGAAACGCTGATCCCAAGCAACACTCAGTTCAACACCCATGTTCTGGATGTTACCAGCATTGAAGTAATAGCTGGAGTAACCAGTAGAGGAAGGAACGCTCATGGAGAAGTACTGGTTCATGTTGTTGGTCTTGTAGAAGGTGAAGTCTGCCGAAAGACGGTTGTCAAACATCGCCAGGTCAATACCGGCCTCCAGGGAGTGAAGCTTTTCGGGCTGCATGTCCTTGAAAGGAACAGAGGTATTGAAGCTGATGGAACCGTTGGAGAAACTGTTGAGAGGATTGGTGATATAGGTAGGCATCTCGTTACCTACGATGGAGTAGGAGAAGCGGGCCTTCAGCAGATTGAACACCTCGGGGAGCTTGAAGGTTTCAGAGATAATCCAGGTGAGACCTACAGCGGGATAGAAGTAGGACATGTTCGGGGTGAATGCCAGGGTGGAAGACCAGTCGTTACGGGCAGTCAGATCCAAGTAGAGCATCTCCCTCCAACCAAGCTGTGCAGTTGCGAACACTGCAAACAGACGCCTCTGGCTGATGCTGTTGGAAGCACCGTTCTTGGAACCGTTGGCAAGGGACCAGTAGTTGGTGAGGAAACGTTCACCGTTGAGGCTGACACCAACGGTGGAGTGCTTGTAGTCGGTGATGGAAGTACCCACGGCGGCCTGCAGGGAGAAGTCTCCAAAGGTCTTGTTGAAGTTCACCATAAAGTCGCTGTAAAGCTGGCGGGTATCCCACTTGGTTGTTTCCAGGTTACCCTTTTCGTCGGCGATAACGGTGGAAGTTCCGGCATACTTGATCTGCTGCCAGTCGTTCATGCCGCGGTCGTAGTTGACACGGGCCTGGACGAAGAGGTAGTCGGTGATGTCGAACTTGACGGTACCGGTTGCCATGATGCGGTTACGGTTGGACACGTTGGGTTCGCGGTTGATAACCCAGTAAGGGTTGGCCGAGAAGTCCTGGTTCACATCCCTGTACCAGTTCTGTGCCCAGTTCATGGTGTTCTCGTTGTAGTACTCGTAGTTAGCCTTATAGTCGGCCCAGTTGCCATTGTTCGGGAAGGTGTACAGACCGGTGAGAGGGTTGTCATACTGTCCCTGGCGAGGGTTGTTGTTCAACTTCTGGTTGATGTAGTTAAGGCTGGTGGTGATGGTGAGACGGTTGTTGATGGCCTTGAAGGTGTTCTTCACCATGAAGTTGTGACGCATGTACTTGTTTCCGGGGACGATACCTTCGGAAGCGGTGTTTGCGTAGGAAGCATAGGTCTGGATGTTCTCCGAACCACCGCTCAGGTCAACGGCATTCGTCCAGGTCCAGCCAAGACGATAGAAGTCGTTGAGGCGGTTTGCACCGGGAGTGCTGGAGAGTTTCTCGGTACCCCAGGAATAGGTGTCAAGTGCACCGCCTGCAAGGACTGCAGCGCCGTACTTGGTCTGGATGGGGTTGCCGTAAGCGGCCTGCTCGGCGGCAAAGTTGGAGGAGAAGTCCACACGGACTTTACCCTTGGTGCCGCTCTTGGTGGTGATGAGGATAACACCGTTGGCAGCCTGGGAACCGTAAAGGGCAGCAGCGGAAGCACCTTTCAGGATGTTGATGCTCTGCACGTCTTCAGGGTTCAGGTTGGAAAGGGCGTCACCCTGGTCGAAACCACCATAGAAAGAAGTGGCCTGACCATTGGTACCATTGTTCATGGGCATACCGTCGATAACCACCAGGGGCTGGTTGTTACCATTGGCCGATTTGTTACCACGGAGGAGGATACGGGAAGATCCACCGGCACCGGACTGGTTAGGGGTAATCACAAGACCGGAAGTCTTACCCTGGAGGGAATTCACAAGGTTAACCTCCTTGATACGGGTGAGCTCCTCGCTGTCCACCTTCTGCGTTGCATAGGTAAGGGACTTGGATTTACGCTCGATACCCAGAGCGGTCACGACAACCTCGTCAAGGAATTCACCACCCTCAGAGAGGACGATGTTCTTGGCGGAACCGTCGAACACATACTCGTAAGTCTCGTAACCCAGAGCGGTCACCTGGATGGTGGCTCCCACGGGGACGTTGTAGATAGTAAAGGCACCATTCTCATCGGTGGCTGCACCGTTGGTGGTACCGGCAACAACTACACCAGCGCCGACAACGGGGCCGATAGCGTCAGTGACAGTACCGGTAGCCGTACGGTTCTGGGCAGAGGCGGCCAATGACATGGAAATCATGACCACCGTCAGCAGAGCTGATTGAAGCTTTTTGAACATAGTTTAAGTGATTAATAGATAGTTATTTAATGGTTTTCTGCAACTTGTAATTTGTAACTTTAAAAACCTAATAATTAATAAATTTTAAAAATGCGCCTTTTTGAGGCGCACAAATATAATCAAAATCTGAATAATCAATACCTGTTCATAAAATAATTTAACTTTATTTCAGGGTTTTTTCAAGGGCTTCCCAATGCTCCGGAGTCATGTCTCCGGGAGTGAAAAGACAGATGCCTGTGGCGCCGCTTTCCAGCGATCCGCGCACGGCTTCTTCTATCTCGGAAGGGATAAGTCCGTGACCTTCAGGATCTTCGATGCTGGCCTTCCTCTGCCATTCGCGGCAAATGAATAGCCCGCTGATTACCGGCGCCTTGCCCCCGACCGACTTCACTTCCTCGTCAACCACTGTGCGAAGCCACTCCGGACCTTCCAGATAAAAATCGTTGTAATTCATGGGGAAGAACATGTCCACGTCCCATTCGTTCCACTGCTGGCGCACCATGCCCACTGCATAGGAGTCAGGGCCGGGGAACACATCGGCACTGAGCTTCTTGCCCTGGGCGTGGACGGCGTCGGCGATGTCGTTCACAAGGTCGGTGACAGCGTCGCAGCGGAATTTCGCCCATTCGGCAACCTTTGAAGGGTCTTCTACGGCAAGGATATCAATGCCGGTCTGCTCCTTGAATGCAGCAACGCAGTCCGGGCAGTAGCAATAATCGGCCGGAGCATACTCCTCGTTCATCACAAGGCCGTACTTGTCCCAAAGTCCGCGGGCAAGTATCACGTCCGGATAGCGGATATAGTCAAGTTGCACGTAGTCCACTTCGGGGATGGCGGCAATTTCGGCCATTTCCTTCCTGAAGAATTCGTGGACTTCCGAGTTCCTGGGATCCAGGGCCTTGTAATAGTCCACATAGACGGGGAATTCGTCGGCCTTCTGGCCAAGACGGTTCACGGCGTACCACTCGTGGGGCAGGCCTCCGCGCACCATGCAGGGAATCCAGGCGTGGTATTCCAGGCCTTCCGCGTGTGCGCGCTTTGCGGCTTCGGCCACAATTTCAGGATTGTTGTTGTTAAGGCAAACTCCCACTACGCCCTTGCTCTTCCAGTCGCGGAAATCGGCCTGAAGCTGGTCCATGTTTGTATTAGGGCCGATTCCTGACCAAACGTAAATGGGGACCTCCTGTTTCTTAGGGGAATCACATCCGGCCAGCAGAGCCACCGCCGCCAGAATCACGAATATCCAATTTTTCATACCTTTTTATATTATATAGCTTTTAACAAAATTAAGTATTTTATGCCAATTAACAAGAAAATGTATTAAATTTGTTAATGTTCCGCTAAAGCTTTAAAAACACTAATACTCTATGAAACATTTATTTACATTCTTTTTGGCCGCTGTGCTTTCCATTGCGGCCTTTGCCCAGCAGGAGAACAGTTTCGTCCACAAGTCGTCGGACGGATACGAATGGCCCACCGATCCTGCCGTCCTGGAAAAGCTTGACCGGTGGCAGGACCTGAAGTTCGGAGTCCTCATGCACTGGGGCATTTACAGCGTTCCCGGCATCGTGGAATCCTGGCAAATTTGCAACGAGGACTGGATCCGCCGTCCCGCCGGCAGCACCTACGAAGGCTACAAACAGTGGTACTGGGACCTTTGCAAAGAGTTCAATCCCACCCAGTTCAACCCGGAGCAATGGGCACAGGTTTTCAAACGGGCCGGCATGAAGTACATGATTTTCACCACGAAACACCACGACGGATTCTGCCTTTACGATTCCAAATTCACCAATTACTCCATCGCCAAGGCCGGTCCTTTCGCAAACGATCCCAGGGCCGATGCCGCCAGATACGTTTTCCAGGCTTTCCGCGACCAGGGCTTCTGGACCGGCGCCTATTTCTCCAAGCCGGACTGGCACTGCGAGTGGTTCTGGAACCCCTACTACGCCACCCCCAACCGCCGCATCAACTACAAGAGGGAGCAGCATCCCGACTGGTGGCAAAACTACGTGGATTTCACCAAAAACCAGCTCCTGGAAATCACCAGCGGCCGCTTCGGCAAACTTGACATCCTTTGGCTTGACGGCGGCTGGATTGCCGGCGACCAGGTTGGCCTGAACGAAGTGCTTCCCGAAGCCCGCCGCGTGAGCCCCGGCCTCATTTGCGTAGACCGCACCATCCAGGGCCCCAACGAGAACTACCAGACACCGGAGCAAAGTGTCCCCAACAGGCAAATCGACCATCCCTGGGAATCATGCATCACCCTTTCCCACAGCTGGGGCTGGGCTCCCAGGCAGCATTACAAGAGCGCCCGCAAGGTTATCGGCATCCTGTCTGAAATCACCGCGAAGGGCGGATGCATGGTGCTTGGCGTAGGTCCCACCCCTACCGGCATCATCGAGGACAAGGCCATCGTGATTCTTGACGAAATAGGCGAATGGCTGGGCCGATGCGGCGAGGCCATCTACGGCACCCGCATCACCAAGCTGTACAACGACGGCAAGACCTGGTTCAGCGCCTCCAAGGACGGCCAGACTCTGTATGCAGTGTATGCCCTTCCGGATGGCGAAGAGCTTCCCGCCGCAATCGAGTGGAACGGAAACCTTCCCAAGGGCGGAAAAGTAACCATCCTGAACAATGGCAAGAAAGTAAACGCCACGGTTAAGGACGGCAAGGTTACGGTGAAACTTCCCGCCAAGGGACTCAAGCAGGAGCCTATTGCGCTGAAGTTTAGTCTGTAGTAAGTTCAGACATTAACTCTTCGGGGGTGAAGAACCGGATTTGACGGTCTTCACCCTCGTATCTTT
>CACYCP010000099.1 GCA_902772985.1 uncultured Bacteroidia bacterium | reverse complement strand
TTCCTGCGGCCGTCCTGTGGATATCACGGAAATCCGTATCGATTCGGACGACCCCCAGCACGTCGTGGGTGAAATCCAGGCCAGGGGCGACAATATCACCATCGGCTATTTCAAGAACCAGGAAGCCACGGCAAACGCTTTTACAGAGGATGGCTGGCTTCGCACCGGCGACTTGGGCGTAATGGATGCCGATGGCAACATCTTCATTCGCGGTCGTTCCAAGAATATGATCCTGGGTCCTTCCGGCCAGAACATTTATCCGGAAGAGATTGAAGTCGTGGTGAACAACCAGCCCTTCGTCATGGAATCCGTGGTTGTGGATCGCGGCGGCAAACTGGTCGCCCTTGTATTCCTGGATGAGCAGGCTATTGCCAAGTCCCTTCTGGACCATGAGGCCAAGGCCGAGATTCCGGAAAACATTCGCCTGGGTGCTAACCGGCAGCTTCCGGGATACAGCCAGATTGCCAAGGTGGAGCTGGTGGACAAGCCCTTCGAGAAAACTCCGAAGATGTCCATCCGCCGCTTCCTCTATAAGTAACAAATTGGTATCTGCCAATTTGTCAGCAGAAAGGCTGTTGGCGCATAATTTGACTATTCTTAACCGGTCTCTCGAGAGATCGGTTTTGATTATTTTAAAGACAAGATATCATGGCAAGCAAAGGACAAATTGGTGTAACAACCGAGAACATATTCCCGGTAATTAAACAGTTTTTGTACAGTGACCACGAGATTTTCCTTCGTGAACTTGTGGCGAACGCTGTTGATGCTACGCAGAAAATGAAGGCGCTGGCCGCCTCGGGAGACTGCAAGCAGGAACTTGGGGATCTGAAGGTTACGATAGATTTGGATGAAAAAGAGAAGGTCCTGAAAATCACCGACGAAGGAATAGGAATGACCGAGGAGGAGGTCGATAAGTTCATCAACCAGATTGCCTTCTCCAGCGCAGGGGAGTTCCTTGAAAAGTATAAGGACCAGATTGGAAATATCATCGGCCATTTCGGCCTTGGATTTTACAGCGCCTTTATGGTGGCGAAGAAGGTGAGCATCGAGACCCTGTCCTGGAAGGAGGGGGCCAAGGCGGTGAAGTGGACCTGCGACGGTTCTCCGGAGTACGAGATGAGCGATTGTGACAAGAAAGAGCGTGGAACAGTAGTTACCCTTTACCTTGACGACGATTCCACGGAATACGCATCGAAGGGCAGAATTGAGAGCCTGCTTCAGAAATACTGCAAGTTCATGCCTGTCCCCATTGTCTTCGGCAAGGAGCAGGAGTGGAAGGACGGCAAGTATGTCGATACCGATAAGGACAAGATTATCAATTCGATAGAGCCGCTTTGGACCAAGACTCCGGCCGATTTGAAAGATGAGGACTACCTGGGCTTCTACCGCAATCTGTTCCCGCTGAACGAGGAGCCGCTTTTCTATATCCACCTGAATGTGGATTATCCTTTCAACCTTACCGGTATCCTCTATTTCCCTAAGCTGAAGGACAGGGTGGCCGTGGAACGCAATAAGATATCCCTCTATTGCAACCAGATGTTCGTGACCGATCACGTAGATAACATCGTCCCCGATTTCATGACGCTGCTTCACGGTGTCATAGATTCTCCGGATATCCCTCTGAACGTATCCAGAAGCTATCTGCAGAGTGACGCGGAGGTGAAGAAGATATCGACCTATATCACCAAGAAAGTGGCCGACCGCCTGGAATCCATATTCAAGGAAGAGAGGCAGCAGCTGGAGGAGAAATGGGACAACCTGAAGTTGTTCATAGAGTACGGAATGCTGTCCGACGAGAAGTTCTGCGAAAGGGCCATGAAGTTTGCCCTGCTGAAGAATACGGATGGCAAGTATTTCAGCTTCGACGAGTACAAGACTGCCGTGGAGAGCGCCCAGACCGATAAGGACAAGAAGCTTGTTTATCTGTATGCCACCGATGTCCAGGAGCAGTATTCCTATATTGAGGCGGCTAAGAACAAAGGGTACGACGTGCTTCTGATGGACTGCGAACTGGATTCCCATTATGTGAACCTTCTGGAGCAGAAGCTTGGCGATACTCGCTTTGCCCGCGTGGATTCCGACGCCGTGGAGAACCTTATTCCGAAGGAAGACCGTATCAAGCCGGAAATGAGCGAAGATGACAAGAAGAAGCTGGACTCTGTGTTCAAGGCGGTTCTCCCGGAGGGCAACGAGTACTTCGTAGTTGGCGATAACCTAGGTGCCGAAGGCGATCCAATCCTGATTACCAGGAACGAGTTTATGCGCCGTTATCGTGAAATGAGCGCCCTGGGCGGAGGTATGAACTTTTATGGTACCATGCCTGAAAGTTTCAACATTACCGTGAATCTGGAAAATCCGCTCGTTGCCAGGATTTGGGAGGCTTCCAAGTCCGAAGAGGGCCCTTCGGCCGAAGATGAAAGCCTGCTTCACCAGATTGTGGACCTGGCCCTCCTTTCCAACGGTATGCTCAAGGGAAAAGCCCTGAGTGAGTTTATCACCCGAAGCCGGAAAGTGGTTTCAGACGCTTATTTGAAATGAGAAGACTTATTTTATCGGCCTTTATAGGCATTTGCTGCTGGTTCTCTTTGGAGGGCCGGCAGCTTCCTGTAAAGGTCTCTTGCATTGGCGACAGCATTACCTATGGGGCTGGCCTGGAAGACAGGGAGAGTACTTCGTATCCTTCTCAGTTACAGGCGATTCTTGGGGAAGATTACCTGGTTCGGAACTTCGGCAGAAACGGTGCTACACTGCTTCGGAAGGGGCACAGGCCTTATATTGAGCAGGAGGAGTTTTCGCAGGCTCTGGACTTTGCCGGCGACATCCTTGTGATTCATCTTGGGATAAACGACACCGATCCCAGGGACTGGACATTCTACAGGGATGATTTCGTTGGGGATTATCTGGCGCTTATCGACAGCTTGAAAAGCCGGAGTCCGTCGGCAAGGGTTATAATTGCCAGGATGACGCCAATCGGGGCGTCGCACTGGCGTTTTATCTCCGGTACAAGGCAGTGGCATCAGGAGATTCAGGAGGCGATAGAACTTGTTGCGCACGCTTCTGGGGCGCAGCTCGTCGATTTTTATTCCCCTTTCATTCGATTTCCCTGGATGTTTCCGGACGGACTTCATCCCAATGCGGAAGGCGCCGGGGTGATGGCGAAGACGGTATATTCGGCCATTACCGGGGATTTCGGCGGGCTCCAGATGAGCGGAATGTTCAGCGACAATATGGTTCTTCCAAGGGATAAGGTTTTCACTCTTAAGGGATTGGCCGATGCCGGAGATAAGGTATCTGTGCAACTTGGAGGGAAAACTTACCGGGCCTTGGCCGGTAGTGACGGGCGCTGGGAAGTTCAGGTGGGGCCCTTCGCTCCATCCTTTTCAGATGTACTGGAATTAAGTGCCGGTGGACGGAAACTTCGGTATGATAACATAGCCTTCGGGGACATTTGGCTTTGTAGCGGCCAGTCGAATATGGAATTTACGGCTTCCCAAAGCTCCGACGTTCGCATTGAGGGGGATCCTCTCCTTCGTCTTTACGACAGCCGGTGCCGTTGGCGCACAAATGCCGCTCCTTGGCCAGCCGAGGCCCTGGAAAGCGTAAAAAGGCTGGATTATTTTGCTCCGGCCCAGTGGGAGGAGTGTACGGCGGGGAGTGATTTCTCGGCGGTCGGCTATGCCTTCGGGAAAATGCTAAGGGACAGTCTCCAAGTGCCTGTCGGGCTGATTTGTAACGCTGTGGGAGGCTCCACGACCGAATCCTGGATAGACCGTCCGACGCTGGAAAACGAGTTCCCGGCTTTCTTCCGGAACTGGCTTGAAAACGACCTTATAATGCCTTGGGCCAGGGAAAGGGCGAAGCTGAACCTGTCGGCAGGGGATGTGACTACACGTCATCCTTACGAACCTTGCTATCTTTTTGAATCGGCCATTTATCCTATGGAGGGGTTCCCGCTTAGCGGGGTAATTTGGTATCAAGGTGAATCCAATACTGAAAGGGCTTTCGTGCACGAGCGGATTTTCCCTGTCCTGGTGGATTCGTGGAGGAATTTCTTTGGGGCCGATTTGCCCTT
Source organism: uncultured Bacteroidia bacterium (assembly GCA_902772985.1). Taxonomy (GTDB): domain Bacteria; phylum Bacteroidota; class Bacteroidia; order Bacteroidales; family UBA932; genus Cryptobacteroides. The sequence goes on along the minus strand of CACYCP010000099.1, from coordinate 1,513 downwards.
CTACTATGTGCAGCTTTCATCGCTGGAGCGTCCTGAATGGCCGTATTTCAGGGATTCACAGAGGCGTCTGCTCGGCTCCAGGGATGGTCTTGGAATGGTCGTCACCTCGGACCTTGGCGACCCTGAGGACGTACATTTCAGGGATAAGAAAGCGGTGGGGGAGAGACTCGGCAGAATTGCCCTTGCGCTGAATTATGGCCACAATCTGGAATATAGCGGGCCTCAGGTCCAGGGCTTCGAACTTTCATCGGCCATACTTCGTGTGGACTTTTCCCATGCCGGCGGGCTTAAGCCAATGGAAGGGGAGGATGTGATAGGAATCGAGGTTCTGGATGGGGCCACCGGCCTGTATAAGCCTGTGAAGGCCTGGACCTTGGGTTCAAGCGTTTTTGCCGATGTGAACGATGTGTCCGAGCCTTTGGCGCTGCGCTATGCCTGGAAAGCTTATACACGCGCCAATCTGGTGAATGGCGCCGGATTGCCGGCTTCGACTTTTTGGCTGGACCTTACTTGCCGATAAGTTGAAGGAATTCGTTGCGCGTCCTGGCGTCTTTCAGGAAAACACCGGAAAATGCGCTTGTGGTGGTGATGGCGTTGGATTTCTGCACGCCGCGCATTGACATGCAGGTGTGCATTGCCTCAATAACGACGGCTACGCCCAGCGGCTGGAGGGATTCCTGGATGCAGTCCCGGATTTGCTCAGTGAGGCGCTCCTGAACCTGGAGCCGGCGGGAATAGGTTTCCACAACCCTTGCTATTTTGCTAAGACCGGTAATTTTCCCGTCCGGAATATATGCAACGTGGGCTTTACCTATGAACGGAAGCATGTGGTGCTCGCATAGGGAGAAGAGTTCGATGTCCTTTACCAGAACCATGTGATGGTAGGGCTCATTGAAGATTGCGCTTTGGATTATGGCGTTTCCGTCCTGAAAATAACCCTGCGTGAGGAACTGCATTGCCTTTGCAACGCGCTCCGGAGACTTTAGGAGGCCCTCCCTGCCAGGGTCTTCACCCAGCAGTTCCAAGATGGCCTTTATATGGGCCGAAAGCTCCTTGGTGGTATTTTCGTCGTATTCCTCTAACTTCCTGTATGCCATGGTCTATTCTTTGTAGCAAATGCGTTCGTGAAAAAGGATTGCAAAATTAGCTAAAAAAATTCATAATATCATTTTTTTGTCTATCTTTGCAGCCCCTAATAAATGGAATAAACTGAATATTAAATACTAGGACTATGTTTTGGACACTCGAACTAGCCAGTAGCCTGGACGATGCTCCGTGGCCGGCAAGCAAAGAAGAACTGATAGACTACGCTACCCGCACCTGCGCTCCTGACGAGGTCATTGAGAATCTGGAGGAGTTGGAGGACGATTCCGAAATATATGAATCCATCGAGGACATCTGGCCCGATTACCCTACAAAGGAAGATTTTATGTGGAACGAGGAAGAATATTGATTTGATAATCAAATAGTTAGCCTTTTAGCCCGTTTCTTATTGAGCGGGCTATTTATTTTA
>CACYCP010000098.1 GCA_902772985.1 uncultured Bacteroidia bacterium | reverse complement strand
GGAAAACCATACGACCGATACGGCCAAAACCGTTAATACCAAGTCTGATCATAATTTTGTTTTTAGTTATTGTTGTTTGTTAAACATTTATTTCCATCAATTGCGGCGCAAATTTACTAATTTTTCAGATAAAAATGAAATTTTTACCGGGCTGCAAACAGATTTTTTTCAACACAATAACAGATGATGTGGCCAATGAGCGTCTGGCATTCCTGGATTCGGGGAGTACTGAATGACGGAACATGAATAACATAGTCGAAGGCGTCCATTTTGCAAGGCTTCCCGCCAACGATTGCAACTGAAATTACTCCCTTCTCCCGGCACACCTGCAGGGCCTCCATCAGATTGGCCGAATTTCCCGAAGTGGAAAAGCCGATGAAAACATCCCCTTCCCTGCCAAGGGCGTCCAACTGGCGGGCGAAAACTCTCTCGTAACCGAAATCATTGCCAATGGACGTGAGGATGGAAGTATCTACGGTAAGGGAGACGGCAGGAAGGCCGGGGCGCTCCATAAGGAATTTGTTCACCAGTTCTGCGGCCATGTGCTGGGCATCGGCAGCGCTTCCGCCGTTTCCGGCCCAAATGGTCTTGGCGCCTTTCCTATAGGCTTCCACTATCACTCCCGTAACGGTGGAAAGGGTGGCGATTGCCTTCTCATCGGCAAGGAAAGCCTGCTTTACGGCTATCGATTCTTCGATGTGTTTCTTAATCATATCGTGCAAAAATACACTTTTTCTGAATGCCTTGCAAAAATTTCGTATATTTGCATTATGGCGGAAAACAGACCTCCCATATATCTTTTCACAGACGGTGCGGCCAGCGGGAACCCCGGTCCCGGAGGCTACGGAATCATCCTCCGCTGCGGCTCTCTGGAAAAGGAGCTTTCCGGCGGATTCGCCCTCACCACCAACAACCGGATGGAACTGCTTGCAGTTATAATCGGCCTGGAACAGATAAAATGGGACAATGCCGAAGTTCATGTCGTGAGTGATTCATCCTATGTCGTGAAAGCCTTGAACGAAGGATGGCTGGAGACTTGGAAACGGAAGGGTTTCAAGGGTAAGAAAAACGTGGACCTTTGGCTCAGGTTCGATTCCGCCTTCAAACGCCACCGCGTGGCGTTTCACTGGATAAAGGGGCATGCCGGCCACCCCGAAAACGAGCGCTGCGACGCCCTTGCCGTAGCCGCCTACCATCAGCCGGACCTTCCGGAGGATACCGGATACAAACAAGAAACGGAATTATTATGAGTTCAGCCAAATTGGTCGTCGGAATAACCCAGGGCGACAGCAACGGAATCGGATACGAAGTCATTATCAAGTCACTAGCCGACGAAAGGATACTGGAATCCTTCACACCCGTCATTTACGGTTCGTCCAAGCTGATGGGCTTCTATCGCAAAACGCTCCACAACATAGGTCCTATGGACATTAACGTGGTAAATTCGGCCACCGATGCCAAACCCCGCAAGATCAATCTCGTGAACTGCCTGCCGGACAATACTTATGCCGAGCCCGGGCAGTCCACCCCGGATTCGGCCAAAGCCGCCATCCTGTGCCTTGAATCGGCCGTCAAGGATTTGAAGAATAAACAGATTGACGTCCTTGTCACCGGTCCCATCAACAAGAGGGCAATGAGTGCCGAAGGCTTCAGCGCAACCGGTCACACCGAATATCTGCAGGAGCAGTTCGGGGCCGATGACGTAACCATGATTATGGTAAGCAGCCAGATAAAGATTGGGGTTGTCACCGGACATATCCCGCTCAGGGAGGTTCCAGGGAGCATTTCCCGCGAGAGCATCCTTGGAAAACTGCGCATAATGAAAGATTCCCTGCAAAGGGATTTCGGCGTGGTGGATCCGAAAATTGCGGTCCTTGGGCTTAACCCGCACTGCGGCGACGGCGGCCTGCTTGGAGAAGAGGAGCAGAATGTAATACTTCCGGCCGTGATGCAGGCGGTTGAAGAAGGCATCCAGGCCTTCGGCCCATATTCGCCTGACGGATTTTTCGGCCTTGGGAATTACAGCCGCTTCGACGCCACTCTGGCAATGTACCACGACCAGGGACTTGCTCCATTCAAAGCCCTTGCCTTCGCCGACGGGGTGAACTTTACCGCAGGGCTCCCCATCGTGCGAACTTCCCCGGACCACGGCACCGCCTATGAAATGGCCGGCCGCGACCAGGCCGATCCCCATTCGATGATGAGCGCCATCTACACGGCCATCGACATCTTCCGCAAGCGCCTCCAGTACGACAGTATGTTTCAAGGTAAAAAATGATGAGAAATATGAAACGGCTCTATTTCCTCGCTGCAAGTTTGATGCTGCTTCTGGCCACCCCTTCCGTTCAGGCCCAGAAGAAAACCACTCCGTCCAAAACCCAGTATGCCCGGGAAGCGCTTACACCCTATGTGGATAGTGGCCAGTTGCCCGGAGCCATCAGCATTTTCTACAAGGACGGGGTTCAGGAAACCTGCTGCATAGGCTATGCAGATGCTGCTGCAAAGCGGCGCATAAACCTGGACAATGCCTTCATGCAATGCTCCCAAACCAAGGGATTCTGCGGGGTAACCATCGCGAAACTGGTAGAGGAAGGCCGGATCTCCCTGGATGACCCCGTCTCAAAATACCTGCCTGAGTTTCAGGAGCTTTGGGTGCTGGAACAAAAAGATGACAGCACCAAAGTCCTGCACAAGGCCAAAAACACGCTCACAATACGCATGGTCATGAACCATACGGGAGGCTTCCCTTTTGAAATCAGCGCCAAGCGGAATGATGTCAGGGGCGGCGGCTGGTCCGGCGGAGCGCCCATCCGGCAGGTGGCGTCCATCGCCGCAGCATCGCCCGTTATGTTCGAGCCCGGCACCCGGGTGCTGTATTCCAACACCGGCATCGACATCGGCGCGGCCATTGTGGAAGTGGTTACCGGCATGAAATGGGAGCAGTACCTCAAGCAGACGGTGCTGGATCCGCTGGGTATGAAATCCAGCTGGTTCTGGCCCACCGACAAGCAGATCAAGAATAAGATTGAACTTTACGACTATCAGAAGGACGCTCCGGCCCAGTGGCGGGAGGAAATGCCCTCGCAGCAGCGTCCGTACAATGATTCCCACGTGTTTGCATCGGCCGGAGCAGGGCTTTGGACCACCGCCGCCGACCAGTTGAAATTCTATAAGATGCTTTTGAACCTGGGCGTGGGAGACAATGGCGTGCGCATCCTTAAAGAGGAAACCGTCAAGTCCATACTTGCACAAAGCACCCGTCCGGAAGGTATGGAAGGTTACTCTCTGGGTCTGAATGCCCCTGCCAAGGACAATGAAGACGCCTGGTTCGGCCACGGCGGAGCCTGGGGCACTCAATGCTCGGTGAACTGGCACAAGAAGCAGCTGCGTCTATGGGTAGTCCAGAAGGCTGGCGGCCCGGAGCCTTGGAAAAAAGACCTGGACAAGGCGGCCGAAAAATTCTTCTCTAAATACTATGATACCTCCGGCGTAGATGCCTACACCGGAAGAACCCAATGACCAGCGACACCGCCATACAGTATTTGCCTGGAGTGGGGCCCAAGCGGGCCGCATTGCTGGAAAGCGAACTTGGTATCAAGACTGTTGGCGACCTGGTCCACTTCTACCCTTTCCGATACATAGACCGAAGCAGCATCGTCCGCATTGCCGATGTTCACCCGGACCTGGCGCAGGTTCAGGTGCGGGGCACGGTCCTGCGAACCCGCCTGTATGCCAAAAACGGAGCGGAACTGCAGCCGGAAAACATAAAATACAACAGCGTGAACCGCCTGAGCGCCATCGTCGGCGACGGCAGCGGCGAAATGGAGATGGTCTTTTTCAAGGGCATCAAATGGATGCACGAAAGGCTCTCTCCGGGCTCGGCCTTCATCTTTTTCGGAAAACCCGCCGTTTTCGGCAACCGGCTAAACATGGTGCACCCCGAAGTGGATGCGCCGGATGGCAACACTACGGGTGTCCTTACAGGCATCTATAATTCCAGCGAAAAGCTCAAGAACGCCGGTATCACCGGACGTGTCATGCTGAAACTTATAGCTGCGGCCCTGGAAGGCATACTTCCAAGCCTCCAGGAAAGCCTGCCGGAATACATTCTGAAGGAAAAAGGACTGGTTCCGCTTAGTTTTGCGTTAAGGCAGATCCACTTCCCGATTGACCAGGACGCCCTTGCCAAAGCCAGTTACAGGCTTAAATTCGAAGAACTCTTCCTTCTCCAGCTTAGTCTCCTCAAACAGAAATACGTTCGCAGCCGGGCCGATAACGGTCTTCCCATGCCCAAGGTGGGTGAAGCCTTCAACGCCTGCTACAATGCCCTTCCCTATCAACTTACAGGAGCGCAGAAACGGGTGATAAAGGAAATCCGGGATGATATGAAAAGCGGTCACCAGATGAACCGCCTGCTGCAGGGGGATGTGGGCAGCGGAAAGACAATGGTGGCAGTCCTGAGCGCCCTCATAGCGATAGGGAACGGTTATCAGGCCTGCATCATGGCCCCGACTGAAGTTCTTGCCCAGCAGCACTTTGCCAATGTTTCCAAATACCTTAAGCCCACAGGCGTCCAGGTCCGGCTTCTAACCGGTTCCACCGGAGTTGCGGCAAGAAGGGAAATCCACGCCGGACTCCGCGATGGCAGCATAGGCATATTGATTGGAACCCACGCCCTCATCGAGGATACCGTCCAGTTCCGGGCGCTGGGTCTTGCGATTGTAGATGAGCAGCACCGCTTCGGGGTAGACCAGCGTGCGAGACTATGGAGCAAAGGATATAACGAGATGCCTCCACACGTGCTTGTAATGACTGCCACTCCCATTCCGCGAACGCTGGCGATGACTTTGTACGGGGACCTGGACGTGTCGGTCATTGATGAGATGCCCCCGGGGCGAAAACCCATCCAGACACTGTGCGTCGGTGAAAACAAACGCCACGCCATGCACAATTTCATCCGGGACGAAATTGCAAAAGGACGCCAGGCTTTCATAGTCTATCCCCTTATCTTCGAGAGCGAAAAAATGGACTACAAGAACCTGGAACTTGGGTATGAAGAGATTATCAAGGCCTTTCCCCTCCCGAATTACAAGGTTGCCATAGTCCACGGGCAGCAGAGCAACCAGGATAAGGAATTCAATATGAGCGCATTCGCTGCCGGCAGGGCCAATATCCTGGTTTCCACCACGGTCATAGAAGTGGGCGTGGATGTTCCCAATGCTTCGGTGATGGTGATTGAAAGTGCCGAGCGTTTCGGCCTGAGCCAGTTGCACCAGCTTCGCGGCAGAGTGGGACGCGGCGCCGAACGATCCTACTGCATCCTTATGCGCGGGACAAAGGTTTCCAAGGAATCACAAAAGCGGCTGGACCTGCTGTGCGCAACGGAAGACGGCTTTGAACTGGCCGAGGAAGACATGAAGATGCGCGGCCCCGGAGACCTTGAAGGCACCCAGCAAAGCGGCCTTCCCATCAATTTGAACATAGCCTCCCTCGCAAAGGACGGGCTCATTCTGGCCGATGCCCGTGCATATGCCCAGCACATCCTGGACCAGGATCCCGGCCTGTCGGCCCCAAAAAATGTCCCGCTCGCAAACGAACTGCGCCGGGACAAGTACGGTATCCGGGATTACTCCCAAATTTCTTGATTATTTCATCCAGCGGTCAAGCCATTCGAAATAGCTGCGGTGCCAGTAGAGGGCGTTCTGCGGCTGGAGAATCCAGTGGTTCTCGTCAGGGAAGACAATCAGTTTCGAAGGCACACCCATCATCTGGGCGGCGTTGAATGCGGCCATTCCCTCATCGTAAGGGACGCGAAAGTCCGCCCCGCCGTGGATGCAAAGGATGGGAGTATGCCAGTTCCGTACAAGCATGTGCGGAGAATTTGCATAATGGCGCACGGCAGCGGCCTTGTTGCTCCAGGGGGAGCCTGCCTGCTGAATGCCGCCGAAAGTAACCCCGTCGCCGGACGGTCCGGTTTGATCCGGGGTATAGGCATACTCCATTGGAATGCCGCCGTTGTCCCAGTTCGGGAACCACATCTCTTCCGTTGTCAGGTACATATGCTCCTCATTGAAGATGCCGGCGTGGGAAATGAAGCAGTCGTAAACATCGCCGTGGATTCCGGCAAGGTAATACACGCTGTATCCACCGTATGACGCACCGCAGGCGGCAACTCCGCTCACATAGGGCTCGGCTTTGATGGCCTTGGCCGCGGAAAGGTAATCCTGCATGTTCAGGCCGATGTAGTCGCCGGATATCTGCTCGCACCAAGGCTGGCCGAATGCAGTTGTTCCACGACGGTTGGGCAGAACCACGATATATCCCTGATGCGCCATCAGCATATAGTTCCAGCGGTAGCTCCAACCCTGGGAAAGCGTCCCCTGGGGGCCTCCAAGGCATATTTCAATGGCGGGATAAGTTTTTGTAGCGTCGAAGTGGGGAGGATACAGCACCCAGGTCAGCATGTCTTCCCCATCCACGGTCTTGATGTATCGTGCTTCGGTTTCGTGTTTGTCCAGCCGGCCAAGCAGATGCTCGTTTTCAAAACTGATCTGACGGATGGAATTGTCGTTAAGAGCGACAATTTCGGTAGGAAAATCCATCGACGCGAAAGTGGTCAGGATAGTTCCGTCCTGAAGAATGCCGAAGGGTGATGCGAAATCGAACCAGAGGCTTTCGGAACTCAGTCTTTTGATAGCCGGCTCGTCGGCGGGAACGACGTTGAAAATACCTTTGATACCTTCGGCAAGGGCGCTGAAATAAATGGACTTGCCGTCTTCGGCCCAAAGCGGAGCCTCTACATTGTACTTAAATGAAGCGCTGAGTTCACGGATATTGCTTATGACCGGGTTCTCAACCTGGCCTTCGCCATCTTCCGCGGCATATTCCACATCGGCAAGCATAAGGCGCTGTTTATCGGCTTCATAACCATCCCTTTCCATGGATATCCAGACAAGCTGGTCCCCTTCAGGGCTCCAGACGGGACAAGTGTCGTATCCTCCCTGGGATGTTACCTGGCTTGTCTGTCCGGTAAGGGGGCAATAAATGTAGATGCACGTATTTGTGGAGAAGGCATATTCCTTTCCGCTTAGCTTCTTGCAGGCATAGGCGATATAGCGGCCGTCGGGGCTCCAGGCCAGGTCGGCGATGTCCGGGAAAGGTCCGTTCGGAAGCTGGAAGGGCTCCCCTTCCAGGATGTCCATCCCTTCTGTAACCACCCCGTTTCCAAGAGTAGCCACGAAACTGTGGGGAAGTTCGGTGAGCCAATGGTCCCAATGCCGGTACATCAGGTTCTCGGTAGCATAAGCCTTGGCCTTGTCCAGCGAAGGGTCGCTGTCCGAAGGAACTTCCACCTCGCTGTGCACATTGGAAACATAGATGAACTGGGACTCGTCCGGGGAAAGGAGATAATCGTCAATCCCGCCGGGAATATCGGCAAGAAGGACTCTCCGGCCAAGCTTTCCGTCATTGTAAGGGGCCTTGTAAAGCTTTCCGCCCTGAAGGAAGAAAATGTACTTCCCGTCCTTGCTCCAACGGGCCGACGAGATGCTTTTTCCGTCCATCGTAAGCTGGATTTTGTCACCCCCTTCCACCGGAAGGATGAAGAGGTTGCGGACGCTGCGGTTCTCCCCGATGGAAGTGTAGCTTACGCCATAAAGGATGTTTTTCCCGTCCGGGGAAAGCTGGGGATCGCTCAGGCGTCCCAGCGAAAGGAGGATTTCCGGAGTCATAAGACCGTCGGTCACCTCGATTTCCGACGCTCCGATGTAGCCTTTCTGAGCTTTCATACTTTTGTCACAGCAAGATACAGCGGCAATGCAAAAAGCCGCCAGCGCAAGGGTTAAATGCTTAATTTTCATATATTTCAATTGCTTTTTTCAATGCTTGTCGAACGCTCTCGCGAAGACTTTCCGGTTCCAGCACCTCCAGGGAGTTGCCATATCGGCAAAGGTCCATGACAAGGTTGGGATTGGGAATGAGCCTAAGAGCGAAGATGCACTTATCCCCTTCCCTTTCCACCAGCATCTGGGACGGATGCAGTGGCAGGTCCTGAAGGTAGGCGGCTTCGCGGAGGGTGGTGCGAAGTTTCACCAGCACGGGCTTCTGTTCCTTTGAATCCGGCAGATAAATACCGTAACAGTCCTGGAAAAGGACATCCACGCTGAATGAAGGAGGCAGGCTGAACTGCCTGTCCAGGCTCTCCATTTCAACTATACGGTCCATCGCATACACGCGGTAACCCCCGGACTGTTCGCTGTAAGCCACAATGTACCAGCGGCGTGCAAACTCTTTCACGGCATAGGGGCGGATTTCCCGCTGCTCCGACTCCTCGCTCATGTACTTCCGATAGGAAATCCTCAGGCAACGGTTCTCCAGCATGGCCTGCATCACGGTAGTCAGCCATTTTCGGCCCGAAGGCACTTCCTGGACCGAAACCCTGCCGGTGAGCCTTTCCTTCCCAAGGGTGAGGAGACTGTTCACGGTGAAAGTGTCTATAAGGTATTCCACGGCCTCGCGGCGGTCCACGGCGCTTTCGCTCCTGTCTATCAGATAGCGGTTGGTGCTGCGGTCGCAACGGATTACAATGCCGAAAAGTTCTTCCACCGCCTCCCTGTGGTTCACGAAACTGCGGCGGGGATAGTTTTCCCCATATCTGGAAAGCCAGCGGGACTGAATCTGGGGCCAGCTGAGCCCCATTTCTCCAGCCTGGACAAAGCTCTGGACCAGAAATACATATTTATCGACAAGTTCCGTAACCATAACGCTCACAAATATACGAAATTTGGCAAAATTTTTCCTAACTTTGTAGGACTATCACCAGCCAAATAACAAATTATGCATTATATGAAACGCAAAGCCATTTTCGCAAGCCTGACAGCAATCGCTGCCTTTTGCGCCTGTGCTCCCAAGGGCACCACTTACAACATCACTGGAAACGGCGCCCCCACCGGAGCCACCCTTTTCCTTACCGATCTAGCCACCGACGCCAAAATTGACAGCGCCGTAGTCGCAGACGGCACATTCGCCTTCAATGGCAAGGCCGATAAGGACGCCCTTCTTGCCATCAGCGTCCAGGGCAATCCCGGTCCCCAGCAGACCCTCCTTTTCAACGACGGCACTCCCGTGAGCTTATCCCTCGAGGACAACACCCTCCAGGGCTCGGAACTTAACGAGAAGCTGAACGCAACCCGCAATAAAACCACGGAAGCCTATATGAAGGTCATGAAACTTATGGGAGAGGAAGCTCCCGAAGAAGAGATTGACGACGCCATTGAAAAGTTGGGAGAGTGTTACGAAAGCATCATTGACGACAACAAGGACAACATCCTTCCCGCCGCTTTCCTTCCCATGCTTTACCAGCTTGTAGAGGAAGAGAAACTGGAAGAGGCCATTGAAAGCGACGATGCCTTCGTAAAGCATCCCTATTCCCAGAAGATTATCTCCAAGCAGGCCGAAAGGAAAGCCCGCCAGGAAGCGGCCGAAGCCAAGAAGCAGGCCTTCATCGGCAAGCAGTTCAGCGACCTGGAGGAAGCCGACGTGGACGGCAATATGCACAAGCTCAGCGAATACGTGGGCAAGGGCAAATGGGTGCTGGTAGATTTCTGGGCCTCCTGGTGCGGTCCCTGCAAGGCCGAGATGCCCTATGTTACCGAGGCTTACAACAAGTTCAAGAACAAGAATTTCCAGATTGTGGGCCTGTCCTTCGACCGCGACAAGGACAAATGGGTTGAAGCCATCAACACCTGGGGTATGCCTTGGATTCACCTTTCAGACCTTAAGGGATGGCAGACCGTAGCCTCCGATGTTTACGGCGTGAATTCCATTCCCGACAACCTCCTCATCGACCCGGACGGAAAAATCGTAGCCCGCTGCCTGAGGGGTAATGATCTTGCTGAAAAACTTGAAGAAGTACTCAAATAATATGGGAAAGTATAAAAATGATACCCGCGTGGTAATGACTCTGGACGCAGGCGGCAACTCGATGCGATTTGCGGCAATGCGTGGTGAAGAATTCATCATCGTCCCCATTACCCTTCCTTCCAACGCCAACGACCTGGACCTTTGCCTCCAGACCATCGTCACTGGCTTCAAGACCGTTATCAACCAGCTTGGAGATATTAAGCCTTCGGCCATAAGCTTCGCCTTCCCCGGCCCTGCCGATTATGCCAACGGCATCATCGGAGGCTATCTCCCCAACTTCCCCAGTTTCCGCGACGGTGTGGCCCTGGGGCCGTATCTGAAGGAGATTTTCGGCATTCCCGTGTTCATCAACAACGACGGCGACCTTTTCGCCTTCGGCGAAGCCCTGAGCGGCGCCCTGCCGGATGTCAACGACAAGTTGGAAAAACTGGGCAGCGCCAAACGCTACCACAATCTTATAGGTTACACCTTCGGCACCGGCTTCGGCATGGGTGTCGTGGTTAACGAAAAGCTTAACCGCGGCGATAACTGCTGCGCCGAAACCTACTGCCACCCGAACAGCCTGCTTCCGGGGCTCATCATCGAAGACAGCGTGTCCATCAGGGCCATCAAGCGCGTCTATGCCGAGCAATCCGGAGTCCAGGATCCTTCCCTTACCCCCAAGGACATTTACGACATTGCCGACGGCAAAAAGCCGGGCGACAAGAAGGCTGCCCTTGCGGCATTCGAGGCCCTGGGCACCGCCGCAGGCAACTCCATGGCCGTTACCGCCCAGACAATTGACGGACTCATTGTAATCGGAGGCGGCATCTCCGCTTCCAGGAAGTTCTTCATGCCGGCCCTCCTGAAAGCCATGCGCGGAACCGTAAAGACCATTTCCGGCGATACCATCCAGAAGGTCCAGATGAAAGTTTACGACCTTGACAACGAGAATGAATTCGCCGAATTCGCCAAGGGTGACGCACGCGAGCTGAAGGTTTACGGCACCGACAAAACCGTCACCTACGACCCTCAGAAGCGCATCGGTGTAACCATCGACAAGATTGGCACTTCCACTGCCATCTCCATCGGCGCATACGACTATGCGCTTGACCAGCTGGACAGCAAGCAGTGAAAGAATTTGAAATAGCCATTAATCCCGCTAAAGAATTGACGGCCGCCCAGATAAATGAGGCGGCCGCCAAAGCCTTGGGGGTCAAGGCCGATAAACTGGCGCACGTGGACATAGTCCGCCGGAGCATCGATGCCAGAAGCGAGATTCTATGGCGCTACCGGCTTCAGGCCTACAGGGAGGGGGAAGCTTATCAGCCCTTTTCCCTGGAGCCGTACAAGGACGTGAAGGAAGCCGCTCCCGTTATCATCATCGGCGCGGGCCCTGCCGGAATGTTCGCTGCCCTGAAACTACTCCAGAAGGGGCTGAAACCCATTATTCTGGAACGCGGCAAGGATGTGGAGCGAAGGAAGGCCAGCATTGCCAAGCTCTCTACCGAGGGCATTCTGGACAGCAATTCAAATTACTGTTTCGGAGAAGGCGGAGCCGGCACTTTCAGCGACGGAAAACTCTATACCCGCTCCTCCAAACGCGGCGACATCCGTGAGGTCCTCCACAGCCTGGTCGCCTTCGGAGCATCGGAAGACATACTCATAGACGCCCATCCCCACATAGGGACCGACCGCCTTCCGGAAATAGTAAAGAATATACGCCATTGCATAGAAGAGCACGGCGGAGAGTATCACTTCGACAGTTGCGTAAGCGACATTATTCCGGAGGAGAATGGCTTCCGGGTGCTTTGCGGGGACAAAGTTTTCAAGGCCCGGAAAGTAATCCTTGCCTGCGGCCATTCCGCCAGGGACATATATGAGCTTTTCGTTCAGAAAGGCTGGGCAATTGAAGCGAAGGGCTTTGCGATGGGCGTTCGTGTGGAGCATCCCCAGTGGATGATTAACCAGATGCGCTACCACGGCAAATACCAGCCCTATATGCCTGTGGCCGAATATTCCTTCGTAGAGCAGTGCGAAGGCCGAGGCGTATTCTCCTTCTGCATGTGTCCAGGCGGCATACTTGTCCCCACCTCCACCGAGGAGGGCAGCGTAGTTCTTAACGGTATGTCCAATTCGGCCCGGAATTCAAAATGGGCGAATTCAGGAGTTGTTGTCCAGATAGAGCCCGGGGACCAGCCGGCGGAATACAAAGGCCCTTTCGCCCTGATGGATTTCCAAAGGGATGTGGAGAAGAAGATGTTCGAATATGCCCAGACTCACGGGGCAAGGCATCCTTTCGCAGCACCGGCCCAGAGGTTGAAGGATTTCTGCCGCGGGATAGAGTCCAAGGACCTTCCTAAGAGCACATACCATCCCGGAGTCGTTCCGGCTCCGCTGCATCAGCTGCTTCCGGAGCATGTTGCAATGCGTCTCAGGAGAGTTTTCCCCCAGATTGACAGGAAAATGCACGGCTATTACACCAATGACGCGATGGTGCTTGGTGTAGAGTCCCGGACTTCTTCCCCTGTAAGGCTGCCCCGTGACCCGGAAAGCCTGGAGCACGTGGATGTTCCCGGTCTTTATCCCTGCGGGGAAGGCGCGGGCTATGCGGGGGGCATAGTTTCATCGGCCTTGGACGGAATTGCCTGCGCCGAGAAATCGTCTATCTCCAATCCGTCGTAAGAGGGCTGGACAATCGAATTTAGTTTGTGCCTGCTGCAGAACTCCAGAAGTTCTGCAGCAAATTTTTCATACGGAGGGAAGGAGTGTGAAAGATGGGTGAGCCAGGTGTGCCCGGCCCCTATGACGTGAGCGAGTTCCAAGGCCTCCTCCAAGGAAAAATGGGAATGGTGGGGATGGCGGCCCACAGTATTCAGGGTCAAGTGTTTAAGCCCACGAAGTTTAGGTAGTTCGCTCTCCGGAAGCCGGCTCATATCGGTAATATAGGCTATGTCGCCGAAGCGGAAACCCAGGACCGGCATCTCGTCGTGATACCCCCTGATGGGAATGACGTTAGGATTCAGTGTGGGAGCCTCGGTGACAGTGGTGTCCGAAGGAGTAAGGCTGCCATCGGCCTGACGGTAAAAATAGCCCTTGTCGTGCACCCATTCCAGTTCTCCGCGGCCAGTTGTGGAGTCGATGCGGAATGGACGCTCATCGATTGTGTGGACATGCCACTCCGGGGCGCCGGGATACTTGTGCTCGGCAAAGGCATAGGAGTAATCGTTCCGCAGGCTCTTCAAAACCCGGGGTTCGCAATAAATCTCGGCCGCCTTCCGGTCTATGTAATTGAATGAGCGCACATCGTCCAGGCCGCCGGTGTGGTCCTTGTGATTGTGCGTAAGGAGGATGGCGTCCAAATGACGGACATCGGCGGCAAGCATCTGGGAACGGAAATCCGGACCGGCGTCCACAAGGATATTCAATCCATCGTGCATTACAAGGGCCGACGAACGGAAGCGCTTGTCCCTGCTGTCCACCGACTTGCACACCTCACACTGGCAGGCAATGATTGGCACTCCCTGCGAGGTTCCGGTTCCAAGAAATCTAAGCTTCGTCATATGACAATATCCTCCAGACAGTTCACCAAAGATGGTTCATACGGCCTCTCCAAACGGATATAATTGCCGGTGTACCCACCCATAAGTCCATTTTTAACACTTGACTCCCAAAGGACTTTTTCCCTGATGCCCTTGTTTTCCGCGATGAAGGCAGAGTGCAGGCGGGCGCATAATTCCTCCAGTTTTGCCACCCTCTCGGTCTTGATGGAATCCTTGACCTGCCCGTTCATCTTCGCAGCCCTGGTGCCGGGACGCTTGGAATAAGGGAAAACGTGAATGAAAGCCGGTCGGATGCGCTCTTCCAGAAACTTGTAAGTTTCCATGAAAAACTGGTCCGTCTCCCCCGGAAGTCCCACGATTACGTCTATCCCGAAAAAGACCTTGGGCTTTCCCGGGCCCTCCATCGCTTCACGGATAAGGTCTATACGGGAAGCGAAAAGAGCGGTGTCGTAGCGGCGGCCCATCTGCCGTAGCAAAAGGTCGTTCCCAACCTGGAGCGGGATATGGAAATGGGGCTGGAATTTGGTCCCAGAGGCTATCCAATGCACTATTTCCGGGGTAATCAGATTTGGCTCAATGGATGAAATACGGTAACGTTCTATCCCTTCCACCTTGTCCAATGCCTTAAGGAGAGAAAGGAAATCCTCCCCAGTGGTCCGGCCGAAATCACCCGTGTTCACCCCCGTCAGAACTATCTCCTTCACCCCGGCTTCAGCAATCTGACCGGCAGCTTTTACGGCCTGGCACACAGGGATATTCCGGCTTCGGCCCCTTGCGAAGGGAACGGTGCAATAGGCGCAGAAATTGTCGCAGCCATCCTGGACTTTCAAGAAACTGCGAGTCCGGTCTCCCCCGCTGCTGTATGCCCCGAATGTAGCTTCCTCTACTTGGGGCACAATACCTTCATTAAGGGTGGAAGATACGATTGAAGATTTTTCGTCCGCCCCGAAAACCTTCCATACGCCATCAATTGAAAGCAATTCATCCCGGCGAAGCTGGGCATAACATCCGGTAACTATTATCCTGGCCTCGGGGGCGGTCTTATGGGCCCGGCGTATCAGGTTCCGGGATTTTTTCTCGGCCGTTTCAGTAACGGCGCAGCTGTTCACAAGGTAATAGTCGGCCTTAGCGCTCCAAGAAACGACTTCCCAGCCTGCATCCTCGAAACCTCTGCGATAGGTAGAGGTCTCGGCGTAATTCAGCTTGCATCCAAGAGTTGTGAAGGCTATCTTCATACCAGGAAAAGGAATACACAAGGGCGTTTGCCGATGCTGGGGGGCGCAGCCTTCCACTCCTGCACGCTCTTGGTGCGGATAAGCTCGTCCGAACAAGTTATATTCGCCGCAATACACACCCTGGTCTGGGGCGAGAGGGTGGCTAGGATATCGGCAAAAAGTGAATCGTTGCGGTAAGGCGTCTCAATAAGAATCTGCGTCTGCTGTAACTGGGAAGACGTTTTTTCCAGGCGCCGAAGGGCTGCACGCCGATCCTCGGCCTTCACCGGAATGTAACCTGCAAAGGCGAAGGACTGGCCGTTCAGGCCCGAAGCCATAAGCGCCATCATAAGAGACGAAGGCCCTGAAAGGGGTACGACCTCAATCCCGTGCCTGTGGCAAAGTTCCACCAGACGGGCTCCCGGATCGGCCACCGCCGGAAGTCCCGCTTCGGAAAGGAGGCCCACCGGGGCGCCGCTGTCAAAAAGGGGTAGAAGAGCCTTGACGTCAGAAGGGCTGCTGTGCTCGTTCAAAGTATGGAAACTGAGCTCTTCTATCCGTCCCTTAAGCCCTGCGGCAGAAAGGAAACGCCTTGCAGTGCGGACTTCCTCCACTACAAAGCATTTTATTTGAGGGAGGATTCCCAGCACTCCGGAGGGAATCACCGCTTCCACCGGTCCATCACCCAAAGGGGTTGGAATAAGATAGAGTTTTCCCTTATTCATTTATTACTTTCGATTTGCCCGTTGAGTCTATCTGAATCACCACTCGGTTGGATGCCGAAGGGAGCATGGTATTTTCTTCCCTGGGTTTGCGGAACAGAGTCCGGAAGGAATTGAACTCCCTCTGGTAGGCAATACCGCCGCCGTTTCTCTGGCTGTTGTCCAGATAATAGGTAAACTGATCGGCCGAATGGGAGAAGAGCTTCAATCGCATGGAACCGCTGCGGTTCAGTTTGATTTCAATGTCTATGTCGCCGACGATTTCCGTGGTGGCCGTACCTCCGTACAGGGGCTTGTTACCCACATTTCCGTTCACCACAACCCTGTTGTTGAAGAGCTGGGTGCTCAGAGCCACGTCAAAAATGTTGCTGCCGTTCTGAGTTGCCTGGTAATTCAAGCCAAGGTCAAGGGGGATGTTCAATTTCTGGAATATGTTGTTGAGCTGG
This sequence comes from uncultured Bacteroidia bacterium, assembly GCA_902772985.1. Lineage (GTDB taxonomy): Bacteria > Bacteroidota > Bacteroidia > Bacteroidales > UBA932 > Cryptobacteroides. The sequence continues at coordinate 8,801 of CACYCP010000098.1, read as the reverse complement.
CCGGACATTATACTGGATACGTTGCTGAACAGCACGTCGGATCCGTTGGCGCTGATTCCGGACTCTTCACTTGGCAGGAAGTTGCCGGCTATCAGAAGGTAAAGGAACTGCTTCTGAATCTTGTCCTGGGTATTAAGGGCACCATCCACGAGGGCTTTTGCGGCCGGATTCAAATCCGGGACATCGATGGAGAAATCGACCTCCGGATTACGGATTTTGCCGGTAATGTTGATTCCGCAGTTCACCGGACGACGGGTCACGGCAGTCTCATCGGCAACAAGGTTGGCAAGGCTGGCTTTCGTGGCATATAAACCCAGGATGTTCAGGTCGGTATTCCATACGTCTCCGTTGAAACGTACGGAACTGCCTTCCTGGACAATGAATTTCCGGCTTACCAGATTCATGGCCGAGAACTGGAAACTGCCACCGCTGATGGCGTAGTCCCCGCCCATGGTGAATTCTCCCTGGGAAGAGCGGTTTGCGATTTCTATGGTTCCGCTGCCATAGGCATTCAGGCTGTTCTCGTCGCTAAGGTCCAGATAGACCTGCATTTCGGGGGTTACCCTGACCGTAAGAGTGAAGCCAAGGTCGGACCTTCGCCGCTGCTCCTTCCGCTTAGCCGCCATCATTACCTCGTAAGGGTCTTCCTCCTCTTCGATTTCCGGTTCCGTGAAAGTAAGCAGCTCGGTTGACGACTTGATGGACGATGAATTCAAGGGCAGGCGGAAATTTCCGGCACGGGTGGTAGCAACATTCACGGCGACCAGCATTTTCTGCATGGGTCCGGTAATATCCACCCTTCCGCTGCCATATCCGGTCCCATAGAAATACTCACCCTGGCTGCGGCTAAGGTTCAGCACCTTCATGTCCCGGAATGCGATGTGGGTGTCCATGTCAATGTCCTTCAGCCCGCTTAAGAAGATGCTTCCGTTTACGTTTCCACGTCCGCCTTCCCCGTCGTCAAGACTTGTATTTTTGAAATGCAGTCCGCGGTTGTCCATCTCCAGGGTGCCCTCCAGATTGTAGAGCACACCGGTAAGGTCCATCAGAAGTTTTCCGTTCCGGATTGTCAGGTCCTTGCTGCTGAAATGGAAATCACTGGCCGTTCCGTCAATCCCGATCTCTCCGTCCAATTTTCCAGTAAAGGTCGAGAACAGTGCCGACATAAGCGGCTCTGCCACACCCATTTCCATATCCTGAAGCCTGGCTTTTGCATGAATTGCACCGCTTGAGGGCACCAGATATCCTTCGGCGTCCAGCTGCTCGGCCCCGTTGTATTTATTCCTGACGAATGCGTTGAAACGCTTGTTTTCTTCATCCCATACGCTGGTAACGTCAAGCGTTCCCAAAGGCTTGCCGCTAACGTATGTGGAGTCGCAGATTATGTTTGCAAGAAGGCCGGCCGAAGGCTTGGACGGCGACAGAACCATGGCCTGTCCGGTAGCGCTACCTTCTATGGGGACGGCATTTCCGGTAATGGTATTAAGAAGCGACAGGTCGAACCTCTCCATCTTGACCTTCAGCGTATCCTTCCTGGAAGGCGAATAGCCGCCATCGACCTGAAGAATCTCATCGTCCCTGACGGCCTGGATCTTTTTTACACTGATATCGCCGCCCCTGTAGAAGATGTCGTTGGAAAGGATATTCCAGGTTTTTCCCTTGTAATGGATGTCCGAAGGAAGAACGCGCGCGGTAACTTCCAGTTCCCCGTCTTTGCGCTCCAGATCCCCGCTCAGGAAAAGCGAAGCCCTGGTATCCTCCTCTTCGCCGTTGTTGAAACTGTAACTGGCGTCTATCTTATTGTCCCGGGCCGATATTTCAAGTTGGCTGCCGCTGATGTTTATGGCCGAACCAAGGGAGATGGTTCCGCCGGAAATCACTGCTGAAAGGTCGTCGCCGCCATTATCCATGGCCAGTTTCAGGTCCTTTACGAATTTTTCATTCCGGGCGATACGGCCCGACATAAGATTGGCGCCCACAAATCCGTCACTGTCAATCTTGAGCCTGGCAGCTGTCTTGTTTTCCACATACATTCCCGGCACGAAGAATGCCAGGAAATCGTTTGCATCGTGCATTTCCATGGAAACTTCGTATTCCGCTCCGCTCCATTCGGTCAAAGGCTTGGCGCTAAGGGCTGTCAGTTCCCGCCCCAGGACAAGGGCTTTCAAGTCCGAGATGAAAGTGAAAACGGATTCGCTGCCGGTGAAATTGGCATCCATGAAGCCCGACAGGAACCTGATCCTGTGCTGGTCATTGACGGAGTGCGCCTGAACTATGATGTCTCCTACATTATTCACGCCTTTCCCGTTACCCATCGTAAGGTCGTGAACCACAACGTCGCCAATGAGTTCACCGCTGGTGCTCCTGGTAAAATTGGCTTCACCGGTGAGACTCAGGTTGGATACTTCCCTCTTGTCCAGTTTGAGCTGGTAAAGGTTGGCATGGGCAAGATTCGCAAAGAAATTGTATTCGGCATCCTCGGTGTTTGGATTCAGGTTGCACCGGCCTTCAAAGCTGAAATCAAGGTTGGGGTCCTTCACATTCACCTTCCCATCGAAGACCTCCCCCTTGTAGATGCCCGAGGCCGTTATCCCGCTGTAGTCGTACTGTAAGGCCCTAAGGTGAGTTATACTTAAAGTATCCATCCTGAAGGAGGGTCCATTATCGAAGAAAATGGCCTCCATGTCAGTATTAAGCGTTACCGGGCCCAGCGACTTGTTGCCAATGAATTTCCCCAGATGGAATTCCTGGGTGCGCATATTTCCGTCAATCTTTACAGGGCCGTCGCTATCAATGGCTCCGTCCACATAGATATCGGCAAGGATATCGCCGATATCGGAAGTGACCTCTCCCACCACCTTCATATGATTAAAGAGGCCCTTCACAGTACCGGAAAAACGTATTCTCTCCCCTTTTGCAAATTTGCCGAAATCTGTCTTCACTCCGGGCGACCAGCCCCTGACAAAGCCGGTGAGGCCATCGGAAGTGAAATTGATTTCCCGGACTTTGAAATCGACCACGGTACTTTTTGTCTTGGGGAGGCCGCTGAGCCGTCCAGAAGTCCTGACGTCAAAATCGTTTCGGACATCGCGTACGAAGAAATTCTCCAGTTGAAGATCGTTTACGAATCCCTGGAAATGGCCTGTACAATAGCCCTGGAAATTGTACCCTTCAAGCTGCGGGGCGAAATAACTCAGGGTATGAGTAGATATCTTCGAGCCCTCCAGAATCTGTCCGTCCATGTGAATCTTTTCCTCAAAATCGGAGTAATCATCCTGAGGACCGTCAAGGGATATATACTTGAACAGCACCTCCGAATCCTCGGCCATAAAGAAAAAGTCATCGACCCGCACATTGGCCTTTCCAACCCTCGCTTTCTTTGCCGATATTTCCCATATCTTAAAACCGGTTTTATTCTCCCGGGCTTGCAGGATTACGTTTTCCGCATGGATAAGGTCATCGGCAACGTCCACATTATAGGCCTCCAGACTTGGAACGCTGAAATCCATGTCGTAAAAATTGATGCCGTGATCGCCGAAATAATAGTTCCGTTCAAGGGCCTTTTCGAGCGAAGGGATGTTCTTCATCCGGAAGTGAATGTTCTCTAAATCGACCTCCTTGGCTTTCAGGACCTTACCCCAGTGCGAAGCAGGTTTATCGGGATCACTGTATGGCCGTCCAAAGACTCTCATCATATTTATCACCGCCCCCTTCGGGGCGTTGCTGTCATTTTCATAGGCAAGATTCAGCACAATGTCCTTCCCCGTCACCGTTTTTACAAAAACGCCGTGGCCGCCGAATACGCCAAGGATCGAAAAACGGGCAGTGAGGCTTCGCACATATGCCACCGTGTCCATTTCAGCCACGACTGGTGCCGGGTCCATCAAAAGCACATCCTGGAGCACGATGGAATTGAAAGGTGTAAGTGAAACCGATGAAAAACTCACCTGGGCTGGAATCTTTTTCAGAAAACGCTGGGCAACCACCCGCCCAAGATAGGTTTGCACCTTGGGCGACTGCAAAGCCACCAGCCCACCCAATATAATCAGGATTATAAAGGCCAGGGCCCGTAGCGATATTCTGAGTCCGCGTTTCATTCTTAAAATGCCGATAAGGATGAAACCGGGGCTATGTCAAGGGGAGTGCGCACCCCGGCCTTATACTGGAACCAGCCGGCAATGGCAATCATTGCGGCGTTGTCGGTAGTGTATTTGAGAGGAGGAAGATAGACATTCCAATGGCGCTTCTCCCCTTCTGCAAGCAGCCTTTCCCTTAGTCCGCTGTTGGCACTGACGCCTCCTCCGGCCGTTATTTCGCGGATACGGCTTTCCTTCGCCGCCCTCACCAATTTTTGCATAAGGGTGTCAATAAGGGCTTTCTGGAAACCAGCGCAAAGATCTTCTTTATTGTTCTCCAAGAAGCTGGGATCTTCGGCCATCCTGTCCCTCACAAAATACAGGAGAGAAGTCTTGAGTCCGCTGAAACTGTAATCCAGTCCTGGCACGCTGGGTTTTGCGAAATGGAAACGCTCCGGATCCCCTTGCCGGGCAAGGCGGTCTATGACCGGACCGCCAGGATAACCCAGGCCCAGCATCTTGGCGCATTTGTCGAAGGCCTCCCCAACCGCATCGTCAATTGTCTGGCCCAGAATTTCGTATTCAAGTGGACTTTTCACCTTCACTATCTGGGAGTTTCCACCGGATACCAGAAGGCAGATATAGGGAAATTGCGGCTCCCTGGGGGTGACATCGGCCTCCCTGATGAAATTCGCAAGTATGTGCCCCTGAAGGTGGTTTACCATTACAAGGGGGATATCCAGCGACAGGGCCAAGGCCTTGGCAAAGGACGTACCCACCAGAAGGGAACCAAGAAGGCCCGGACCGCGGGTGAAGGCAATGGCGGTAAGATCTTCAAGGGAAACTCCGGCACGGCGGACAGCCTCCGATACCACAGGGACAATATTCTGCTCGTGAGCCCTGGACGCAAGTTCCGGAACCACCCCGCCGAAGTCCTTGTGGACTTGCTGCGAAGCAATTACATTGGACAACAGGACCCCGTCGCAGATAACGGCTGCGGAGGTGTCGTCACAGGACGATTCTATGCCCAGAATGATGTCTGCCATATCATACAAAGATACAAAATTATTTGTAGAGTGTTGATTTTTTATTAATTTTGGCAGCCAAAACCTAAATTTATGAGTCCTGAGATTGTTTCCCAGATTGACGGAATCAACGTCAGCCTGAATGCCGGGGGGATGAATACGATTAATATCGTTCTGGCCTTCGTCATGTATGGTGTAGCTCTTGGAATCAAGCCGAGAATGTTCGCGGCCATATTCAAAAGTCCCAAATCGGTCATCACCGGCATGGCTTGCCAATTGATACTCCTGCCCCTGCTGACCTTCCTCCTCGCCCTTGCTTTCGGCAAATGGATAAGCTGGACAATGGCTATAGGAATGATTCTGGTGGCATCCTGCCCCGGAGGGAACATCTCCAATTTCATAAGCTCGATTTCGAAGGGCAATATTGAACTTTCGGTCAGTCTCACGGCAATAAGCACGGCCTTGGCCATTTTCATGACGCCTTTCAACTTCTGGCTGTACGGCAACCTGTACATCAAGGCCGCCGGGCTTTCAGCCGAAGTTCCCCAGCTGGTTATCCCTCTCTGGGACGTTTTCAAGACCATTTTCATCCTGCTGGGCATTCCGCTAAGCCTTGGTATACTCACTTCGCACTTCCTGCCGAAACTGGCCGAAAAGTTGAAAAAGCCCATGCAGTGGTTCAGCATCATCTTCTTCCTTGCAATGGTGGTGCTTTCATTCGTGGGTAATATCAATGCCTTCCTGCAGTGCATCAAATTTATTTTCCTGGTAGTACTGCTCCACAACCTGCTCGCCCTTGGAATAGGTTTCGGAACCGGCACCGTAATGCATCTCCCAAGGAAGGACCGCCGGACAATTACCATCGAAACCGGAATACAGAACAGCGGACTTGGACTCGTGCTGCTGCTTGGGACAAGCCTCTTTGCCAATTTCCCTGCCCACGGCGGCACACTGGTCATTACTGCGTGGTGGGGCATTTGGCACATCATATCGGGCCTTACAGTTGCCGCCATCTTCAACCGCTCCCGCAAAAATGGCTGAATACTGGACTCCTGACAAGAGATATGATCTCCTGCGCCGATATGTCGATTTCTGTACAAGGCGCAGCTACAGGGAAATGGAGACATTGGGCACCCTCCCCCGCATGGACGATGCCGCATGGATCATCGCATACAATCACACGAATACCCTGATGGATGCGCTTGTGCTGCTTCAAACCCGCAAAGAGGCCAGTTCCTTTGGTGCCAGGGCCGATGTTTTCCGAAATCCCGGTGTGGCCCGTTTTCTTCGCTATTGCAAAATTATTCCCCTCGCCCGCAAGAACCGCGATAAGCCGGAGGAAGTAGCCCGGAATGCACAGGCGATGAACTTGATTGATTCCATCCTTGAGCATGGAATTCCGTTTTGCATAGCTCCGGAAGGCCGTCACCGCACCATGCATTCCCTTCTTCCCATGCGGCGCGGAATTGCGACAATGGCTTTCCGCAGCGCCGCCCAAAGGCCCACTTTCATCCTGCCGCTAGGCCTCGATTACAGCGACTGGTTCCATTACAGGGGCAGGGTGAGGATTCATTTCGGAGAGCCTCTGGATGTGCAGGCTTTCGCCCGCGGGCTGGAAGGCATGGATGTGAATTCGAGGGACGCAGCCCTGCAGGAAGAGCTGTTCAAACGGCTCTCTGCCCTCTTTTTCTTCCTTCCCGACGATGACAGCTATCCGGAGCGCCTTGCCGCTGCGGAAGCCTCCCGTCCCAAATCCAACAGGACAAAAGACGCCATTGTTGCAACGCTCACATTCCCACTTTTTGCGCTGAGCGCAATCCTGGCTTTACCCATGTGGACCATAGCCGAATACCTGTGCCATTTCAAGATTCAGGACAAGGCTTTTTCAAATACGGTACGCTACGCCGTCAAACTGCTTGGCACACCACTTTTCGCCTTAATATGGGCTCTGATTCTGTTTCTCACCCTGCCCTGGTGGGCCGCAACCCCGCTGTGGTTGCTTTTCTTCCCTTCCTACAGTATTTTCTACGACTGGCTCTACATTACGATATACAAAAACGCCCGCCTATTTTAAGGCAGGCGTTTTTTCTATGAACACGGAGGCCTAGAGCTGGGGACCAGCCTTTACCAGGGCCTTACCGGCCTTATTGGCCTCGTACTTGCGGAAGGTCTTGATGAAACGTCCTGCAAGGTCTTTGGCCTTGACATCCCACTCCTCGGGATTTGCATAGGTGTCGCGAGGATCCAGGATTCCGGTATCTACACCTTCCAGCACAGTGGGGACGGTGAAGTCGAAGTAAGGAATCTGCTTGGTGGGAGCCTTGTCAATGGCGCCGTTAAGGATGGCATCAATGATACCGCGGGTATCCTTGATGGAGATACGCTTGCCTGTACCGTTCCAGCCGGTGTTCACCAGGTAGGCCTTGGCGCCGGATTTGCGCATCTTCTTCACCAGTTCATCGGCATACTTGGTGGGATGGAGCTCCAGGAAGGCCTGGCCGAAGCAGGCGCTGAAGGTGGGAGTGGGCTCGGTGATACCGCGCTCGGTACCGGCGAGCTTGGCGGTGAAGCCGCTCAGGAAGTAGTACTTGGTCTGCTCCGGGGTGAGAATGCTCACGGGAGGCAGCACGCCGAAGGCGTCGGCACTGAGGAAGATCACCTGCTTGGCGGCCGGTCCGTGGCTTTCCGGACGGACAATCTTCTCGATGTGATAGATGGGATAGCTGACGCGGGTGTTCTCGGTGACGGACTTGTCGTTGAAGTCAATCTTGCCGCTGTTGTCCACGGTCACGTTCTCCAGGAGAGCGTCGCGGCGGATGGCGTTGTAAATATCGGGTTCGGACTCCTTGTCCAGCTTGATCACCTTGGCGTAGCAGCCGCCTTCGAAGTTGAACACGCCTTTGTTGTCCCAGCCATGCTCGTCGTCTCCGATCAGAAGACGCTTCGGATCGGTGGAGAGGGTGGTCTTACCGGTGCCGGAGAGGCCGAAGAAGATGGCGGTGTTCTCGCCGTTCAGGTCCGTATTGGCGCTGCAGTGCATGGAGGCGATGCCCTTCAGGGGAAGATAGTAGTTCATCATGGAGAACATACCCTTCTTCATTTCACCACCGTACCAGGTATTGAGGATAACCTGCTCCTTGGAGGTGACATTGAAAGCAATGCAGGTGTCGGAGCGAAGGCCCAGTTCCTTGTAATTGTCCACCTTTGCCTTGGCGGCGCAGTACACCACGAAATCGGGCTCCTGGTCGAATTCCTTCTGGTTCTTGGGGCGGATGAACATATTGGTCACAAAGTGGGCCTGCCAGGCAACCTCCATGATGAAACGGATTTTCATCCGGGTGTCGGCGTGGGTGCCGCAGAAGCCGTCCACGACAAAGAGGCGCTTGCCGCTGAGCTGCTGCTGGGCCAGTTTCTTGACGGCCTTCCAGGTGGAAACGGACATTTTGTGGTTGTCGTTGGGATAAGCCTCGGTGGTCCACCAGATTTCACCGGGTTTGCCTTCCTTGGTGGTGTTGTCGTACACAATGTACTTGTCCTTGGGAGAGCGGCCGGTATAGACGCCGGTCATCACGTTGATGGCACCCAGTTCGGTCACCTGACCTTTGTCGAAACCTTCCAGTTCGGGCTTGGTCTCTTCATTGAAGAGTACTTCGTACGTGGGGTTGTAAAGGATTTCCTTCACACCCTTGATGCCGTACTT
>CACYCP010000097.1 GCA_902772985.1 uncultured Bacteroidia bacterium | reverse complement strand
TCGGAAAGCTCGTTCTGGAAAGCGCAAGGGAGGGCGATGTCCACGGGGATGCTCCAGCTCTTCTTGCCTGCGGTGAACTTGGCCTTGTCAGGGAACCTGTCGGCCATGTCCTGGACCTTGTCACGGTTGGATGCACGCATGACGAGCATGTAGTCGATCATCTCCTTGGTGATGCCGTCAGGGATGTGGCAGACGCCGTCCGGGCCAGAGATGGCCACGACCTTGGCGCCGAGCTCGGTAGCCTTGATGGCTGCACCCCAGGCGACATTGCCGAAGCCGGAGAGGGCGACTTTCTTGCCCTTGATGTCTATGCCGGCCTTCTCCAGAAGGTGATGCGTGAAATAAAGGGCGCCGAAGCCGGTGGCCTCCGGACGGAGGATGGAGCCGCCCCAGGTGCCGCCCTTGCCGGTGAGAACTCCTGTGTTGTACTGGCGGGCCAGTTTCTTGTACATGCCATAGAGGTAGCCGATTTCACGTCCGCCCACGCCCACGTCTCCTGCCGGGATGTCCTGGTCCGGGCCGATGCAGTTCCAAAGCTCCAGCATGAAAGCCTGGCAGAAACGCATGATTTCTTCGTTGGACTTGCCCTTGGGGTCGAAGTCGCTACCGCCTTTGGCTCCGCCCATCGGCAATGTTGTAAGGGCGTTCTTGAAGGTTTGCTCGAAGCCCAGGAACTTGAGCATTGAAGGGGTAACGGCGCGATGGAAGCGCAGGCCGCCTTTATATGGGCCGATGGCACTGTTGAACTGGATGCGGTAACCGGTGTTTGTCTGGACTTCGCCATTGTCATCGATCCAGGTTACGCGGAAGGTGAAAATGCGGTCCGGTTCAACAATCCTTTCCACAATTTTTGCCTTCTCGAATTCGGGATGCTGGTTGTACACATCCTCGATAGATTCCAGAACTTCCTGAACAGCCTGCAGATACTCTTTCTCCAAAGGGTATTTGGCCTGAAGGCGTGCCATAATGTCGGTGGTTTTCATAATAAAATGTTACTAGTTATTAATGTTAAAATGATGTACCAAAAAGGTTCCACAAAAGTAAAGAATTAAAAACGGATATCAAAATAAATAATTAACTTTGCAACCTTAATTGAGAGACAAAGCAATTGTATGAAAAAATTGATGATTGCGCTGCTGGCGGCATCCCTTCTTGTGGTCTCCTGCGACAGGCACCGGACCAAGGCTGAACGTCTGCTGGAAAACTACGCGCTGGTGACCATTCCCGCTCCGGACCTTTCGGGAATCACTGATAACGGCAAGGAGGTTCTGAATCTGTACCGTTTCGCCGCCGACCAGGCCGACGCAATTTATTGGGAACAAAGTTTCGGCCGGAAAGATGTGTTCGACAATCTTGAAGACGCTGCCCAGAGGGAATATGCAATGCTCAATTACGGCCCCTGGGACCGTATTGACAACAAAGCATTCATCCAGGGTTACGGCGAAAGGCCTGCGGGTGCCAACTTCTATCCGAAGGATATGACGGATGAGGAATTCGCCAAGTTGGAAGATCCCGACAAGAACAGCCCCTACACCATTATCCGAAGGAATCAGGATGGAAATCTGGAGGTTGTGTGGTATCACGAAGCCTTCGCCGGAAATGTGGAGAAAATCGCCAGCCTTCTTCAGGCCGCTGCAAACATCACCATCAAGCCCAGCGTGAGGGAATATCTGCTTAAAATGGCCGAAGCCGTTCAGGCGGACGATTATTTCGAAAGCGAAAAAGCCTGGCTGGACATGACCGACAGCAAGATGGACCTTGTTATCGGCCCTCTTGAAACAATTGACGATCAGCGATATGGAATCAAGGCGTCCTATGGTGCCTATGTCCTTTTGAAGAATCTGGAGCGCACGGCCAGCCTGCAGGCGCTTTGCGACAGGCTTCCGGAACTTCAGGCCTCGCTCCCCGGAAATCCGGAGCACAGCGCCTTCGTCCCCGGCAAGGCCTCCAACATTTTTTCTTGCGATGCTATTTACTACGGAGGCTTCCCGAACGCCGGATATAAGGTTATCGCCGTCAATTTCCCTTACGACGCCCGCGTCCAGGAGCAGTACGGTACCCGCACCATTCTCTTCGACAATATTATCCGCGAGAAATTCAACCGCACGGTTTTCCCCGTTGGCGCCCTCCTTTTCGAGGCCGATGACCAGGCCCACATGGATGCAAGCGCTTTCTACTGGGACATTGTCTATCGCGAAGTGGCTCAGTCCCTGGGCGTTAAAGAAACGATAAACGGCAAGGGAGAGGTGGCCCAGGCCCTGGGCGTCGAGGCCCTCACCATCGAGAAGGTGAAGGCGAACGTCCTGGGATCATACCTTTGCATAAAGGACGTGGATACCCACAAGGTTGACGCCCTCATAATGAAGGCCGATGTCATTGCCACCTTCGTGGCCAACGTGATCCGTTCTACCCGCTTCGGCTGGGGCGACGCTACCGGAAGGGCAAACCTGATAATTTATAATTTCCTGGTCGAGAAGGGCGCAATTGCCAGGAAGAATTCGGGCAAATACGACATCAATTACGCCAAGACTGAAGAGGCCCTTGCCGCCCTTGCCGCCCGCATCCTGGAGATCCAGGCTACCGGCGACCGTGAAGGGGCAGGCGCTCTGGTGGAAAAATATGCCAAGGTGGTTCCTTCCATCCAGCAGGACGTGGTAGCACTGGAACTTGAGGCTATCCCCGTGGATATCCGTTTTGAATACGAAAAATAAAATTGTATAAAATAATGGCTGCTAAAAAATTCAATGTCAAGTACGCTGTTTTCTTACCTTTGGTACTTGCCATCACTGTTTTCCTTTGGGCTGTTCCCGTTTCATTCTTCGGAATCGAGAGCCTTACCGTTGTCCAGCAAAGGGTTATTGCAATGTTCGTCTTTGCCGCCCTTATGTGGATTTTCGAAATAATCCCCAACTGGTCCACTTCGCTGGTGGTCATCGTTTTGGCCCTTCTAACCGTATCCAATAAGGGCATAGGCATTTTCTGCGACCCTCAGTACGGCACCCTGGTGCCTTACGGCCGCATAATGTCTTCAATGGCCGACCCTGTGGTGATGCTTTTCCTGGGCGGTTTCGTGCTTGCCATCATGGCTGAAAAATATGGTCTGGACGTTACTCTTGCCAGGGCCCTGCTGAAACTCTTCGGCACCAAGCCGGAGATTGTGCTCCTGGGTTTCCTGCTCATGATTTCGGTTTTTTCGATGTTCATGTCCAATACCGCCACCGCCGCAATGATGCTTGCACTCCTCACTCCCGTGCTCTCTAAACTTCCGGCCGATGACAAGGGTAAGATAGGCCTTGCCCTCTCCATCCCGGTTGCGGCTAACCTGGGTGGTATCGGCACGCCCATCGGCACGCCTCCCAACGCTACGGCAAAGGGTGCCCTGGAGCAGGCCGGAATCGACATTTCTTTCGGAGACTGGTGCGTACACATGATTCCCTACGTAATTATCATGATTTTCCTTGCCTGGGTGCTGCTCCGCCTGTTCTTCCCCTTCAAAACGAAGGAACTGGTGCTGGAAATCCCCAAGAGCAAGCAGAAGAAGGATTGGAAGTTGTATGTGGTGTGGATTACCTTCGTGGGTACCATCCTCCTTTGGGCCACTGAGCAGCTTACCAATATCAACTCCAATATCGTCGCGCTCATTCCCCTTGCCGTTTTCACCGCTTGCGGGCTCTTCGGCAAGGAGGAAATCAAGGAAATCAACTGGAACGTGCTTTGGCTGGTGGCCGGAGGCTTCTGTCTGGGTTATTGCCTGCAGGACACCGGTCTTGCGAAGGTGCTCATCCATGCCATTCCTTTCGGCAGCATGAGCGTGGTGCTGGTACTCATTGTGGCCGGCGTTGTGTGCTACCTTCTTTCCAACTTCATTTCAAACTCGGCAACCGCAGCCCTGCTCATCCCCATCCTTATTGTGGTGGCTAATGGCATGGCCGATCCTGAAGCCGCCAATAACGCCCAGTTCCTGGCCCTTGGTGGCACCCAGGCCATGATTATTTTCGTTTCAGTCTGCGCCTCCATTGCCATGCTTTTCCCTATCTCCACTCCTCCGAATGCCATTGCATCGGCAACAGGTATGGTGGATACAAAAGACATGACCAAGATTGGCCTCATAATTGGCACCATCGGCTTTGTCCTGGGTTATTTCTGGCTCACGAAAGTTTTCCCGTTCGCCTAGTCTTCCTGTCATTCTGAACGAAGTGAAGAATCTCATGAAAAAGTACATTATCATACTTGCGGGTCTTCTTGCTTGCAGCACTGCCGTTGCGCAGGAGGAAAAACCTGCCAAGTTCAAGCTTTACGGTTTCATCCGCAATTACCTCACCGTTGACAGCCGTGCCGTCAGCGCCGGTACCGAGGACCTGTATTTCTACATGCCCAAGGACCACGACATGAAGGATGGAATAGACATGAACGCAGGTTTCAACTGGAGGTATCTGTCCCTGACTTCCCGTCTGGGTTTGGACGTGTCGGAATACAAATGGCATAAACTGGGCATTTCGGGCAAGGTAGAGGCCGATTTCTACACCCTTAGCGGAACCACTCCCATCCTGAGGCTGCGTCAGGCCTTCATGAAACTCACCTGGGACGAATGTCCCGTGTCTCTCACCCTGGGCCAGGCCTGGCATCCCATGGCAGTGGATATGCCCCATATGAACAATCTGGAGACCGGTGCGCCCTTCAACCCCTTCAACCGTAGCCCCCAGGCCACGGTGGACGTGAATCTGGGCAAAGGTTTTACCTTCACCGCCAGTCTTTTGTACCTGAACCACTACCTGCCCACCGGTCCTGCCGGAAAGAGCCGGGATTATTACAAGTACGGCCTCCCCGAGTTCTATCTGGGCGTCGCCTACAAGAATTCCCATTTTATGGGTAAAATCGGCCTGGATATCGTTAATCTGCGTCCTTACAGGACTCACGCCGACTGGAGGGTACAGGATGGCAGCGGCCCTGAAATCGAGGTCAAGAGCTTCCTGAGCACTCTGTCTCCTTTCGTGTTCCTGCAATATACGAACGGCTTGTTCCAGCTTCGTGCAAAGAGCATTTTCGCCCAGAGCGGAGAGCACCTGAACCTTCTGTCCGGTTACGGAGTTGCATCTTATAACTCCAACGGTACCATAACCTACACTCCCATGCAGGACTGGGCCAGTTTCATCTCCTTCCAATACGGAAAGAAATTCCAGGTTATGGGAATGCTGGGATACATGAAGCAGATGGGTACCACCAAGGACCTGGCCGACAACAATTTGTGGATAAACAACTCGGCCGATACCAAGATTCAGCAGGCCTTCCGCGCCACGCCTACCGTGGCTTGGAACCTTGGTAAGTTCACTGTATCCCTGGAGTACAACATTACCGCCGCACAATTCGGCCGTGGCGAGCGCAATGCCCGCGGAATGTTCACCGGTGAGCCGGAGTGGATACTGAACCACCGTATCATCTGCATGACCAAGTTTAATTTCTAGGCTTACTTTGACACACCTGTAACGGGGCCCGATTTTTGCGGACTCCGTTTTTTTTAGTATTTTTGCAACTTACTAAATCTAAACGTTATGGGAGCTTTTCATGCATACGACATCAGGGGAATCTACAATGTAGATTTTGACAAAGAAGTTGCTTACAAAGTCGGTTACTTCCTTCCTGAACTTTTGCAGGCAAATAAAGTTTTGGTCGGCCGCGACTGCCGCCTTTCCGGACAGGAGATTCACGATTATCTTATCAAGGGTATCACCGATGCCGGTGCCGATGTGGACGATATCGGCTACAGCAGCACCCCGCTGGTGTATTTCGGCACGGCGAATTACGGTTACAAGGCTTCGGTCCAGATTACTGCAAGCCACAACCCCCGTGAGTATAACGGAATGAAGGTGAGCCGCGAAAATGCGCTTCCAGTTGGCCTGGATACTGGTCTGGGACAGATAAAGCAATGGATTGACGAGGGGAAACCCACCCCTCCCGCCGCCAGGAAAGGCGTGGTTAAAGAGATTGACATCAAGCAAGACTATATCAAGTTCCTTATGAAGTTCAAAGGCGATTATTCCAACCTGAAGATTGCCTTCGACCTGTCCAACGGCATGAGCACCCTTTTCGCCAAGGAGGTTTACAAAGGCGACGACGCCACTTTCCTCTTTGACGAGATGGACGGCAGCTTCCCCAATCACGAGCCCAACCCGCTTGTGGCAAAGAACGTGGAGCCCCTGAAGAAACTTGTTGCGGAAATCAAGGCCGATGTGGGCGTTATCTACGACGGCGATGCCGACCGTGTGATGTTTGTGGACGACAAGGCCCGCTTCGTGGCTCCGGACCTGGTGGTCGCCCTAATGGCCCGCTACTTCTGCGACGAGCGTGGCGAAAAGAATCCCCGCGTCTTGCAGGAGATCCGTTCCAGTCTCGCCGTGGCTGAATATCTTAAGAATAATTACAACGCCGATGTTCACACCTGGCGTGTCGGCCGTGCATTTGCTGCCCCCAAGCTTCGCGAAATCGACGGACTGTGGGGTGGTGAACTGGCCGGACACTACTATTTCAAGGACTTCTTCTACAGCGACAGCGGCATGCTCTCCAGCATTATCGTACTGCGCATCGTGAGTGCCCTCAAGAAGCAGGGTATCAAGCTGAGCGAAGAGATGGACCGTCTCACCGCTTATGAGAATTCCGGCGAGATCAACTTCAAGGTAGAGGACAAGAAGGGCGCCATGGATGCCGTTAAAGCCTATTTCGAGAGCAAGGAAACCCCAACCAAGGTCATGGACTTCGACGGCTACCGCCTGGAATTTCCCCAGTGGTGGTTCAACATCCGTCCTTCCAATACGGAGCCCTACCTGCGCTTCATTTGCGAAGCTACGTCCAAGGAGCTCCTGAAAGAAAAGATTGCCCAGGCCGATGACATCATAATCGGACGTTTCGGAGGAACCCGTTAAAATGAAGCGAGCACTCTTATCGGCAATTGCAGTTTTGGGTATTGGCCTTCCGCTCCTGGCACAGGAAGAATTGAGGGAGGCCGATTCCCTGCGTTATCAATACGGCCGGCAGCAGATTCCTTCCTCGAACAAGGTGGGGACGCCTTATGCCGACACGCTCGACACCGGCAATCCAGCCGTGAAGGTCGTGCTTTACAGCAACGGAACCTATCGCTATGTGAAAGATCCTTCGTTGGTGGCCGATGAAAGAGTTTTCAATGAATATTGGGATACACGTACTGTGAATCCTTACCGTGATGCCGTGCCCATTCCGGACAAGTTCTCGCTTTGGGTGGTGGATTCGCTGGATTCGTACTGCTGTCCTTATACCGTGGCGCCGCGTTCGCATTTCGGATACCGGCACGGACGGCGTCATCAGGGCATCGATCTGCCTTATCCGAAGGGGACGCCGGTTATGGCCGCTTTCGACGGCAAGGTGAGGATTTCGGATTACGTGGGTGGCTATGGGAACCTTGTGGTGATTCGTCATGCAAACGGCCTGGAGACCTTCTATGCCCATCTTTCGGAGAGGAAGGTGGAGTCGGATCAGTGGGTGAGTGCGGGCGATGTAATTGGTTTGGGCGGCTCTACGGGACGCTCTACGGGCCCTCATCTGCATTTTGAGACGCGGCTTTACGGGGCTGCCTTCGATCCGGCCTGGCTCATTGATTTTGAAAGCGGTACGCTAAGGCACCGCCTCCTGAAAATTCGTTCCTGGTACTTTAATCCCAACCAGCGCTACGTGCAAAGCGTAGATGACGAGGACGAGATTTTCCGCACGGACCAGGAGGACAGGCAGCTGGCCGAGGAGCATGCAAAAAAAGAAGCCGCACAACGCGCTGCGGCCGAGGCTGCGGCAATGCGATATCACACCGTACGCAGCGGGGACACCCTTTCCAAAATAGCGAAAAAGTACGGTACCAGCGTCAAGCGCATATGCCAGCTTAACGGTATTTCCGAAACCACTATCCTGCGTATAGGCCGCCGACTTCGCGTCCGGTAATTATTTCAGTTTGGAGTTGTAGTGCGGATGCACTTTCCCCTTTGTGATGTTAAGTAGCTTGCCGCTTATCATTTTGCGGCGGATTGGTGCTGCGTGGTCGGTGAAAAGGTCTCCGTCCAGATGACTCATTTCGTGCTGAATCATCCGACAGGCGAAATTGTCGAAGGTTTCAGTGACTTCAGTGAGTTCTTCATTGTAGTAGCGCACTGTTATTGATTTCGCCCTGGTTATGTCGCAGTAGATTCCAGGGATACTCAGGCAGCCTTCCTGATAGGTGGTCTTTTCGTCGCTTTCCCAAATGATTTCCGGATTGATAAGGGTGCGGCGGAAGCCTTTAAGGTAGTTGTAAACGTCGGATACAACATCTCCGTCCACGATGACCACGCGCACGCTTTCGCCAATCTGAGGGGCTGCAAGGCCGCATCCATCGGCTTTTGCAAGGGTATCCTTGAGGTCCTGGACAAGGCTGACGATGCCTCCCTTGTCTTCCAAATTCGCGGGCGCCGCGGTCTTTCGCAGTACTTCGGAGCCGTAAAGGTATATAGGTCTGATCATCTTCTTTTATGTTTTCGGGACAGGGTTTCAGGCACGTTCTCCGGATTGACTGTGCCGGTGCTGCCGTTGCAGCGGTCCAGATAGGCCTGGAGGATAATGGCGGCCGAAATCCGGTCCACCGAGGCTTTGTCCTTCCGTTTTGACGCCTTCATTCCACCGTCGATCATGGCCCTGTGGGCAAGAACGGAGGTGAAGCGCTCGTCTTCCAGGCTGATGGGAATGCCCGGAAAAGCTTTTTCCAGTATCGGGATGAACTCCCGGACCGAGGCCATTGCCTCTGCAGGGCGCCCGTCCAGGTTCATCGGGCTGCCAATGACAAAGCGAACGATTCTCTGATTTTCGGCATATTTTTTCAGATAATCTATTAACTTTGTAGAATCAACCGTATCCAGAGCCGATGCAAAGACGCCAAGCGGGTCACTGACAGCCAAGCCTGTCCTTTTTTTGCCGTAGTCTATGCCAATGATTCTGTCCATGCGGGGCAAAGTTACGAATTTTATGGAGAATCGAGATAAAAAGATAAGGATTTTTAGACTTCATCTGGCCAATGTGACATCGCACGAAAGGCTTTGGAGCCTGCGTTTTACGCAGCCTGCCATGATAGCCTCGCTGATATCGGCCGGGGTGATTCTGCTGGTGGGAATTTTCAGCCTCATTGCTTTTACGCCCATCAAAAACCTTATTCCAGGATACCCCAATGCACATTCGCGCCGCCTTGCAGCCCAGAATGCCCTGCGCGTAGATTCCCTGGAGAATAAGATTCTGCAATGGGAGCTTTATACAGAGAATATGCGTCGCGTGGTAGCAGGGGAGGACCCTATCAAGATGGACAGCCTGGTGCTTGGAACCCGTGCTTCCCGCGAAGCCGCCCCCGAAAAATACCTTGCCCTCCGGGATTCAATTCTTCGGGCCGATGTCCAGAAAGAAGAGCAGTTCTTCCTTGCCTCCGGGACAGATGCCCCAAGGCGCATGCTTCCCATCGAGGCCCTGTCGTTCTATACCCCGGTAAAGGGCGTCATTTCCCGTCCTTTCGAGCTGTCCCTACACCCCTGGGCCGATATCACAGCCCCGGCAGGGAGTGTCATTATGTCGGTTCTGGACGGAAGCGTCATTTACACGTTCTGGGAAGATGAAAGCGGTTATACTGTTGTGATGCAGCATCAGGGAGACATCGTTTCCATTTACAAGAATAACGAGAAATTGCTCCATAAAACCGGTGACCGGGTAAAAGCCGGAACCCCTATAGCCGTGCTGGCTTCGTCCAATTCCCTGACGAGGGGGGACCACTTGCATTTCGAGCTATGGTGCGATGGCAAGGCCGTAGATCCAGCCCTGTATATTAAATTCTAAGCCCCTTTCCTGTGACAAAGCGAATAGCCATTTTAGGATCGACCGGATCCATCGGAACCCAGACTTTGGACGTTGTGCGTCAGCATCCGGACCGCTTCAGCGTGTTTATGATTTCGGCAAACAACAGCGCCAGCCTTCTGGTTCAGCAGGCCCTTCAGTTCAACGTTCCGAATGTGGTGATTTGCAATCCGGAGAAATATTCCCAGGTGCGCGCAGCCCTGCCTCCTTCCGTGAATGTATATCTGGGAATAGATGCGGCATGTGAGCTGGTTCAGGATGAAAGGGTGGACGTGGTTGTTGCAGCCATGGTGGGGTTCAGCGGCCTCAGACCCACGTTGTCGGCCATTAGGGCAGGGAAAACCATAGCCCTTGCGAACAAGGAAACCCTGGTTGCTGCGGGTGCGCTGGTGATGGGGGAGGCAAAGCGCTGCTCATCTGTTATCTATCCTGTGGATTCGGAACATTCGGCCATTTTCCAGTGTCTCCTTGGAGCAATGGGTAATCCGGTGGAAAAACTTCATCTTACGGCCTCCGGAGGCCCTTTCCGTACTTGGGATAAGGACAGGATTTCCAAGGCGCGAAGCTCCGATGCTCTGAAACATCCGAACTGGGACATGGGGGCCAAGATAACCATCGATTCGGCTACAATGATGAATAAGGGCTTCGAGGTTATTGAGGCGAAATGGCTTTTTGACGTTCCGGAGGATCGCATCCACGTTGTGGTGCACCCCCAGTCGGTCATTCATTCCATGGTGGAATTCTGCGACGGTGCCGTGATTGCCCAGCTTGGCTGTCCCGACATGAGGCTTCCTATCCAGCTGGCAATGACCTACCCTCAAAGGCTTCCGCTGGAAGGGGAACGCTTGGATTTTGCTGCACTTCAGGCGCTTAGCTTCGAAGAGGCGGACACCGGGAAGTTCCCTTGCCTGACCCTTGCCTTCGATGCCATCAGGGCTGGGGGCAATATCCCTTGTGCGATGAATGCGGCCAATGAAGCAGCTGTTGCAGCTTACCTGAATGACGAAATATCATTCTATGATATACCATCCGTTATCTCCCGTGTTATGGATGGTGTGATTTTTGTTGCAGACCCTTCGCTTGAAGATATTTTTGAAACTCATAAGGTTTCAATGGACCTTGCGAAAGAATTGATGTAAATGGCTGTCACAATCAAGGTATTGCAGCTTATGCTGGCCTTGTCCGTCCTCATTATCATACATGAGGCGGGGCATTTCCTCTGGGCTCGCATATTCAAGATTCGTGTCGATAAGTTCTTCCTTTTCTTCGATGTGGGCGGGGTGAAGCTGTTCTCTACCAAGATGTCCTGGTTCACCAGGCTGGTCCCCTCATCGGTCGAATGGGAAACCGAATACGGCATTGGCTGGCTGCCTCTTGGCGGCTATTGCAAGATAGTCGGAATGGTGGACGAGTCGCTTGATACCCAGGCGCTTAAGCTGCCTCCTCAGGATTGGGAATTCCGTACCCGTCCCGCCTGGCAGCGTCTTTTGGTGATGTGCGGGGGAGTGCTTAACAATTTCATCCTGGCACTTCTGCTTTTCATATCCATCCTGGCAATCTGGGGGGATAATTATGTCCCCGCCGACAGCCCGGTTTATGTGAATGAACTGGCCGAAGAACTGGGATTCCGCAGCGGAGACCGTATTCTCCTTTACGACGACTATGCCCCCCAGGATTTCCTGAATCTCCAGGCCGATCTTGCCCGCCGCCGCGTAAGCCGGGCGACGCTCCTTCGCGGAGCCGATACGCTGGTCATTTATATAGACCAGGCGCGGATGGGGGATATCGTAGCATCTCCCGGGATGTTCGACCTGGCCTTTCCTTTCGTTGTGGTGAGCGTTATGGAAGGTTCGGCCAATTCCCATCTTGCAAAAGGGGACCGCATCATTTCCATGTGTGGGGAAGAGGCCGAGTATATGCAAGACTTCCAGGCCATTATGCGAAACCACCCGGGGGAAGAGGTCCCTGCAGTGGTCCTTCGCGGGGCCGACAGCCTGAGCCTGTCGCTGCAGATAGATTCCCTTGGTCACCTTGGGGTGTTCATTCTGAATCCCGAACTTGAGCACAGGGATTATTCCTTCTGGAAGGCTATCCCTTCCGGCTGCTCCCTGGCGTGGAATACGGTCATCGGATATGTACAGGACCTGAGGCTGGTTGCAACCCCTTCCACCGGGGCTTACAAGTCGGTGGGAAGTTTCGTTGCCATCGGCCAGGTGTTCCCTTCAAGCTGGAATTCCCACCAGTTCCTGTATATCCTTGCGCTGTTGTCCATAATGCTTGGAGTGATGAACCTTCTGCCCATTCCCGGGCTTGACGGCGGTCACATCGTCTTTTGCCTGTATGAAATTTTCACCGGGCGGAAGCCTTCCGAGCGCTTCCTTATCATCGCGCAGTGGATAGGGATGCTGCTGCTGTTGATGCTTATGTTCCTTGCCTTTGGAAATGATATCGGACGATTATTACGATAAAGATATGAAGACATTATTTAAATTTTTGGCCATTCTCTCTTGTACGGCAGCCCTTATCGGCTGCAATGGCAAAAAGGGCTCACTGCTTCCCAACGTGAGCGGAAAGGCCGGGGAGGTTATGGTGGTTATTGACCGCGAGCACTGGGAAGGGGATTTGGGAATTGCCATCCGCACGGCTCTTGCCGGAGACACTCCCTACCTTGCCCAAAGGGAGCCTCTGTTCAACTTGAGCAATGTCCCGTCAGGAACTTTCAACAACATGTTCCGTATGCACAGGAATATCCTGGTTGTGAACGTGAATCCCCAGATTATAAACACGGGGGTATATTTCAAAAACAATATATGGGCGCGTCCGCAGGCCGTGGTGCAGCTTTACGCTGTGGATAACGATCAGGCGATGATGCTATTTAACAGCGACAGCCATAAGATTGCCGAGTTCTTCGAGCAGTGCGAGAGGGACCGAAATATCGCCAATGCGAAACTGTACGAGGAAAGGCAACTGCGCGACCCGGTGAAAAACGTCACCGGCGGCATTATCCACTTCCCTTCGGGCTACCGTTGCCGCAAATTTTCGGACGACTTCGTATGGATTGCCGATGAAAAGCAGTACACGATGCAAACCGTCCTGGTCTATAAATATCCGGTAAGCGATCCGGAGCCGTTCACCCTTGAAAAAATCATTGCCAAAAGGAATGAAATAATGCAGGCGAACGTTCCCGGCCAGGTGGATGGATCTTATATGACCACATCCACGGCCGTGGAGCCTACAACCCGCTCTTTGAGTCTCCGTGGCCGCAATTTCATGGAAACCAGGGGTTTCTGGGAGGTCCAGGGCGATTTCATGGGTGGTCCCTTCGTTTCCCATTCTTTCTATAGCAGTGATGGAAAGGATATAATTGTGCTGGAGGCATTCGTCTTTGCCCCCAGGTATGACAAGCGCCAGTATTTAAGGCAAGTTGAATCGTTACTTTATTCATTTGAATGGGAAGATGAAATATTGGATTAGTTTATTATTTGCCGGCTTGCTGCTTCTTTCCTGCAAGCCGGAAGATGTGGAGACTTCCTTTGAAGTGGAGGCCTCCGGTGGAACGATTGCACTCAGCGATGCTGTTTCTGTGAGTTCAGCATCCAAGTATTCATGGATTACCGTTTCCCAGAACAGCTCTACGCTAACCATCAGTGCCAACAACACCTATGATGTGCGTAGCGCCAGCATTGAATACACCACAAAGCGTGGCGGTAGGGGTACGGCACACATCACACAGAAGCAGCTGGATGCCATCCTGCTATCCATCAATTCTTTCCAGGCCAATCCTTTTGGAGAAACTTTCGAATTCTTCCTTCGCACTAACGTGAAAGTGAGTTACAATGTGCAGGGGGGGGACTGGTTCAGTGTTACCGCTCCTACGAAGGGTTTGACAGACACCAAGTATTCTGTGACGATCAAGGACAACGATACCGACCAGGACCGTCTTGGAAAGGTTATCTTCACGCAGGGGCGCTTGAACGAAACCCTGCTTATTAGCCAGAAGGCCAAGCCGGAAGTCCTTAAGAACTCTATACCGGGCCTTTATCTCACATCCTCCAAGCGCCAGTATATTGCCGGCGAGGACCAGATTATCCGGGAGTTTGACGGTGATGATCTGACTTTCGTGGTTGCAAATCCCGTGGGCCTGGACCAGCTGGAAATAAATGGTTATTCAAGCGATTTGGGCGTTGGAAGCAGCACCAAGATTTCCGTTTCCTGGAACAAGGAGTCGAAAACCTATAAGACCGGAAGTTACATAATGACGGTTTATCAGGAAAAAAACGGCCTTGTCTGGCTTGCCGACGATGCCGGAAATGGTGTATTGATTAAAAAGTAAGGCTTATGAAAAAGACATTATTATCGCTTGTTCTCGTTTTCCTGAGTCTTTCGATGTACGCCGTTCCCGCATATCCCGGATGGATTACATACAAGCAGCCGGACGGCAGCGTCATTGAAATCATGCGCCATGGTGACGAATGGGGTCACTGGACTACTGACCGTCAGGGACGCGTTGTCAGATTGGAGAATGACGGCTTTTTCCGGGTTGTTCCGGGTGTCACCTCGAAAATGATGGCTTCAAGGGCTGCCACATCCCGGGAGGAACACAGGCGTTCCACCAAAGCCGCTCCCGGCTCTGAAGATTACGTGGCATTGGGCCAGAAGCATTTCCTTGTGATCCTGGTCGAATTCTCGGATTTATCTTACAAGATTCCTAACCCTAAGCAAAGCATTTCAGACTTGCTGAATAAGGAGGGTTACAATGCAAATGGCGCACTGGGCTCGGCCAGGGATTATTATTACGATAATTCACATGAAAAATTCGAGCCTGTTTTCGATGTTTACGGTCCTGTAAAACTCTCCAAAACGAAAAAATATTATGGCGAAAACATTGATGACAATGACGCCCATCCGGCTGAAATGATCAGAGATGCCTGTTCTTTGCTGTCTTCCGAGATTGATTTCAGCCAATACGACTTGGATAATGACGGGTTTGTGGACCTGGTTTATGTGTATTATGCCGGTTTTGGTGAGGCGGATTCTGCCGACAGCGACTCGGTCTGGCCACACCAGTGGGATCTTAGAAGTGCTGGTATCAACCTGTTTTATAATGGCAAGCAGGTGGCCCGGTATGCCTGTTCCAACGAACTCGTGGGCTCGGGTAATGAAAAGGGCAAGCTTACCGGTATTGGAACGGTTTCCCATGAATTCGGCCATGCGATGGGACTGCCCGATTTTTACGATACGGATTATGATAAAAACGGAAGGAGCGCAGCCCTTTACGATTATTCGCTTATGTCTTCCGGTTCTCATAATGGCAATGGCCGCATTCCTCCGTATCTGAACGTGCTGGAGAGAATCCTGCTTGGCTGGCTGGATGAAAGTGCGCTGGTTGATATTTCAAAGAGCGGTATTTATTCCCTGCCTTCGGTCCATAACGACATAGCCTATAAGATTCCGAGCGACGTCGATAATGAATATTTCATTCTGGAATGCCGTAAAAGCGATAGTTGGGACACAAAGCTTCCTGCGAAGACCTATGGTATGGTAGCCTATCATGTGGATATGTCTTCCAACTCGGTTACTCTTGATGGCAAGTCTTATAAGGCCTCTGTTCTTTGGTCCAAGTGGCGTGAGACAAATGCCCTTAACGCAAGCGGAGACCATCCCTGCTTTTATGTCGTTCCTTCCGCCGCCCAGGACGACCTCAAATACGGATATTACTACAATAATGACCGATGGAATTACGATGCCAGTTTTGCTCCCCGCATTCCTTTCCCGGGTTCTTCCAACATCACTGAATATACTCCCGTCAGCTGGAGCGGTGCCGAGTCCGAGATTTCAATCAAGGAAATAGCCTTTGATGGCAATCAGGTTACTTTCAAGGCATCGACAGCATCGGCCACCCTGGATTATCCCGTCATAAATAATCCCAAGGCCGGAGTTTATTCCGTAGGGGAGAAATTCCCCCTGACGCTGGTAGAGTCGGATTTCCGTCCGTCCCAGAGCGTGGAATGGAGCTTTGACGGAAATGCAGTTCCTGCCGGCAGCGTTACTTTGACCGCCGGTAAGCATACTGTTGATGCCAAAGTCACTTGCGTCGATGGCAAAGTATGCTATGTAACACTGGAAATTACAGTCAAATAAAGGGATTGAAAAAAAGTTGTAAAATATTTTTTGCGCTCTAAAAAAATATTGCTACCTTTGCAATCCCAAGTTTGGTGGGTTCGTATAACGGTTAGTACTCGGGATTTTCATTCCCGCAATAGGA
>CACYCP010000096.1 GCA_902772985.1 uncultured Bacteroidia bacterium | reverse complement strand
TATCAGCGGGTTTTCTTTTTTGTTCACACTTTTGTTCACACTTTTACCTTTTTCTACCCCTTTTTACCGGCCTATACTCTACACTACTAAAAACGGCCCTCACTGCGCTCAAATGGCGATTTCGTGACTATACTGTAGGAAACTATTCAGCTGATTTGAACGAAAACCGACTTTCCCAAAACCTTCCCACCCAGGTGTGGTGATGCTGCGAAAGTGTGAACAAAAACCACCGGAAAGTGTGAACAGAAATGGTTCTTCGCTTGATTTTTCGTAAATTTGCAGTAAGTACTTGACTTATTGTAAACTATGCCGCGCTTCGTTCCATCCGTGCTGATTGCTGATTGTTGGGGCTCCGTTGGAGACCTGACCTTCTATCATGTGGACGGGCGTTGCTATTACAAGAAGAAATCCCAGTGCGAGTTCAAGGGAACGCCCGGCCAACTTGAACAGCTCGAAGTTCACCGGCGGGCGCTTGCGGCCTGGAGGACCGTCCCCCACGAGACACAGAAAGTCTGGCATGAGTACGGCAAGGGCGCATTGAGCCATAAACCGCCATTTGACGGCACTTCGCATATCAGCGGGCAGAATCTCTTTGTGAGCGCATATCATGGCTTCTACACCCTCGGAAATGAGCACACGCCGGAACCGCAGCCCTTTGCCAAGTTCCCGATTGATGCACTGGAATTCGCTTCCTGTGAACGGCCGAATTCAACCGATCTCCTTCTCCGCTTCCATCTAACTTTTGAGGACTGCCCTTCCCCGGAGCGATACCAACTTCTCCTCAAACTTCAACTGACAAGCCCGGGCAGAGGAAAGAAACCAGGCCTGATGCGGAACTTTCTCGCCCTCGCTCCCTGCAGCGCCGGAGATTCTACTGCCGAAATTCTGGTCAAGAATTATCGGGACATCTGGGGACTTGACTTACCAGAGTACCAGGCCCACTGCCACTATGTTTTGCTGGACCGACAGACCGGCTACCGGAACATTCACACGCCATTGAAGTTTTCCTTCTCAGTCTGAGATTTGACCTTTGATTTGACGAGCTGACGCCGAACGTATGCGCTGGCTCGATTTTTCTTTGCCCCGGGGATACACCCGGATATACCCTATTACACCCCTATATACTTAAAGCAATACTTGCGTTAAAATATCGTAAATAATTGTTTTGCAATAAGAAAAGTTTATACTATATTTGTTGCAGCACAAGGGGTTGTGTCGCTTACTTTAACCTAAACTTAAACCTATGCAAGCGCTTCCTTCCATCGCTTTCGGGGGCTTCTCCGGTTCGGCTAAGGATGTTACGGCACGCCAAGTTGGCAACCGTACCATCCTTTCCGTTCGGAGTTGGCCAACCGGCCAGACTACCTCCGCTCAGGTGGTACGTCGCGCCTCCCTCTCAAAGATTACCAAATCCTATAAGACCCTTACCGCCGAGCAGATGATCGCCTGGGAGAATCTCGCCCAGCACACCAGCGGCCAGAGCGTATTTGGCCAGAAGGCTGAACTCTCCGGCATCAATCTCTACGTCCGCCTCAACGCCAACCGCGTGATGGCCGGCGAATCCATCATTGCCGACGCTCCCCTGGGACATGTTGCTGTGCCCAACGTGGAATACAATAGCGTTTCTGTCACGCCTCAACTGATTATCTTCACCGGAATAAAGCACGAGAGCGCTCCCTATAAGCTCGTTGTGAAGATGTCTGCCTCCCAGAGCGCAGGCGTCTCCAGCGGCTGGAGCAAGACCGTTATCATCTCTTCCGAGGTGGAAGACGACTGGGGCGAGGCCGATATCACGAAGCTCTACCTGAAGACCATTGGTGTGGAGCCTACGCCCGGCCAGAAGGTCTTCATCGAATCCTACTGGCTGGACACCTCCACCGGATTCACCGGCCAGACCTTCAGGGATTCTGTCATTGTTACCGGCGAATCCTCCTACACGCCACGTAAACGCGTCACGATGGACCGCCTGCTTCCGGACCACGAGCAGCATGTAAGCTCCATAGACGTTGACTTCTCTTCCGGAGCACCGGTTGTACAGTACGATGTAATGTGCGAAGGACACAGCAATGTAGCCAGCTCCGAGGCTTACCTTGTGGACGACCTGCCGCAGGAACTGCAGGGCACTTCCTGGGCGCTTGGACGTGGCAACGGGGCAGACGGCAAGTTGGTCGCGCAGTCTTACGTAATGTGGCTGTATGGCGCTCGCTATGGCGATCCGGCGTATATCACTTTCGCCCATCGAGGCGGTTACTATGTCAAACCCACCGAGGTCTTCGGGCCTGGTATAATCTACTAATCCGGCTATGAATTTCAACTCTACAGGTAACAATTTCGGGGCTGGCCAGATAGCCTTCAAGTCCCATCAGGAGGAGAACTT
>CACYCP010000095.1 GCA_902772985.1 uncultured Bacteroidia bacterium | reverse complement strand
CGTCGTCGAAATCCACGTCGATATCCGGCATGGAGATGCGCTCCGGGTTCAGGAAACGCTCGAACAGGAGGTCGTAGCGTATGGGATCCAGGTTGGTGATTCCAAGGCAGTAGGCAACGGCGCTTCCGGCGGCGCTTCCTCGGCCAGGCCCTACGGAAATGCCGTTGTCCTTGGCCCAATTGATGAAGTCCTGCACGATGAGGAAGTAGTCCGGGAAGCCCATTCGGGAGATGGTCTTCAGTTCGAAATCCAACCTCTCCTGCTGCACTTCGTCCAGAGTGTCGCCATAGCGGCGGGCAGCTCCGTCGTAGCTGAGCTTGCAAAGATATGCTACGCTGTGGCAGAATTCGTCACCCCTGTAAGTGCGGATTTCATTGTTGTCCTTATCCTTCTCCACCTCGAATTTACCCTCTTCAATCACGTCCCGGTATTTTTCCATCTGAGCGTCGATATCGGCCATAAAGTCCTCCGGGAGTTCGAATTTGGGCAGTACGTGGCCGCGGTCAATCTTGTAGGTTTCAATCTTTGAGGCCACCTCCAGTGTATTATCTATGGCTTCCGGATGATCCGGGAACAGGGCCCGCATTTCTTCCTCCGTCTTGATGTATTCCTGCTGCGTGTAGCGAAGGCGCTTGGGGTCGTTTATATCGGCATTGGTGTTAAGGCAGATGAGGCGGTCGTGGGCGGGGCCGTCCTCTTTACGGACAAAGTGCGCGTCATTGGTAGCGATAACCTTCACGCCGTATTTTTCGGCCAGCTTGAAAATCTCGTCGGTATAGTAGCACTGGTCCTCGTAGAGGCGGTTGTCCAGGCCGGGGATCTCGGTCTTGTGCTTCATCACCTCCAGGTAATAGTCTTCCCCGAACACCCTCTTGTGCCACAGAATGGCCTTTTCAACGGCTTCGTCGTCCCTTGCCATGATTGCGCGAGGTACTTCCCCGGCCAGGCATGCGCTGCTGCAGATAAGGTCTTCGTGGTATTTCTCTATGACTTCGTGGCTCACCCTTGGACGATAGTATAGACCGTTGATGTGGGCCTCCGATACTATTTTAATAAGGTTCTTGTAGCCGTTGTAGTTTTTCGCCAGCAGTATGAGATGATAGTAGCCGGTCTCTTTCACCCGGTGGTCCCCCTTCGAAACATAGACCTCACAGCCGATGATGGGCTTCACCGACGGATGCTTTTTGGCGAACTTGAAGAACTCTTTTACGCCATACAAGTTGCCGTGGTCGGTGATAGCAAGGGCGGGCATCCCAAGCTCTTCGGCCCGGTTGAAAAGGTTTTCTATGGAAGCTTGTCCATCAAGGATGGAGTACTGGGTGTGGACATGAAGGTGAACAAAACTCATAGAACAAAGATACTACTTCTTCCCCAATTATACAATTATTTTACTTATTATTAAAAGGTAGAAAAATTTTTACTTTTGGTAAAATGATTCAGCCCTTAAAAAGGGTATTAAAAATTTTTAATTCGCTTATAATCAGTGTAATATAAGGGTAAGCAACCTTAATTTTTAATTTTTTATTCATTTTGGCTGCATAAAAAATAATACTATCTTTGCGGACTTTTTTAAAAAGACGCACGTATACGCGTGAGAAAAGGCGTGAGAGAACGAAAAAATAATAATCAACGATGACAGTTAAAAAGGAAACTTATACCCCTCCGGCAATCCTAAGCGAAACCCAGGTTTGCATGGAGGGTATTATTGCTGCATCTGCCTCACAGGACCTGATTGTAGGCACTGACGGAGACGGGCAGCATGTCGATATGGTTTACGACGTAACAGCCGACGCGTCGTTCTACTTCGAGTGGAAATGAGAGAGATACGTTATATTTTATTAGGCTTGTCTGTCCTGCTTGCTGCCTGCAACAAGGAAGATCGCGACCCCACTGCCTCTTACGGAAGCGGCCAGATCGGCTTTGAGGCAACAACGGGAGATGTAAGCACCAAAACAGAGTATTCCCACACCTGGACGTCGGGCAGCAGTCCTTCGGCCGGCAATTCGCGCGAATTCATCGACTGGATTGCAGGAGACGTCCTTCGAATTTACTGCAAGGAGGCCGATGGTTCCCTGGACGGCAACAATCCGGTATCGGCCGACCCTTCTAATAATTATTGTGCCGATTATCGCGTAACGGCAAATACCCGTGCGTCCTCTTCGAACAACACAAGGGCCAGCATAGAGCCTTTTACCTCAAATCCTTACGGGAACGGCGGATACGCAGGCCTTCAGTGGGGCGACGCCAATACCAAGCATCATTTATATGCGGTATATCCTTCCCCGGGGCAGGGAAATGCGAAGGATCGTGACGGAAATACCGTGAAGGATCCCTCCGGAAACAACCTTTCTTCCATGCCTATCACCGCCGGCTGGCACACGACTTCTTCCGCCCAGGCGGTTTTCAGCCGTATAAATCAGCTTCTGGGGAACGATGCAAGCCGCATCGTGGGTTCTTTTTATGTAAAAGGTTCCTTGCCTTCGGCCCAGCAGGGCTTTTGGTCGCAGGATGCCGGATCGGCCGGTGACCAGTCGGCCTCGAACAGCGCGAAGCGGCATTTCCGTCCCAATATGAATTATGCCGCAATGGTGGCCTACCGCCGCAGTTTGCCCAAGACCGACGGTTCCAAGGTGGTTCTGGGCTTCGAGCCTGTCTTCACCGCGCTGGAGTTCCAGATTGTGGGCAAGAAGGACGATCTTCTGGATTCGGACCTTGCCAGCGCGGAGCTCAGTTCGGCCACAAGCGACCTTTGTGGTGAATTTGTCACCACGTTTGTACCGGTCCTTTCTCAAAACGAGCAGGATGTTTATGTGGAAACGGGAAGCCGGAATGATACTGGAAACGGCTGGAGGGGACCTAACGGCGACCGTTCGCTCATTTACCGCACCGTTTGCACCGGAGCAGCCACGAACAGCAAGAAAGTGAGCATCAGCTTTGCCAAGGATTCAGAGGCCGACGGCCACGCCAATGGCCGCCGCCTGGTGGAATATAACCCGGCCAATCCGTCCACTTACAATCCTATCACGTTCACCTTCCTGGTGCTTCCGCAGGCCTATGACAACAATCACCCCTTAAGCGGGCAGTACACAAACGGCTTGTACACACCCTCCGAGGTGGTTACCCAGCTAACCCTTACCCTTCGTTTCAAGAACGGCGAAACCCGTTCGCTGGAGCTCCGCTACGACCTGAACAACGACCGTACCGTGGCCGAGGACGAGTGGATAGGCGTGAAGATGTATAAAAAGTCCTATTTCAAGAACATGCAGGTGCCCAACGAGCTGGATGACTGGATATACGAGATTGATCCCATCGACGGCATTTACTTCCCCGGCAAAGAGGCCGGCTCCAAGGACTTTACTATCAGTAGTTATAGGTACAAAAAATCTGATCCGTCCAATAAGGAGCCTGTTGCCTGGGAAATTGAAGGTTTCGCTTCCGACTCAACTGCTACCGAGTGGACGGGGGTTAAAGGTTCCAACTACATTTATAACGGAGGCTTCACTATTACTTCAATTTCGGGTGCGGGAGGTTACAATCCTGCCTCTGCAAACAGCACAGCAAGCGTCATCGCGCAATCTGCTCAAACTGAAGATACTGAATTGGATGTAATCAGATATGCAAGGGAAAAATTGGAATACAACGGAAGTTACGGAACAGAAAATGCTCCCCGCGACCTGTCCATGTATGACCTTT
>CACYCP010000094.1 GCA_902772985.1 uncultured Bacteroidia bacterium | reverse complement strand
GAATCCGCCGTGCAGGCGGTTGTCTATGTGGAGGTGACCGTCCAGCAGACCGCCCGCCGCAGCATCGACCCGTTCGAGTATTTCTTCGGCTTCGGTGACGGTTACGGCTTCGGCCAGCCCCGTTCCCAGGAGCAGAAGGGAAGCGGCAGCGGCGTGATTATCCGCCCCGACGGTTACATCGTGACGAACAACCACGTTGTGGCCGGGGCCACCAAGGTGTCGGTCACTCTCAACGACAACCGTCAGTTCGAGGCCACCGTGGTGGGCACCGATCCTGCAACCGACGTTGCCATAATCAAAGTGGACGCGACCGACCTTCCCACCCTCCCCATGGGCGACAGCGACCAGCTGCGCCTTGGCGAATGGGTTCTTGCAATTGGCTCTCCCCTTGGACAGCAGCTTCGCAGTACCATCACCGCCGGCATCGTGAGCGCGAAGGGCCGTTCTATGCCCAGCCAGAGGGACGAATTCAAGATTGAATCCTTCATCCAGACCGATGCTGCCGTGAATCCCGGCAACAGCGGCGGTGCCCTTGTGAACAAGAAAGGGGAGCTTGTGGGTATCAATACCGCCATCGTGTCCCAGACCGGCGCCTACACCGGCTATTCTTTCGCAGTGCCCGTGAACATGGTAAAGCGTGTCGTGGACGATTTGATGGACTTCGGCTCCGTGAAGCGTGCAAAACTTGGCATTTATATGAAGCCGGTGGACAAGAAAATTGCCGACGAAATGAAACTTTCCACCGTCGATGGCGTATATGTAAGTGAAGTATTGAAAGGGAGTGCCGCAGAAAAGGCCGGTATCAAGGAAGGGGACGTTCTCCTGTCGCTTGACGGCAAGAAGATTTCCGACGTTTACTCGCTTCAGGCTCTGGTTGGAGCATACCACCCCGGCGACAAGGCCAAGCTTGTTTATGTCCGGGACGGCAAGCAGACTTCCACCGGCGTCACCTTCCTTGGCGAAGAGTCCTTGGAGAATGGCGCAACCCTGGCCGATGGATCGATAGTATTCTACGGCTCGGAGCTGAAGAAGGCAAGTGACGAAGTGCTCAGGCAGCGTGGACTTCGCAGCGGAGTGGAAATCGTTTCTGTGGGCAGCGGCAAGATGGCCCAGGCCGGTGCAGTGGAAGGCGGCGTAATCACCCACGTCAACGGTGACAGCGTCTCTACCCCTGCCGAGGTTGTGGAGAAGGCCAAGAAGGCCAATCGCGCCGTGTACATCGAGGGTGTGGACCGCAGTGGCAAGACCTTCTATTTCGGCTTCGGAAAATAGGCTGAAGAATTGACTGAAAGAAATTTTGGTCGGTTCTGAAGCGGAACTGACCAAAATTTTTTATTACATAGATGAGACAACTAAAAATCACCAAGTCCATCACAAACCGCGAAAGCGCGTCTTTGGACAAGTACCTGCAGGAGATAGGCCGTGAAGAGCTTGTCACTCCGGATGAAGAGGTTGAACTTGCACAGCGTATCCGCAAAGGGGACCAGGAAGCCCTGGAAAAACTCACCCGCGCGAACCTGCGTTTCGTAGTGTCTGTTGCAAAACAGTACCAGAACCAGGGCCTTAGCCTGCCGGATCTCATTAACGAAGGTAATCTGGGCCTCATCAAGGCTGCCGAGAAATTCGACGAAACCCGTGGTTTCAAATTCATTTCCTATGCCGTTTGGTGGATTCGCCAGAGCATTCTCCAGGCCCTGGCCGAGCAAAGCCGCATTGTGCGCCTGCCACTGAACCAGGTGGGCTCGCTGAATAAGATAAACAAGGCCCTGTCCAAGTTCGAGCAGGCGAACGAGCGCGCTCCGTCCAACGAGGAACTTTCAGAGATGATTGACGTGCCAAAGGACAAAATTTCCGACACCCTGCGCGTTGGCAGCCGCCACGTGAGCGTGGACGCCCCCTTCGTGGAAGGTGAGGATAATTCCCTCCTGGACGTGCTTCCGAACGACGATTCCCCTTCGGCCGACCGTGGCCTGGTGAACGAGAGCCTGAATACGGAGATCGAGCGTGCCCTTAGCACCCTCACGGACCGCGAAAGGGAGATTATCAAGAGTTTCTTCGGCATCGGATGCCAGGAAATGACGCTGGAAGAGATTGGTGAGCGTTTCGGTCTCACGCGTGAGCGAGTGCGCCAGATTAAGGAAAAGGCCATCCGCCGCCTCAAGAGTCCTTCCCGCAGCAAACTCCTCAAGAGCTATCTGGGATGAACGCAGAACAGTTTATCCAGGAAAAATCGGCCCAGGCGATTGCCGCCCTTTATTCGGCCGATGTCACCGCGTCTTCCCTCCAGGTAAGCCTTACCCGGAAGGAATTCGAAGGGGATTATACCCTTGTGACCTTCCCCCTTCTGAGGATAAGCCGGAAGGCTCCCGACGTAACGGGTAACGAGATAGGGGAGTGGCTTAAGGAAAATGTGAAGGAAATAGCCTCCTACAACAGCGTAAAGGGCTTCCTGAACATTTCCCTTTCCCCGCTTTTCTGGACCGAAACCCTGGCCGGGATTGCTTCTGACAAAGATTTCGGGCAACTTCCCTCCAGCGGAAAGCGCATAATGGTGGAGTTCTCTTCGCCCAATACCAACAAGCCCCTTCATCTGGGCCATATCCGCAACAACCTTCTGGGAGACAGCGTTTCCCGCATCCTGAAGGCCTGTGGTAACGAGGTAATCAAATCGACCATCGTCAACGACCGCGGCGTACATATCTGCAAGAGCATGTATGCCTGGGAGAAACTCTTCAACGGGGCAACGCCCGAAAGCACCGGCAAGAAGGGAGACCACCTGGTAGGAGACTGCTATGTGGCTTATTCCCAGATGGAAAAGGAGCATCCGGAGGTTCTGGAAGAAGTTCACAATATGCTGGTGAAGTGGGAAGAGGGGGATCCTCAGGTCCGCGCCCTCTGGGAGATGATGAACGGCTGGGTATATGCCGGCTTCGACCAGACTTACGCCGCCCTTGGCATCACTTTCGACCAGGTTGACCACGAGTCGGAGACCTACCTTCTTGGTAAAGAGCTGGTACAGAAGGGCTTGGAGGAAGGCGTCTTCGTAAAGGACCCGGACGGCAGCGTATGGTGCGACCTCACTGCCGACGGCCTGGACCGCAAGCTGGTGCTTCGCGGAGACGGCACTTCGGTTTACATCACCCAGGACCTTGGGACTGCCGAGCGCCGCTTCGCCCGCTATAATCTGGATTCCCACGTGTATGTAGTGGGAAACGAGCAGGACTATCATTTCCAGGTGCTCAAGCTCATCCTGGCGAAACTTGGCTTCGACTGGGCCTCCCGCATTTACCATCTCTCCTACGGAATGGTGGAGCTCCCCGAAGGCAAGATGAAATCTCGCGAGGGTACGGTTGTGGATGCCGATGACCTCATCGAAAGCATGTACCAGGAGGCCAAGAAGACATCCGAGGAAAGCGGCAAGCTGGAGGATATGAGCGAGGAGGATAAGGAAGCGCTGTACCGCGTCATCGGCCTGGGAGCCCTTAAGTACTTCATAATTAAGGTGGATCCCAAGAAGACGATGCTTTTCAATCCCAAGGAATCCATCGACTTCAACGGTAATACCGGACCTTTCATCCAGTACACTCACGCCCGCATCTGTTCAATCCTCAGGAAGGCTTCCACCAGCTGGAGCGCCGCCGACGTGAATCCCGGCGTGGAGCCATCGGCCAAGGAAATCCGCCTTGTCAAGCTTCTGAACCAGTATCCGTCCAAAGTGGCGGAGGCCGGTGAGGCGCTGAGTCCGGCGGTGATTGCCAACTACAGTTACGAGCTTGCTAAGGAATTCAACCAGTACTACCACGAAACTCCCATCCTGAAGGAAAGCCGCGAAAATGTGCTCCGCTATCGCCTGGAGCTCATCGACACCCTTGCCCGCACCCTACGGCACGCCATGTCCCTTCTGGGCATCCACCTTCCTGAACGGATGTAATCTAGCGCCCTTCGAAGAGCCGGAGGGTGTTTCTCATGAGTTCGCCAATCTGTTCGCTTGTCTCAAGGGGGAAGGCGAAGGCGGCGCAGCTGTAGCCTTCGGCCTCGAAAAGTGTGGCGGCGCAGATGCCGGTGGCCTTGTATCGCATCAGTTCCTTGCCGTTGGTGGTGGCCGGACGGATACCGTCGGGCTGCTCGACACGATAAACGGAAGGGGAGTATTCCCGGTTATATGTGGCCGATGGAAACTTCATCCCCGGGGCTGCATCCACAAATCCGTTCACATCTCCGAAATTGGTGAGCCAGGTGTAACCCAGCACCTCCTGGATGAATTTCTGGGTGTTGGCGCGGCCCTTCTTCGGCACCCCCTGGTAAATGCTGCTCCAGGCGTCCGTGCCAATGTAGGCCCCTGAAAGAATGACGTTGCCACCTTCCGATGTGAAGCTCCGAAGGGCATTCTGCAGAGCCGGGGTGAAAACCGTGTAACGGTCCGGCACTGCACCGCGTCCGATGCGTGTCGTCACCTGTTTCCCGCAAATCAAATCCACAGCGAAGAGCTCTCCCTTTTCCCCGGTGAACGCTTCGACCGATGTGGATTCGAATGCATAACCTGCACTGAGAAGGGCCCTTCCGTGCCTGGAGGGGTAGTCGAAGCTGTTTCCCGCCACGGGCTTTCCGTTGTTGTCAAGGAAAGAGCCGCCGAAACCGGGATTGTCGTCGTCGGTCCATACCTCGGAACGGTCGAACTGGTTCACGCTGCCGGCAAAGAGGATGTCCTTGCCCCAAGGCACTCCGCTGTCCAGATGGTCGGTGAAGCCGGCGTGGGTTGGAGTATCGAACCAGGTGGGTGCGCTGATGCGGGTGAAGTTGTTGACTATGAGAACCTTCTTGGCCTCGCTGTCCTTAGGCCGGCCCACCGCCAGAATCTCGCTGGGGAAGCTTTCGCCGCCGTTGTTGCAGGCCGTGACCTTGAAGCTGTAAACGTGCCCGGGCTCGATTGGAACGCTGTAGGAAGGCTCGTTCACCACCCGCCCGTTGTCGAAGGCTCCGTCGTCTTTCCGCGTATAGACATAATACCAGGCCGATACCGCCGTGGGCTCGCCTTCATCTGGCGTATCCTTCCATTCCAGCACGGCCTTGTCGTCTTGGAGGCGGGCGCTGAAAGCGTGAGGGGGAAGCGGCTGCACGGAGTAATTGACACCGTAGCGGGCGCTTAGGTATTTGAGTACGCCTTTGTAAACCGAACGGGAAACGTCGAAGCGGAAGCCGGGATCCAATCCCAGGCGCATGTCGGCAAAGTTCTGGTGAGCCATAAGTTCCAGCACCATAGCTGGCACTCCCGGGGTGCGGGACTCGCTGTAGGAGCGGTCGCGGGTTTCGCGCCTCATCCAGTGGGGCTCGTATTTCTTGCGTATGTCATCCACCACCTGAGTCTGTACAAAATCGGCCAGGAGGCGGCTTGTAAGGCGGTTTTCCCCATTAGGGAAGACATCTTTCCCGTCGTCGTCCAGAAGGGTATATATGGTCATTGTCCCCACGATGGAATCGTTAGGCGTGACACCGGCGTCGGAGTGGAAAGCCAGCGACATGTCGATGGGAATATTCCGGTCCGACATACTCTTCACCCATCGGCCCCTCCCTGCGAAATCGCGGGTATAGTCGTCGTCCCATTTGTCCAGAAGAGAGAGGTCCATTCCGGAGCATTGCATATAATAGAGGGCGCCTTCCTGGTAGGCGGGCTTCCCGGAAACGCCTCCAGGGCGCTCTATCTTGCCCATTCCTCCTCCGAAGCGCACGGCATCGGCACTCACGACTCCGGCCCTCTCGCTCTCGTTGGAAAGGCTTACGAATCCGCTGAAACCCTTGTCGAAGCTGAAAGTTCCAAGGTAAATCCAGGTGCCGCCGCCCATGCTCTGGTTCACGCGGAAAACACTTTCCCCGCCCTGGTGGTGAACTACGTATTTGGCATCAGGAATGCTGCGGGGAAGGCTTTTGTAACTTATGTAAACCGCGTATTCGCCCTTTTCCGGGATGTTGGGGCGCCAGCGGATTTCGGCATAGCGTGCAACGTCGCTGCTGCCTGCCGCTTCGGCTACCCTCGCCGTACCCATCTTGAATGGGTTCTCATTTCCTGAATAGGCCTTCTTGGCATCGGCAAAACCCTCTCCTGCGCTTTCCCATCGTCCTTTTTCCTCATAGGAACCCAAACGGCGAAGAAGGCCGTCCCGTTCTCCGGGGAAGCCGGGATCATTGTCGCATATCACTTCGTAGGGCTGAGTGTCCCTTTCCCGGGGCGAGACAATAACCGCGCCGGCATTTTCCAGCATGGGCATCAGGAAGGGAAGGACAAAACTTTGGGTGAAGAGGTCTTCCACCGTGCGATGGATGGCCGCTCGCTGCCATTCCCAGCGGGAAGTCTTCGACTCCCAGTAGTTTCCGTGACTGTGCCATAGGGCGATGTGCCTTCCGCTCAGTCCGGAGGGCCAAATTTTTTCACCTTGAACCAGGGGATGTATGTTGGTGGCCTGCTTGAAGCGGAAATTGTTCGCAACGGCCGATCCGTCCTTGGATGGCAGAGGCATCTCCAGCTGGGAAATCTCCACCTTCCTGGCGTAGATGTCGCCAACCGTAAAATCGTTCAGTATGTCCTGTGCAAGTTCGCTAAGCTGGCTTTTGAACCATTTTGCATCGCCTTTCCTCCAGGGGTATCCCGCAAGATTCTGGGAATAGTAGAAATCCAGTTCGGTACCGCGTGCCTGGACACGCTCCAGTTTGAAGGCGTTATCCACCCCGCAGCGGCGTTTGAAGCGTTGGGTAAGGGAATCGGTGGCTGTAGAAAAAGCCCTCACACGCGGGGCCTGGGCTGCGGCCGGGAATTCGACCACGGCCGACAGGAGTAGCAGTGACAGTATCAGGCGTCTCATTTTTTCTGTTTTCGGACGTCAAGGAAAAACACTATTATCGAGCTTATGGCAATGGCCAGGGAATCGGCCAAAAAGTCAAAGGAATCGCCGCTGCGGTGGTGGGTTAACTTCGCCTGTCCCAATTCTGTCCCCATCGCAAGCAGGAGACCCAGCACCAGTGTGACTCCTGTGAAGAGCAGGGTCTGGGGCACGGTCTCGGTGAACTGGTCGAAGGCCAGGTAGGCAATGATGGGGAAGGGGAAGAACATGCAGAAGTGCACCAGTTTGTCGCTGGGAATGCCCCAAAAACTCCTCTTGACGGACGGAATGTGTTCAAAATGGCCGAAGCACAGGTACAGCACGGCTGCCAGATATAGCACGAACAGGATACGGAAAAGTATTATCTGGCTTTTCGTCATCCCAGAATGAGTTCTCCAAAGAATTCGGGCCTGTGGAAGTCCGGCTTGTCGGTTTTGATGGGACTCCAGCTCAGGAAATGCGGATGGGCTGTCTTGTCCCCGCATTTGTAGAAGTTGGCCCTTATCTTTTCCGGAAGCTTTTCAGGATCCACGCCGATGAGTTCGAAGGGAATCACGATTCCAACCCGCCAGTTATGGAGGCCTTCCTGCTCGATGGGACCGTTGTTCTGGCTACCACTGTCATTCTGAGCGAAGCGAAGAATCTCTTTCATTTCATCCGCCGGCCTTGGAACCCGGCTGCGGCGGCTTGCCCCGCTGCAGGCAAGAATCTTCCCAAGGGCGTTAATCTCGAAATTATAGTAGCTTTTGCCGTCCGGATCCTGGATGAAGACTTCCACGCAGCTGTCTTCCCACTGATGGCCGTTGTCCTCCAGGTTCACGGCCCGAAGGTCCAGTCCGCTTACACGGAAATCAACAATGAGGGCATCCTGGCTGCGGGCAATCCTTCCGCAGCAGATGGGGGCGTAGGGCCATTCCCCCGGCCAGTTCACCTGGTCCACGTCAAAACGGGCTCCGCACAGTTCCAGGGCCGAATCCAGGTCTTTGTTCTCGAAATCTACGAAGGGTACTTTCAGGCTTTTCATAATGCTTGCATATCGTTAAGTCTCTTGTAATAACCGCCCTTGGCGATGAGTTCCTCGTGGCGGCCGCTCTCCACAATCCGGCCTTCGTGCATTACTACTATTTCATCGGCATGACGTATGGTGGAAAGGCGGTGTGCGATGGCGATGGTGGTTCGGGTGCTCATAAGGCGGTCCAGGGCGTCCTGCACTGCGCGTTCGCTCTCGGTATCCAGAGAGGCTGTGGCTTCGTCCAGGATAAGGATGGGAGGGTTTTTCAGTATGGCCCGGGCGATGGAAAGCCGCTGTCTCTGACCTCCCGAAAGCTTGGCTCCCCGGTCCCCGATGTTGGTCTGGTAGCCCTCTTCCTTTTCCATTATGAAATCGTGGGCATTGGCAATCTTCGCCGCCGCCTGCACCTGCTCCATGGTGGCGCCTTCCACGCCGAAGGCTATATTGTTGAAGATGGTGTCGTTGAACAGGATGGGCTCCTGGTTAACATTGCCGATGAGGGCGCGAAGATCCTTCACGGCAACATCCCGTATGTCCTTCCCGTCTATAGTGACGCTGCCTTCGCAGACATCCCAAAAACGCGGAATCAAGTCCACCAGGGTGGATTTTCCGGCGCCGGATTCGCCCACTATCGCGATCATTTTCCCGCAGGGAATCTCCACGGAAACGTCCTTCAGGACGGTCTTGCCGCCCTCGTATGAGAAGCCCACGGAGTTGAAGCGTATGCTGTCGGTGAAACCATCCAGAGGGAGGGGACTGGCGGGGTCCTTTATGGGATTGTCGGCCTCGAGAATCTTGTTGATGCGCTCCATGGAAGCCATGCCCTTGGGAATGCCGTAGGTGGCGCGCGAAAGTTCCTTGATGGGCTCGATTACCGAGTACAGGATAATCAGGAAGCTGATGAACTGAGACGCGTCCATGAAATTCCTGCCGAAAAAGCTTTTTCCGCTCACTATCATTGCGCCGCCCACACAGAAGACGATGACTATCATCGTGGTGCCCAGGAATTCGCTCACCGGATGGGCCGTGGCCTGGCGGGTGCTCACGCGGGCAAGTTTGCGTCTCATGCGGTCGGCCACGTTCTCAAAGCGGCGGGACATGCTCTTTTCGGCATTGAAAGCCTTCACGACGCGAAGTCCGCCAAGGGTTTCATCCACCTGGGACATTACGTCGCTCCAAAGGCTCTGGGCCTCGAGGGAAGTGCGTTTCAGCTGCTTTCCTATCATGCCCATTATCCATACGAAAGCCGGGGCGAAGACGATGGTGAAAATCATCATCTCGGGGCTGAGCCAGGTAAGGAAACCGAAGTACAGGACTATGAGGATGGGATCCTTGATGAGCATAGAGAGCGACGCAACGATGGAATTTTCCACTTCCGACACGTCTCCGCTGATGCGGGCGATTATGTCACCCTTGCGCTCTTCGGAGAAGAAGCCTATGGGCAGGGAAAGTATCTTGTTGTATATCCTGCAGCGCAGTTGCTTCACGATTCCGGTAGAAATTGGAATCATCACCGCATTTGAGCCGAAGTAGCAGCAGGTTTTCAGCAGGGTAAAGAAAATCATTATCCCCGCCAGCACCATCAGGGTTTTAAGCACTCCGTACTGGGCCGAAAACTGGGAAACGTAGTAGTAGGCGTTATTTACCACCAGGTCCTTCAGGCCGATGCCTTCGCTGCCCCAGGGTATGAAGGAATAGACCGTGTTGTCAACTTTGAAGAGGATATTCAGAAGCGGCACCATCACGGCGAAGGAGAAGATGTTGAACACCGCCGAAAAGATGTTCAGCACCACCGACCCCGCCAGGTATCCCTTGTAGGGGGACACATAGCTGCGCATCATTTTGAAAAAATCTTTCATCCTACAAATTTACAAAAAAAACTGAGACGGAATACCGCGTTTAAGGACCCTCAGGGCTACTTCTCCAGCTCCGATGCCGGCAGCCTCCAAAGCCGCCCTGGCGCTCTTGTACGCCAGTTCGGGCGTATTGTTGTTGCCGCTCAGGTGGCAAAGGAAGATATTCCGGAGGCCCGGATGGACGAAGGAACCTATTGCGGCTGCACAGGCATCGTTCGAAAGATGGCCGATGCCGTGTGATATTCGGTCTTTAAGCTCCTGAGGATAGTCCCCTCCAAGGAGCATGTCCATGTCGTAATTCGATTCAATCACCACCGTGGTGGCTTCCCCGGCCCATTTCATGGCTTCCGGAGTAACATGGCCAAGGTCGGTCATCAGCACGAACAGATGTCCCTCGCAGCGGATGGCAAAGCCTATGCACTGGGTGGCGTCGTGGGGCAGGGGAAAATACTGCACGTCAAAATCTTCAGTCAGCGGATTCCATACGCCCGGAAGCAGATTGTTCCGGCAAGGTCCTATCCAGTCCCTTGTAAAAGGGTGCCGGAGCAGGGCTTCGTGCAGTTTGACGCTTGTCCAGACAGGCAGGGCCAGCCTTTTGCAGAAGGAGCCCAAGGAACGGATGTGATCTCCGTGGTCGTGGGTTACCAGTATGGCCGAAATGTTCCCGTAACCGAGCGACAGTGAATCCAGCTCCTTTTTTACCTTCCTGATGCCGACGCCTGCATCGATGAGAATTCCGGAATTCGGCCCAAGGAGAAAGGAACAATTGCCACAGCTGCCGCTGGAAAAGTTCACCAGGCGCATCATAGACGGGTGTCCTCCTCGCAGTACTTGCCGATTACGCCGTAGGCCTCTTCCACGCCCAACTCTCCGGCACGGGACAAGTCTATGCAACCTTTCTCCTTGTCTTTGAGGTATATGAGCACCAGGCCGCGGTTGAAGTAGGCGCTGCCCATCCAGGGGTAGAGCCTGATGGCCTTGTCGTAGCTTTCTATGGCCTGTACGAAGCGGGAACTCAGGCAATAAAGGTTGCCCAGGTTGAATTGCAGGTGGGGGAAGGAGGGCAGGATGGCTGCCGCGGCTTCCATGTCCTGCAGGGCCTCGGAATAGTCGTATTCACGCGTGACCTGTTCCCTCACGCGGGCCCTGGTATTGCCCTTGTCGTCCATCGTGAGGGTGGTTACGTTGGATTCGAATGAGGCGATGAATTCTATCATTTCGGCCCGGAGCGCGCCCCTTGCCATCAGATAGAATGCCTTGTAATAACTGGCGTAAGGGCTGTCGTCGCCGTCCTCTTCGATGGCTTTAGTGAAGTGCTGCAGGGCCTGCGAATACTGTTTCAAGCCCATGTCCTGCAGGCCTTTAAGGAATTCGCTGTTAACGGATTGCATAAGTTCCGGAGCCGTAACGGGCAGCATTTCCTTTCCGTCCGTAAGCATTAGCGGAAGCTGTGACTGGGCGAAGAAGTTGTCCAGCAGGCGGTTCTCGAACTTATGCTCAAG
The DNA here is from genome assembly GCA_902772985.1 of uncultured Bacteroidia bacterium. GTDB lineage: Bacteria > Bacteroidota > Bacteroidia > Bacteroidales > UBA932 > Cryptobacteroides. Next base: position 15,245 of record CACYCP010000094.1, on the reverse strand, counting down.
AACATGGGTGGCTTCGTCCCTCTTTCCGCTTATGGCAAAGCGGTACAGCGGCTTCAGGTTTATGTCCACGTCGCGGTGGCGCAGCATCTCGTCCTCGAAGCCTCCGGAGCGGGCGAAATCGGCATCCAGGGCCAGCAGGTTGCTGTATTTGCGGGTGGTGTCGGAGAAATCGGCCCCGCCGGCGGTGGCCTTCTCATATTCGGCGACCTTGGAACGGGCTATCCTGTAGTCTTCCTTCGAGGCCCGGTTCATGCCCAGCTGGAGTTCGACGTAGGCCCTGTTCATATAGGCCTTCGCAAAGTCCGGATATAGTTCGATGGCTTTGTTGTAATCGGCAAGGGCATCGTCCCAGCGGGACATTTCTATGAAGAAGCCGGCTCGGTTGAAATAGGCCAGCACGTTGCCGGGATTGATGGCTATAACCCTGTCCATGTCGGCAAGCGCCCCTTCGTAATCGCCGACCTGTGCGCTCAGAAGGCTCCGGTTGTATAGCGTAAGGGCGTTTCCGGGTTCATATTTCAGCACGGTGTTAAGGTCCTGCATGGCATCGTTCAGTTCGCTTTTTTCCGCACGCACCAGGGCCCTCTGGAAATAGGCCAGAGTCATTGTGGAATCCAGCTCTATGGCCTTGTCAAGGTCCTTCAGGGCATTGTCGAAGTCCTTTTTGGATGCGTGCAGGCCGCCTCGGCGTATGTATCCTTCCGGCTCGAAACGGTCCAGGCGTATGGCCTTGTTGTAGTCGTCCATGGCCTTAAGGGTATCTCCAAGGAAAAGGTAGGAAGCGCCCCTGTTCAGGTAGGAGGAAGGATCCTTGGGCTCCTGGCGTATGTACTTGTCGAAGTCCTTAACCGCCCTTTCGAACTGACGGCTCAGGAAGTAGGTGACGCCCCTTGTGAAATACAGGCCGGACGAGCCAGGACGCAGTTCAATGGCCCTTTCCAGGTCTTTCAGGGCTTCATCGAAATTGCCGGTGCGGTTTTCCGTTATGGCCCTGTAGTGGTAACCGGACGTGAATACCGGATTCAGGCGCACCGCAGTGGAAAAATCGGCCTTGGAACCGCGTATATCCCCAAGATTGTATTTGGCAATGCCTCTGTAGAAGAAGGTCCAGTAGTCTGTGGAATCCAGCTGGGCCAGGATGTTGAAGTTGGAAACTGCTTCATTCAGCCGGCCTTCCTGCAGGGCGCTTCGGCCCCTGAATGAAAAAACATCCTTGTCCCACTGGCCGGAAGCGGTGAAAGGCAGCAGCAGGGCAATGCAAAAAAGCAGATGTTTCTTCAAAAAAATTTTCATTTCACGCACGAATTATCTAATTTCGCGCCAAATGACAAAGTTAGCAAAAATTTTTATCATTTTTTCCCTGGGTTTCAGTCTTAATGCTGCGGCTCAAGGGTATAGCATCAGCCCGATGAACGGCGAGGAGGAACTTTCCGCCGATAATCTACGCTCCAGCGTGGAGGCCCTGTGCAATCCTGAGTGGGGCGGAAGGGCAATAGGTACGCCTGGTGGCGCCAAGGCCGCCTATTGGATTGCCGATGCTTTCCAAAAGATGAATCTGGAGGTCTTGAACGGCTCAATGCTCCACGGCTTCCGTTCGGCATATTCCGGTTTTGCACGCAATGTTATCGGTTATATCCCAGGTAGTTCGGGAAGCTGCATAATAGTGATGGCGCATTTCGACAATCTGGGCGTTTTGGGCGGCTCGCTTTATCCCGGGGCCGATTCCAACGCTTCCGGTGTGGCCGCTCTGGTTGAACTTGGGAGGATGTTCGCAAAGATGAGGGACAGCCGGAAAAGCTATTCTTCCAGCCTGATTCTGGTGGGCCTTGACGGCAAGGAGAGCAATCACGCCGGAGCGAAGGAACTGCTGCGCCTTATCCGCCGCGAAGGGCTTGAGGTTTCCCTTGTCGTGAACCTGGACCAGCTTGGATGCTCCCTATCGCCGCTTACGAAAGGAAAGCCCGATTACCTTATGATGCTTTCCAGGGAAAGCGGATGCCGCAGGGAAGTCCTTACAAGCGTGAACCGTTCTGGGGATATGGGTTTCGAGCTGGCCTTCGATTATTACGGCAGCAAAGACTTCACCCGCCTTTTCTACGAAAAGATAGGGGACCAGGGCGTTTTCCTGGACGAGGGCTATCCTGCCGTGATGTTCACATCCGGCATAACCCTGAACAATAATAAGCTGAGTGATGTGCCTTCCAGCCTGGACTATCAGGTTCTGGAAAAACGAGTGCGGCTAATCTACCGTTTCCTGCACGCTATTCTGTAGCTTTTCCCTTTCTTTCAAAGCGGATTTCAGTGCCTGCGCCGCCCTTATCTTGCGGATGGGGCCCTGGGCGCATTTGAATTCCTTCATCATCTCCTTTATCTCTTCGGCCGAGCGGATGGGATAAAGCTTGGCGACTTCCTTTGCGAAAAGCTCCATCTGTTCGGAAACGCTTAGCGGATAGTTTTCGTCGCCGAAGAAATCTTCGCTCCATTTGTAAAGGTCCAGCTTCTCGCGGATGCTCCTTTCTTCTTTCAGGCCGCTCTCCGGGACAGGCGGAGTGGTCCATTGGAGGGTCTGGCGCCATATCTTGCGTATGGGGGTGTGGCGCGTGCAGGAGAGCACGGTGGGCAGGAGGTTCAGGCCGCCTCCGGGCAGGAATTTGGCATTGTCGCGGAACTGCTCGGTGCGGAAAACGAAGCTGGACAAGGGCATGTTCACATTGTCCTGGACTGCCAGCCTGAACAGTTTTGCACCTTTCGTGGAACGGGGAAGGTTCTTTCCTCCGGCGATGTTCATGAGATAGACCGCGAATTCCGGATGCTTGGAGGTGGTGTGGAGGATTCTCTTCACGAAGTTCTTGTCCGGCACGGCTCCGCTTTCAAGAATGCACAGGATGGGTTCCTGGACATCCGAAACGGTTCCGTTCACTAGATTGAGTTTGGTCTCAAAGTCTTCGTTTATCTGTTCTCCTTTCCTAATGTAAACCTTGAAATCTTTGTTTTTCTGGAAAAGGAGGGCTTCGAGAAGTTTATCCTCGGCCTGTGGTAAAATAACAGCCAGCATCGCAATAAATTTTTACATACAAAGATACGAATTTTTGTTAAATTTGTAACATTATGGGTACTATGGCCGCGAAGGAGGTCCTGAAGAAATACTGGGGATACGAAAGTTTCCGCCCCATGCAGGAAGAGATTGTTACTGAGGCTCTTCAGGGGAGGGATGTGCTTGCAATCCTTCCCACCGGCGGCGGCAAGAGCATCTGTTTCCAGGTGCCGGCAATGATGAAGGAAGGGCTGGCCATTGTAATAACCCCTCTCATCGCCCTGATGAAGGACCAGGTGCAGAACCTGCAGGACAGGGGGATACGCGCCATGGCTGTTCACGCCGGTATGAACCGCCGGGAGGTGGACCTTGCACTTAACAATGCGGCCTACGGGGATTACAAGTTCCTTTACCTTAGCCCGGAGCGCCTTCAAACCCAGCTTTTCCAGTCCTATCTCTCCGTCCTGAATGTGAGTCTTATCGTGGTGGACGAGGCCCACTGCATTTCCCAGTGGGGATACGACTTCAGGCCCAGTTACCTTATGATAGGGGAGCTTCGCAAAAGCATAGACGCTCCGGTAATAGCCCTTACCGCCACGGCTACCCCCCTTGTTGCCGGGGATATTATGGAACGCCTGGGCTTCAAGGAGAAGAATCTTCTGAAGTCGGGTTTCGAAAGGCCCAACCTTAGCTATGTGGTTCGGAAAACCCAGGACAAGATAGGGCAGATAAGGGCCGTCTGCGACGGAGTCCCCGGAAGCGGAATCGTCTATGTCCGCAGCCGCAGCAGAGCCGAGGAAATATCGGCCTCGCTGTCGTCGGCAGGCATTTCCGCGTCGTTCTACCATGCCGGACTGGGCACCCATACCCGCGCCGACCGCCAGGAGGACTGGAAGTCCGGACGCACCAGGGTGATGGTTTGCACGAACGCCTTCGGAATGGGTATAGACAAGCCCGACGTGCGCTTCGTGGTGCATGCCGACCTGCCGGAAAGCCCCGAGGCCTATTTCCAGGAGGCGGGACGTGCCGGCCGGGACGGACTGCCTTCATACGCCGTCTTGCTGTGGAACGGCACGGACATAACCCGCCTGAAGCAGCTGGAACAGGTTTCCTTCCCAAGCCTGGAGTACATCGAGGACATATACCACAAGATGCACGTTTTCTTCGAGATTCCCTACGATACCGGCATCGGAAGGATGCTCAAGCTGGATATGGCCGAATTCTGCCGTCACTTCAAGTTGAACAAGGCTTCGGCCTATTATGCCGTGAAATATATCGAGAGGGAAGGGCACTGGTGCCTGAACGAGGATATGGACATCTCGACGCGTGTAAGGATTGACGTGGATAGAACTGCCCTCTATGGGATAGACCTGCCGGAGCCCGATATGCCCTTGGTGCTGGAAAGCTTAATGCGCCTTTACACAGGCATTTTCTCCTTTTCCGTGCCAATTGATGAAACGGCTGTAGCCCGGCGCTGCAACTGCTCCGTGGAAAGGCTTCGCCAGCTGCTCTACGGCCTAAGCGTGAGCCACGTCATCAAATATATCCCTGCCGATAATGCCACCGTCCTGTACCTTCAGCACGACCGTCTGCGCCCTGGCAACGTGCAGCTGAGCCCCAAGCGCTACCAAATGCTTAAAAGCACCTACTGCGAAAGGGTGCAGACGATGATGGATTATGTAGAGGAAGCGGACGAGTGCCGCTCCGTCTATCTGCTGCGCTATTTCGGCCAGACGGACAGCGCCCCTTGCGGGAAATGCGATATTTGCAGGGGCGCGGTTTCCAGAGCGAAGGAGCTGGGCGCCAAACTAAAGGAATGGATAGCCTCCAGGGATGGAAAATACAGTCTGCATGATCTCAGGCCCGTTTTCGGGATGGACGGGGACGAATATCTGAAGACTCTCCGGGAACTTATAGACCGGAAAGAAGTGCCGCCTTATGAGTAGTACGAAGGACATACTGCTTGCGAATATCCGCAGCGGCGGAACCCTAAGCACCGGGCAGCAGGTGAAGCTGTGCCTGATGCTGAGCTACCCTGCAATCCTGGCCCAGCTTTCCTCGGTGATGATGCAGTACATCGACACCTCAATGGTTGGGCATCTGGGAGCGGCACAGGGAGCCTCGATAGGCCTGGTAAGCACCTGCCTCTGGCTTTTGGGCGGTTTCTGCATGGCCGTCACAAGCGGTTTTTCCGTGCAGGTGTCGCATCACATTGGTGCCGATGATTTCCGGGGCGCAAGGGACGTTCTCCGGCAGGGCCTGCTGTGCGGCCTGGCTTTCAGCGCCATTATCGGCCTGCTTGGAGTTGCAGTATCTTTTTCGCTGCCCCACTGGCTTGGGGGAGGCGACGACATAGCTCCCGACGCCAGCAAGTACTTCCTAATAATGTCCCTTTTCATGCCTTGCATGATACTGGACTGGATGTGCGCCGCAATGCTTCAGGCCAGCGGCAACATGAAGGTCCCAAGCATACTTAGCATAGGTATGTGCGTGCTGGACGTGGGCTTCAACTATATCTTTATCTACATCCTGGACATGGGGGTCGTGGGAGCGGCCATCGGCAGCGGCCTTGCAGAGCTCATTACCGGAATAGCGATGTTCGCTTTCCTGGCTTTCAAGAGCCCGGAATTGAAGCTTACGCACGAGAGAGGTAGTTATGCCCCAACATCGACCGTGCTCAAGAAGGCCTTCGACATCAGCGGCCCAATGGCATTGCAGAACCTGCTGATGAGGGGCGGGTACATCGCTGCCACCGTGATTGTGGCTCCGCTCGGGACCATCGCCATTGCCGCCAATTCCTTCGCCATCACAGCCGAAAGCTTCTGCTACATGCCAGGATATGGGATTGCCGATGCCTCGACAACCCTGGTGGGGCAAAGCGTGGGTGCGGGAAGGCATTCCCTGGCCAAGCGTTTCGCCTGGATTACCACCTTCCTTGCGATGGGCATAATGGGCCTTCTCGCCATCCTGATGTATGCCTTCGCTCCGGGACTGATGGGGCTTCTGACGCCCGACGGCGAGGTTATCTCCCTTGGCGCGAAAGTGCTTAGGATAGAGGCGTTTGCCGAGCTTGGCTACGCTGCCTCGCTGGTTGCCTACGGCGCCTGTGTGGGAGCGGGAAAAACCCGTATTCCCAGCATGATGAATTTCGGCTCGATGTGGGTGGTGAGAATCATTCCGGCCATATTTATAACCCCCATCCTGGGACTTACCGGCTTCTGGATTTGCATGGCGGTGGAACTCACTTTCAGGGGGGCGATTTTCATCACACACCTTTCCCGCGGCAATTGGCTGCCTTCACTTGAGAAATAACTGAACCAATTATACACAAACGCTTATGAAAAAAAATCTCCTTCCTCTGTTGATTATGCTCCTGGCCGCTTCCTGCGGCACGGAAAGCAACAATGTCAATGTGGTCGACAAGAATGCAATTGCCCAGTGGGCCCCAGTAGGGGACCATATCCGCACCCGTTGGGCTTCCCAGGTCGATCCTGCCGCTCCGCTTCCGGAGTATCCCCGTCCCCAGCTGGTCCGCAAAGAGTGGCGTTCCCTCAACGGTCTTTGGGATTATGCGATCAGTCTTGGCGGCGAGGAAACAATGCCGGAGCCCGATGGCAAGATCCTGGTGCCTTTCTGCGTGGAATCGGCCCTTTCCGGCGTCGGCCGCACCCTCACTCCGGACGATGCCCTATGGTACAAGACCAGTTTCAAGCTTCCAAAGGAGTGGAAAGGCCAGCAAATATGGCTCAATTTCGAGGCCATTGACGCCCGTGCCAGCCTTTGGGTGAACGGCAAGCCTTTCGAAGGCCGCTTTGCCACGGAGTACAGCGCCTCTTCCCTGAACATTACCGAACTTCTGAACGACGGACCGCTCCAGGAGATTGTCCTGAAAGTCACCGATCCCACCGATTCTGAGCTACATCCCCGTGGAAAGCAGGTTCTGAATCCGGAAGGAATCTGGTACACCGCAGTCAGCGGTATCTGGCAGAGCGTATGGATTGAGCCCACTCCCACTACGGCCAAGATTATCGGTTATGATGCCGTTGCCAAGGGCATCGACGGAAAGATTGTGGTAAAGGTGAATTCCAGCGATATCCGTGGCGACGAGGACATTGTGGTAAGGCTCCGCGACGGCGAGACCACGGTTGCCAGCATCAAGTGCAATTCCGTGATTGAGGCCAATCTGGAGGTGGAAAATCCCAAGCTGTGGAGCCCCGAAGAGCCCAATCTCTACGATTTGGACATTGTCCTGAAACGTGACGACGAGGTGCTTGACTGGGTGGTGGGCTATGCCGCCTTCCGCGAGGTGAAGGAGATTGTCGATTCCCAGGGCAAGAAGCGCATGAGCCTGAATGGCAAGCCTTACTTCCACTTCGGTCCCCTGGATCAGGGTTGGTGGCCGGACGGACTTTACACCGCTCCTACCGACGAAGCCCTCCGCTACGACATCGAGCAGACAAAGGCCATGGGTTACAATATGATTCGCAAGCATGTGAAAGTAGAACCCGCCCGCTGGTATTATTGGGCCGACAAGCTTGGCATCCTGGTTTGGCAGGATATGCCCAGCATTGGCGAATCGACCCATTGGGAAATGTGGAAATGGGCCGATGACGATACTGCCGAATGGGCAAAGGGCGGTGTCATGCCCACGCCCGTCCGGGGCCGCATGCCGCGTGAATCCTTCATGTTCAACCGTTCTTACCTCACTCCCTGGCGCAGCATAATCGATCAGCATAAATGCTTCCCTTCAATTGTGGTCTGGGTGCCCTTCAACGAGGCCTGGGGCCAGCAGAACACCAGGATGGTGGTCCAACTGACCAATAGGCAGGATCCCACCCGCCTTGTGAATTCGGCCTCTGGCGGTAACTCCATCAAGGGCGTGGGCGATATCTTTGACAGCCACAACTATCCGAATCCCAAGATGAAATTCTGGTCGGACGGCGAGCAGATTGACGTTCTGGGTGAATATGGCGGTATTGGCTGGGCCGTAGAGGGACACTTGTGGAATCCGGACCGCAACTGGGGATATGTGAAATACCAGAGTTCAGAAGAGGTGCTTGACCAGTATTCGAAATATGCCCAGGAACTGAAGGAAACCATAGCTCAGGGCTGTGCAGCTGCGGTTTATACCCAGACAACCGACGTAGAGATGGAGGTTAACGGCCTAATGACCTACGACAGGGAGATTACCAAGATGGACATTGAAAAACTGCGCAAAATCAACCAGGACGTGATTGAATTTGCGAACAAGATCAAATAGACGCTCCTAGCGGATATTTGTAAACTTGTGGGTTTGCAGCGAAAGGCGCCAGTGAGAGCTGTGCGCCTTTACGTATTCTATGCACTGCCGCAGGTTTTCCTGGCTTTTCGCCTTGTCTGAGAAGTCGCAGGGTTGGAGGAAATGCCATTTGGCATTGAAGGAAAGCCATTTTTCGGGCTCCTCTCCGGCGCCGAATACAAGTTTGAGTTCATCGGCCTCGGTAAGGACCACGGGGCCTTTGGGGCTAATTGTAACCCAGTCGATGCCTTCTGGCAGGGGGCGGGTGCCGTTCGTTTCTATGTGGATTCTGTATCCGGCACGGTGGAAGGCGTCCGTGAGGGCTTTGTCGGCCTGAAGGCTGGGTTCGCCTCCGGTAAGGCATAGGAAGTGACAGCCTTCGCCGACGCGAAGGGTCTCGGCCACAATTTCATCGGCCGTCATTTCCACGCCATGGCTGTGATTTGTGTCACAGAAAGGGCATTTGAGATTACAGAGGGCAAGGCGCACGAAAACCATTGGGGTTCCGGTCCAGAACCCCTCGCCCTGCAGGCTGTAGAAAATCTCATTTACCCTGTATTTCATAGGCGGCCATATTGTTTTCCGACTCCCATACCTCTACCCTGTAGGCGTTCGGCGTGTTGTCGCAAATCCAGCGGGCCATGTTCTCGGCCGTGGGATTGAAGTCGAAGACCTGGTTCAGGTTTTTGTGGTCCAGTGCACCGGAAATTTTCTTTTTGATGTGGGTGAAGTCGGTGACCATTCCGTCCTCGTTCAGGCTTTCGCTTTTGCAGTAAATTTTTACTATCCAGTTATGGCCGTGCAGATCCTCGCACTTGCTCTCATAAGAAAGGCTTAAGGCGTGGGCCGATGAAATCTCCAGTCTCTTGCAAACGTAGTACATAAATTATTCGTAAATCGTTGGATCAAAGCCCTCCAGGGCCTCTTTTCTTTCATTGCAGGTGCCGCATCGGCCGCAGTGCTTTTCGCCGCCTTTGTAGCAGGAATAGGTGAGAGAGAAATCTACGCCAAGGGCTTTTCCCTTCAGCGCTATGTCCCTTTTGGTAATATTGCAGTAGGGCGAAAGCACCCTGACGCCGTTGTAGGTTCCGGCCTTTGCCGTAGCGTCGAAGGCTTCGATGAACTCTTCCCGGCAGTCCGGATAGATGCTGTGGTCCCCGCCGTGATTTGCAAGGAGAACAGCATCCAGGCCGTAACTTTCGGCAAGCCCCACAGCCACGGCAAGCATAATTCCATTGCGGAAAGGAACCACGGTGGACTGCATGTTGGCGCTGTCGTAGGTGCCCTCGGGGATGGATCCCTGTCCAAGGAGAAGGTCGCTCCGGAAGTTTTTCCGGATAAAATCCAGGGGAATGACCAGATGCTTGATGCCCAGGCGCCTGCAGTTTTCGGCGGCATATTCCAGCTCCATGCGGTTATGCTTGGAACCGTAGTCGAAGCTTAGCGCAAGGGCTATTTCGTCCTTGAACTCATACAGGAGCGTTGTGGAATCCAGGCCTCCGGAATATATCAGTACAGCCTTCATAGCGTGTCCTTGATGTTTTGTACGGCCACTTTTGCCGATGCCACAGCTTCAACAACCGTGGTGGCTCCATGGCGGAAATCGCCGGCTACCCATACATTGCCAAGGGCCTTCAGTTTACCGTTCTCGTCCCATTCGGCCGGAATGCTTCCAAGTATGCTGTAGTCCGGTTTTTCGCTTACGGCGGTAATCAGGCTATCGCATGGGACCAGGTGTTCCGTCCCTTCCAGGATATGAGTTTTCAACTTGCCGCTTTCGGGATCGGTGACATTCTCGCAGTCGCAGAAAACCACACCGTCCTCACGAATTTCCACCGGAGCCTGGAACAATTTGAAGCGCACCCCTTCGAACTGGGCGCTTTCCACTTCCACGGGGTTTGCAGGCATGTTTTCGAAGGTCTTGCGGTAGTAAACCCAGGTCTCGTAACCCAGTTTCCGGGCCATGCGGCAGGCGTCCATCGCCACGTTTCCGCCTCCAATTACAATCACTTTAGGCCCCAGTTTGAATGCCGAGGGATCTTTCAGGAAGGGGAGTGCCGGAACGGCTTTTTCCTCCCCGGGGATATCGAGGGTGGAGGGTTTTTCGGCCCCGGTACCAAGCAGCACCGCGTCATACTCGGCCGAAAGCTCTTCAATTGTGATATCCTTGCCCAGGTGCACTCCTCCGTGGAAGGTGATGCCCGCAAGGAAGAACATGGACTCGAAGATATCCACGTATTTCTTGTCCAGGCGGAAGCCGGGTATGCCGTGGCGCAGTACTCCGCCAAGGCGGCGGTTGGCATCGAAGAGGTCAATCCGTGCTCCGGCCTCGTGCAGCCAAACGGCCGCGGACATTCCTACCGGTCCGGTACCCACCAGCGCTATCTTTTTTCCTTTCAGCTGGTCGGAATTGCGCCTGAGCTGATGCGAGAACAGGTACAGGTCCGAAATCTCCTGCTCTATCTCGTACCAGCGGACGGGTATTTTCTTGACGTTCAGGATGCAGTTTCCATAGCAGAACTGCCTCCAGTCGCAAACCTGCGAGGTTATGGCCGACAGCGGATTGTTCCGGAAAAGCAGTTCTCCGGCTTCTTCCAGTTTATCGGCTCTGTATAGTGCCATGCATTCCGGGACGGGGGTGTGTACCGGACATCCCTGGATGGAGCATTTCGGCTTTTTGCAAAGCAGGCAGCGCAGCGCTTCGTTATTCTTCATTATCCTTTGAATATTTGTCTGTTGGCTATTGAGCGGCCCAGGGTTATGGAATCGGCATATTCCAGTTCGTCGCCGAAGCCAAGGCCCCTGGCCAGTGTGGTTACGCGTATGCCCGTATCCTCTATCTGCCGATAGATGAACAGGGCTGTGGTTTCGCCTTCGATATCCCCACTGAGGGCGAAGATGAGCTCGGCCTCTTCCGGCTTTTCGATGGCTTTGACCCTTTCCACCAGGGAGGCGATGTTCAAATCGGAAGGGCCCAGCCCGTCGAAGGGAGAAATGATGCCCCCGAGAACGTGATACACGCCGAAATAGCGCTCGGTGGCCTCGATGCTCATCACATCCCGGATGCTTTCCACCACGCATATCTGTTTCTTTTCCCTTTTACGGTCACTGCAGATGGAGCAGGTCTCCAGGTCCGATATCATATGGCACTGCCTGCAGTACTTCACATCGTCCCGGAGACGGTTGATGGCCTCGGTAAAATGATGCACGTTTTCGGCGGGTTGCCTGAGCAGGTGAAGGGCAAGCCGAAGCGAACTCCTGCGGCCCACTCCGGGGAGCGAGCCTATGGCATCCACAGCTTCTTCCAGAAGCTTTGAAGGATAGTGTTCTTTATACTGCATGGTAGTCCAGAAGCCCTTCCAGAGGCGTTTTTTCTATTTTTTTAATCCTGAAACCTTCTTCTGTGGCAATCCTTTCCAGTATTTCCTTCGCCGCCCAGCCGAAGCCTCCCACAATACCCACGGGAAGGGCGTCGTACCTCTTGATGCAGCGACGGAAAAGGCCTCGGAAATTATCGTCCACAAGTTCTTTCACATATGCCGAGTCGTTGTAGCGGGAAAGGAGGTAGGGGGCGAATTCGCCCAGCCATCGCGCCGGGGCAGGCTGTGCATATACTTTGTTCACGATGCCGACATAGTCCGGCACTCCGGCTCCAAGGGCTACGTCTTCGGGAACCAGGCCCCTCAGGTAGTCGGAAATGAAGCGCCGGCCAAGTACCGAGCCGCTGCCCTCATCGCCCAGGATGAAGCCTCCGCAGTCCACCTTCCACTGGATTTCGCTGCCGTTGTACTGGCAGGTGTTGGCACCCGTTCCAAGGATGACGGCAATACCGGGGCTCCGGCCGAAAAGGGCCCGGGCGGCGCCCAGCATGTCCGAGGCATATTCAATCTTGGCGGCGGGGAACCATCGGCCCAGATTCACGGGAGGCTCTCCCACCAGGCCGGCGGCATAGAAATATACCTGGCCGATTTCATCCCCGAGACGCGAGGCGGCATCGTCCAGAATGGCCACCAGGGCATTCTGAGGGGTATGCGCCAGGTTGAAGCCCGGCGTACGGACGCAGCTCCCGTCACTCAGGGCCCAGTCGGTTTTGGTGGCCCCGCAATCTACGACCAAAGTTTTCATTCCTGCGAATTTACGTATTTTCCTCTCTTTTTCCAATGGAAGTAGCCATATACGGCCGCGCCGCAGTAGGCCAGGTACAACGCCGCCATCCAGTACTGTCCCACGCTGATGCACAGACAGGTGAAAATGATATCGGCCTCAACCCATATCAGCCATTGGTGCAGGAAACTTTGCGCCAGCCACCATGTGCCGATTACGCTTAGGCTAACCGCTACGGCATCCAGGCTTGGAGAAGGGTCTCCGGTGGCTCTGAGGATGGGGACCATGATAAGGATAAGTATGAAGGTAAGGGCGGAACTGATGGCCATTTCCTTTACCGTAGGCCTTCGTAGATGAATCTCCCCGGCCGCTACCTGCGTCCCGGCTTTTTTCCATTGGAGAAAGCCCCAGACCGACATTCCTATGTAGTAAATGTTCAGTCCCATGGATGCCCAGACCTGCTGAACGGCGAAACTGAACGCACAGGCCGCACTGGTAAGGATTCCCACCAGCCACATAGTGTTTTTCTGCTTGATTTCCAGGAATACGTACAGCACTCCCGTCACCGTCGCAAAAATTTCAATGGCCTTGATCAGTTCCGGCATATTAAGGTTACCGCACCTCTATCAGTTCCACCACGAATTTCAGGGCACTGCAAGGCGGAATGCCGCGGGTGCCGGACTCGCCGTATGCAAGGTGATAGGGGAGATAGAGCTCGTACTTTGCGCCTTCGCTCATGAGCTGCAGGCCCTCGGTCCAGCCTTTGATAACCTGGTTCAGGCCGAATTCAATGGGCTCCCCGCGCTTGTAGGAGCTGTCGAATACCTGTCCGTCGGGGAAGGAGCCTTCGTAATGGCAATAAACCTTGTCCGTGGCCTTGGGCTTGCGGCCGCTGCCTTCCTTGACTACTTTGTACATAAGTCCGCTGGGGGTGGCTTTCACCTCGGGATCCTTTGCCATCTGGGCCAGGAATTTTTCACCCTCGGCCTTGGCGGCGGCGCCGGCTGCGTCGGCACGCTCCTTGGTCTCGGCCTCCAGTTCCTTGTAGAAGGCTTCGAGCGCCTCCCCGGCTTCTTCCAGGGTAATCTCGGGCTTGGCGCCGGTGAGCATAGCTTTCAGTCCGGCAAGGAAATCATCGACATTGTTCACGCGGATTCCCTGCTGGTAAAAGCTGGAAGCCACGCTCATTCCGAATGCATAACTTTTTTTATCCATAATTTTATAACGATTTTGCTGCGCTTTGGCCGGCAAGGTAACCTGTGCTGAAAGCCAGCTGCAGGTTGTACCCGCCGGTATCGGCATCTATATCAAGTACTTCGCCGGCCCAGTAAAGGCCGGGATGTTTCTTCGACTCCAGGGTCTTGGCTACCACCTCCGCCGTGCTTATGCCTCCGGCCGTGATGACGGCCCTCTCGAAGCCCACGAAGCCGGCAATCTCGAAACGCCAGTCCTTAAGGGTGGCGGCCAGGGTGTCCACGCTGACTTTCGGGTTGGTGCGAAGGAAGGCCAGAGTCGCGTTCCAGGGGATTAGCTTGCCCAGCATGATGCGGAACAGGCGCTGGAAACTCTGTCCCTTGGAGCGCTCGTCGTGAATGACCTCGTCCCACTTCTGGTGTATGTCCTCGTCCAGTTTTTCCAGCTCCACCGCGGGCTTGAGGTCCATGCTCACGCTTACTTTCTGCCCATCGTTCAGGGCTTTCACCGCCTTGCGGCTTATCATGAATCCAAGCGGCCCTTCCAGGCCTCCGTCGGTGAATTCCACATCGCCGAATTCCTGCTGGGCCAGGTCTCCGTTAATGTATAGTGACAGTTGGACGTTGTCCAGGTTGTTGCCGTTGAACAGCTCTCCAAGCTCGCTTAGCGGAACCCTGCGTTCGATGTGCTTTTCGAACTTGGGATACCACTTTGGGAGAGGCTGGATATAGCGCTCCTTCGTCTTGCCATAGACCGTGCGTGAGCGGAATGCCTTTTTTATTTCTCCCGCCAGGGCCGACGTTTCCTTATATCCGGCAGGAACCAGGGCTGTGAGGGCAGGGAAGCAGGCATCGACGCTGTGGCCCAGCTCTTCGGCCCACATATAGCCGTCGCCGGTAGAGCCGGTGCCGGGGTAGGACAGGCCGCCCGTAGCCACGATGAGCTTCAGGCAAGTGTATTCAACCGGCTCGATGGTTATTTCTTCCTTCAGGTTCACCTGTCTCCGGCTTGTCTGTACGCAATCCAGGCTGAAGCCGCGGGGGGTGATGTCAATGGTCTTGACTTCGCAGTCGGTCACTACTTTTACGCCGGCAAGGGTGCAGGCGCGAAGCAGGGTGTCAACCACGTCTCCTGCCATTTTCGAGGCCGGGAAGGCCCTGTCGCCGCGTTCTACTACGCTTCGGAGGCCGTTTGTATTGAAAAGTGTAATCACGTTCTCCGGGGTGAGGTTATGCCAGGAGGGACTAATGAAGTTGGCGTCCGTGCGGATGTGGGCGCTGAAATCGGCCCAGTCCTTAACGTTGGTGAAATTGCAGCGGCCCTTGCCGCTAATCATTATCTTACGGGCGGCCTTGGGCATCTTTTCCAATACCGTCACGGTGCCGCCGTTTTCACTCTGGGCCAAAGTCTGTGCTGCTCCGATGGCTGCCATAAGCCCCGCTGCACCGCCCCCAATCACAATAATATCAGAACGCATAAGTTTCAATTTGTTGCAAAAATACAAAAAATCCCTTATATTTGCAGCCCCGATTCACCGTAATCGGCCAGGCCACTTTAGCTCAGTCGGTAGAGCAGCGCATTCGTAACGCGCAGGTCGGGAGTTCGAGCCTCCTGAGTGGCTCCATAACGGATAAG
>CACYCP010000093.1 GCA_902772985.1 uncultured Bacteroidia bacterium | reverse complement strand
GTCACGGACCTCGTCCAGCCACAGGCGCTTCGCGTCGGACAGGAACTCCACCTCGGGGTGATTCTTCCGGATTGCTGCAGCGGCGTTTTCGCAGGATTCGCGGCGCTTGTTGTAGGCGCTGGAGGCCAGCTCGTGCTTTACGCAGGTATCCAGGAGCACCACTTTGTAGCCCTTGGGGTCGAAGGGGAAATACTTGTATTCCCCGGTCTTGCAGTTAAGGCGAATCAGGCTGCCGGCCTTTCCGAAAAGGGAAGCGAACTGGTCCATGATGCCGCACTTCACGCCGCAGTAGTTATGCTCGGTGCTTTGGCCGATGCGTGCAAGCTCGAACTTTTCAATCTTGTTGTCGTTGAAAAGGTCGTTCAGGGCAAAGGCAAAAGTGCTCTCCAAGGCTGCCGAAGAACTAAGGCCTGCGCCAAGGGGGACGTCACCGGCAAAGACGGCGTTGAAGCCCTTGACCTTGCCTCCACGCTTGAGGATTTCGCGGCATACGCCGTAAATGTAGCGGGCCCAAAGCTGATCGGGAAGGTTTTCCTCGTCCACGTTGAACTCTACGTATTCGTCCATGTCAATGGAGAAAACCTTCACCCTGGCATCCGTTCCGTTAGGCTGAATGGCCGTCAGAATGCCGAAATTGATGGCGCCGGGGAACACGTAACCGCCGTTGTAGTCCGTGTGCTCGCCAATCAGGTTAATTCGGCCTCCGGATGTGTAAAGGGAAAACTCCTCCCCGAAAATAGTCTTAAACCTTTCTTGAATCTTTGTTTTCATATCTGTGTTATTAATTTGTTTTCGCTATCCACAAATATAATAAAAAATTAAGGAGATTCATTCATACAGACCTATTTTCGTTTTGACATGCCGCCGTGAGCTAAATCGGACCCGAGTGCTCACAGGCTATTCCGAAACGCGGTTCCGTAAAATTGCATGGAAATATACGTTTATAATTATTAAATACTTTCTGGATCAAAAAGTTTACCACTAAAAGAATTAGCGTAAACTTCCTATTCCATAGAGTTCTCCAACTGTTTACAGAAAATAAATACTTGTCTTCCGCTTGATGCTGTAAAGTTTGTTAATTGTTGCAATTGCTTTACATATCCAACAGAATGCTCTTTTATATTCTCTAAAATCCATGTATCGCCACTACCATCGGAATTCTCACTGGTGTGAATAATAATCTCTGAAGTTATATTTGAACCATTGAAATATCTACTGGCTTCAGACATAGCCTTTATGCTTGCTACCCGGTTAAGCGTGCTCTCGTTTGTATATTTTGTTTTATCTATAGACAACACAGAAAGCAGGTAAGCATTGTCATAATCCGTTATCACTCGTACGCCTTCAAATGGTTCATTGTTATACATTCTGGTTAAAAAAGAAGCTAGTTCTTTTCGTTGAGAATCAAAACCTTGAGCGAATACATTTGTTTTAATGACGAGTGTAGCAAACAAGATGATAAAAACTAAACTGGTAAACTTTCTAAAAATTACCATAATAGAACCGTCTTATAAATTACATCTGGTTGATTGCGGGCATATTCCATTGCCACTTGTCGGGCGGCGTCTATCTCTTTCTTCCTAATCTCTACTTTTGTGGCTTCTCTTTTCTGTTGTGCATCAAACTCTCTTTTTTCTCGTGCAATATCATCTTCATATTGCTTTATTTTGAAGGCCCATTCACGTTCTTCGTCGGCAATGAGTTTCGTTGTTACCTCATCAAGGAAAAGGGCCACGTTCGGAAAACATTGGGCACGCGGATTAATGGCAGAGATAAAAGGAAATACCGCCGCAGCACCGGATGCATTTGGATTTTTTGCCCATTCGGCCTTTGCTTGAGACAGCAAGTGTTCTGATTCTAAATCAATCCTTCTTTTGTTAATCACCTGCATTTTATTCTGTGCCGACTCATATACATCACCGCATGCCGAAGGAATCAATGCCAACATATATAGTGCTTCGTCATACCTTTCCTCTGAAACCAAAGCATCGGCTTCCTGCATTATGGAAGAGGCATTGGAGAGATAGTAGTCCACGATTCTGGTTTTACTCTGCTGCACAAAAGCATTCAGGTCCGAATCGTTCACTTTGATGGACTTAATGGCATTCTGTAGTGCCTGCTCCTCATTAAGGCCAACCCCCGTCAAATAAAGTACATGTGATCCATACCATATGTTTTCCACAGCATCGCCTATAATGAAAGCTAATTCCATTTTTTCAGAAATGCGGGACGGGGACCCTGCAAGAATATCCTTTGACAGGACATTTGCTTTTGCCGTTAACACAAAGCGGTTGAAAGGCATATCGTTAACTACTCCGTTTCTGGTGAGTAGTTGTGTCATCTTCGTTTCCAGAAAACGGCAGGAGGTCTTTGTTAGATTATCCCTTTCAGGTTGGAGAACGCGGATGGATAAATCCGGGGACCCCTGCGCGTATGTAACACCGGTTGTTGCCATTAAAAGCAATGGTAACAGGAGTAGTCTAATTTTTTTCATTTTTCTCCGAGTATTAAGTTGGCCTCACCTAGTCCCCTCAGCGTTACTTTTGAAGTAATGTTAAATGGTTCATCGGACAGGTATTTTCTTAGTCCGTTCACAAAGATTCTTGCATCCATGGCTTTCCCTTTATTGTCGTACATAGGAATCCTGATTTGTTCAAATTGTGCAAAGTTTTCTGTCGCATCTGACAGGTTGAAAACACCGCCGACGGCATTCTCCTGAAGCCACGCTTGGATGCAATCCAATAGCTCTTCTCCATTATACTCTGTTTCCAAATCATTATCCCAGGAGTCCCAGATCCGGACTGTCATGACAATCTCCCTTCCGTTTCTGGAGATGTCTTTATAGAATGCCGACATCTGCTTATCAAAGTCGTTCAAATGTTGTTTAACGGCCTGTTCAAGCATAACAGGAACGCTCTCGGAAGAGACCTTCCCTGTCCCTGAAGAAGTTGCGACTCTTTTGCTGGTATAGGAATCGAATGCTTCCAAAATAAAAGATATGGACCGGTCTGCCGACTCTATGTTCACTTTCCACCAGATTTGAATAATGATATCGGCCTTTGTCCGGCGTTTTATCAAATCCAAAGGACTTTCGGATATGGACGCTCCAGAAGATTTACTCATAGCCAAATTATCTTCAGCAATCCTGGCATAAACGGCTTTTGTCTCCATCTCGGCATCCTTAACGGAATAACCTTTGGTTGTTAAGAGTTCTCCAATTTTGCTAATGACTAGCGGAAGTTCCGAATCCTCTACGAAGGCTTGCTGATAGTTGGGAGTTTTGACCTTCATGCCCATATTGTCATAGGTGGTCATAAAATAGCGTGCATCACACCAGTTATCGCTAGGGAGGATCATCAGTGTTGGTTTCTTCTCCTGGGCGGCCATCGAAAAGCAAAAATAGAAGAAAAGTATTAGGAAGGTGAATTTCTTATATTTAATCATCTTAATCATGTCGTAACGGCTCTAAATAAATAACATTCAAGCTAGTAAAGTCTATCATATTTTCATTGGGACTAAATCTGTTTTCAAATATTTCGAAAGATATATCTGTTTTCTTTCGAGAATACCTTTCTTTATTTGTCACTTGATACTTTTGTCCATGTGGGAGGATATATTCATCTTCGTTATTGTAATCAGGCAAGTGTTTCATAACGTCGATTACCTTATCTCCTTCTGTTAGTTTGAAAACTAAAAGATAAGGGTCTTCTTCCAAAGCAAAACGGAGAGCTTCGGTTACATCTTTACTTGTAGAGACATATCCTAAATCTTGATACACGCCCCCCTTAATAAATACATAGCGACGCGGTAAACCCCGAAAGAATCTTGTTTTATTCTCACAATTTTCAAAAAAACTATCCAGTTTCGGAACAGCCGAATTTGGACTACCTCGCCTCAAATCTATATTAACTTTGGGCTCTGAATCCGAAACATACTCCTTTAAACAGGTTAATGCATCTGTATTATTATTCATATTCGTCCAAGAAATAGACTAATTCTTAATCATTAAAGCTAAAAGTTGAAAGGCAAGGTATATGTTATACTTATAATACTATCATCTATGTTAAATGATATCCATTGTGGGCTCACAAAGATGATACGAACAATTTCGTTGTCAAGTTCAGCATCAAGTCCTGATATCACTTTTTCATTAGTAACATTACCTATTTCATTTACCATAACCCCAACCAATACATGTCCTTTTTTCCCTTTTGCACTATTGGGAATTTTTATTTGGAGGTGACCTATAATTGAATTTGCTTTATATCACTATGTTGAAAAGTTAGGGCTTCATCAAGATTGAGTTTCTTCCAAACAGGCCTATTTGGGGAAGGCGGAGATGTCGTATTTTATATTTCAAATCATTCTAAAGTTGCCCTTTATGAACAGAGACCCCTTTCAGTTTAGCGACATCAACATCTCTAAGATAAACACTAAATTGGGAGGATCTTCCACTTTCGTCTGTTTCCACGAGCAGAATATCGTCCCAACCTTTACCCACTTTAAAAGGAATATTATAACCGGAAATAATCGGGATGTTGCTGTAATATCTAAAAGGAAGCATTGCCTCAAAGAAAGCTTCTGGAAATCTTAAAGATAAATCATGAAGGAAACCCTCACTAAAATACCGTCTTTCGCCAATTGACTTGTTAGATACTATTGATTCATTAAGTAATAAAACCCCAAAAGAGGCACGCATTATCATACCTGCCCATTGCGAATTCCCACGAAAAGAGATATTTAAACCATCAAGTTGAATAGTACAATTTTGGGCATCCCTACGCAAAACATTTCTTATTTCTTCAAAAAAGAACTTGGGATTATTTCTTAGATAATATGATTCATCATCAATTGAAACCTTCGCAATAATATCGTTGCTCTTATTATATTCAGCCACTTCTGCTTCTGCTAAAGAAAGAGCCTTAAGTGTTGTTTTTATTAATTCTATAAAGGCGAAGTAATTATGGTTAGGGATAACGTTAAGATTTATAGGAATCTCGTAACCCGGAGAAGACCAGTTAACCCTCAAATTGTATTCTCCATGATCTCCCCAAGAAGTCAGTTCATTAATTTCTAGTTCAAATTTTTTGGGATCGCCTACAGAAACTTTATAATCAAAAAAGGAGACATTCTTCAATTGTTCTAAAAGATGATTTAGAGCCTTATTCTCATTATTTTTATTCAATTCTCTCATTTTCATTTGCATCATAAAAGTCTGCCCGGCAAATTCTGCGGAACCGCCGTGAGACTGTACATACGAAACCAACTTTCCGATAGAGACCATCGCTTGTACTGAGGCGGAAGTTAATCCGCTGGGTAATTGTGAGGAGGACAATACTTTGTATGCTTTAATGTTCCCAGAGGCAACAGTCGCGATTTCATCCTTAACAAGTTCATCGTTCATTATTGTTGAACTTGCCGAGACGAATGTGCCATAAGTTTGCTCTATAGCACTTCTTAGTGCCTTTGCGGTTGCATCATTCAAATCGGAACCTTCACCACTCACGACAAGCTCGATATCGTCGTTTGCCTTTGCGACAGACTCATATTTTACCTGTTCTTTATCACCATTCCCCCCCTTTTTTTTCTTCTTTTGAGCAAAGACGATATCTGGGAATACAAATAGGCTACTTATGACAAGAAGTGTCGCGAAGAGATTAAATATTTTTTTCATTAGTAAATAGAATTAAGTGGTTTTTGTTTCAGGGAGAGTCTTCATATCAAACAACACAGTCCAAACGACTTGTTTTGAAAATCTTGAAAATGTTTTTCCGATTTGATTATATGCAATTCTCTCATACTCTATTTGTACTATTTGAGGGGATTCCTTTGATTGTAAAAGAATCAACAGATTCTTCTTCCATTCTTCGTGAAACCCCTTAACGTTTGACAACAAGGAATTTCTCCCGAAACCCTTTGCGGAAAACGACAATGTTGATCTGAATTTTGAACTCCAAAAGTCGCTTTGTTCAACTCTCATTAATAACTCTTCCCATGAAAGAGCTTTCGTCTCAACGATTTCGGCTTTATTTTTCTTTTTAAAGATGCACAAACGTTTATGGTGGTAAACATGATCAGTCATTTAATGGACCCGGTTTTTCTGTAGGTTGCGGAGTTGGTTTTTTGGGCAGCAATTCACCATCATCCTTCTTTTTGTCTGGAGGAATAATAACATCAAAAGTGGTCATAAATTATATTGTTTTTTCCGACGGGCCCCATTGTCGGCATAATACATAGAAAGTGTGGAGCCGATGCTTATCTGTACGGAGGCTCTGGTAAGCCGGAAAACGGATAAACAATACTCCACACCCGTATGGACGCAGCGAAGAAACGCCGAAAGTTCATACCGGATGATGTGTGGGTGCTGTCCTCGTTTTCCTTGAAATTTACCAGATTTCCGTACAAGGAGAAAGCATACACTTTCATCAATATGTCTGTCGGATTATCCCGACACTTACAAACATACAAAAAAACTTTTATTAGAAGAAATCTTCGGGGTGTTTTGTTTGTTTTCGTGAGCAAAAATAGGCCTTCGTACTCACAAACTATTTCGAGACGCAGTTCCGTAAAATTGCAGGGAAATATACATTTATAATCTGTTTTTTGTCTTTAATGGTGGTAACTTACCACCTTTTTGCTATATTTGCGAAAAATATCCACTATGAATTGGGATGAGACATACAAGGCTTGGTGCGCTTTGCAACCTCTGTCCGAAAGAGACAGAGTCCGCCTGAGCCGTAAGTTTACGGTTGAGTTCAACTACAATAGTAACCATATCGAAGGCAACACGCTGACCTATGGACAGACGGAACTTCTGCTGCTCTTCGGCAAGGTGGTTGGCGAAGCCGAGATGAAAGACGTTGAGGAAATGAAGGCCAGCAATGTGGGGCTCATGATGATGAAGGAGCAATCTTCCCTGAAAGATACGCCTCTCACGCAGACGTTCATCCGTCAGTTGCACAAAACCCTGCTTCGCGAGGATTACACAGTGTATCGCACGCTTCCTGACGGAACGGTGACTAGCTATGTCATTCATGCTGGAACCTATAAGACTCGCCCCAATAGTGTGATCACCCGCTATGGCGACCGCTTTGATTATGCAGCTCCGGAGGAGACAACCGCGTTGATGACAGATTTGGTGGATTGGTACAACAAGTCCGAAGAATCAGGAGAGTACACCCCTGTTGAATTGGCAGCACTCTTCCACTATCGTTATATCCGGATCCATCCGTTTGAGGACGGAAACGGACGCATTGCGCGTCTGCTGGTCAACTATATCCTGTTACGCCACGATTACCCGATGGTCGTGATTCGCAGCAGGAAGAAAAAGGACTATCTGGAAGCGCTGCACCAGGCGGATTTAGTTGTAGGACCTGTCCCCAGTGACGGCTCACACGCTAGTTTACCCGAGGCCCGCAAGTTCGTGAACTGGTTCAAAAAGGTGGTGACCGAAGAACTCCAGAATGATGTTGACTTCCTCCAGACCCGAGATCCGAACATATGGTGGTATGACGGACAGCGCATTCTTTTTCGCAGCCCGAACTCCGGCAGGATTCTAAATGTACTTATGACGGAACCGGATATCACCATTGCCGCTTTGGCCCAGAAGATTGGCATCAATACGTCTGCCATTCAGAAGCATCTGAAATCCATGAGTGATAAGGGATACATTGCCCGCCGTGAGAAATACGGTGAATGGAATGTGTTCATCATTCCATCAGCATAAAGGCATACCACTTTCAAAGGTGGTAGGTTACCACCTTTTAGCCTGAAAAAGGGGGATTTTGTCGGAGAAAGAATGGTTTAGATTCTTCGCTTCGCTCAGAATGACAGAGGGAATCGTTCTGAGTGAAGGTGATATGTCATCCTGAGGAGCGGGAGCGACGAAGGATCTTACAGGGGGATTTCCAGCCAGAGGGGGCAGTGGTCGGAGACGCCGCCTTGGTAGCGGGGGCCGGTGTAGGTGCGGAGGGGTTTGTCGCCGCCGTAGGCTGTGTCACGGGTGAGGAGGAAGGGGATGCGGACCACCTCCATTTTGGTATCGGCACAAGCCTCGGAGGCAAAGGCAAGGTCTATCAGTTCCCACGTGCCTTCGTATTTGATGCTTCCCGTGCCGCGGCGCCACAGGGGCAGGCCGATGCTGACAAGCCCCATCTCCTCGAAAGGGGGGTTGTCGGGGGTATCGTTGAAATCACCCGCCGCAACGATGCGGGACAGCCCGGCGGCGCGGAGGGAATCGGCAAGAGAGGCAAGGCGGGCGGCTGCAAGCCTCCTTTTAGGCTCCGATGCGGCCGTTCCTCCGTATTTCGAAGGGAAATGCGTTATCATAAGCCCAAGCTCTTCTCCAGCGCCTTTGCGAAGCCTGACAAAGAGGATGTCGCGCGTCTTCACAAGAGCCGTGTCCAGCCGGACCGGACGCGCCTCCAGCACCTCCACCGTCCCTTTCCGGTAGATAAGCCCGACGTCTATCCCGCGTGAGTCCGGCGAATCAAAATGGACAATTCCGTAGTCCAGTTTTTCCAGCGCCGTACCGTGGAGAAGCCTCCGGAGGACAAAGGCGTTTTCCAGCTCGGCAAAGCCGATGACATCCGGCATCGCCCCTTTTTCCCCGGCGGTCCAAAGTATGCCCTTCGCTATGGCGTTAGCCTTGGCGTTGAAGCGTTTACGCGTCCAGTGGCGGGCACCCCGGGAAGAGAATTCGGCATCGGAGACGCTGGTGGAGTCGTTTCTCCAGTCGAAGAAATTCTCCAGGTTCCAGAACATAAGTTTAAGGGTATCGGAACGTTCTCCTCCGACACCCGAAATTGCCAGTATTAAGGCACAGATTGCTGCGGTCATACGTTGAAGAGGAAGTGCATGATATCACCATCCTGAACAACATAATCTTTTCCTTCGATGCCCATTTTACCGGCGGCGCGAACTGCCGCTTCGGTCTTATATTGGACGAAGTCTTCGTATTTTATTACTTCTGCGCGGATGAAACCGCGTTCGAAATCGGTGTGGATAACACCGGCGGCGCGGGGAGCCTTGTCCCCTGCCACTATTGTCCACGCACGGCACTCATCGGCACCGGCAGTGAAGAAAGTCCTGAGGCCCAGAAGTTTATAGGCGCTTTGAATAAGGCGTACCACGCCGCTTTCCTGCAAGCCCATCTCTTCAAGGAACATCTGGCGGTCCTCGTACTCTTCAATCTCGGCAATCTCGGCCTCGGTCTTGGCGGCGATTACCAGGATTTGGGCGTCCTCTCCGGCGACGGCATTGCGCACGGCATCCACATAGGCGTTTCCGTTTGCGGCCGATGCCTCATCCACGTTGCAGACATAGAGGACGGGTTTGTTGGTGAGAAGGTACAGGTCGCGGGCCATCTGCTCTTCCTCGGCGTTTTCAGGCTTGACGCAACGGCAGGATTTGCCCTGCAGCAGCACTTCCTTGTAACGGAGAAGAAGATTGAGAAGTTTTTTCGCATCCTTGTCCCCGCCGGTAGTTGCCATCTTCTCTACCTTCTTGATGCGATTTTCCACCGTTTCCAGGTCCTTTATCTGGAGTTCGGTGTCCACCACCTCCTTGTCGCGGACTGGGTCCACCGAGCCGTCCACATGAACGATGTTTCCGTCGTCGAAGCAACGCAGCACGTGCAGCACGGCGTCGGTTTCACGGATGTTGGCAAGGAACTGGTTACCAAGCCCTTCGCCCCTGGATGCGCCCTTTACAAGGCCTGCGATATCCACAATTTCCACGGTAGCGGGAATGGTGCGTTTGGGATTGCAGATTTCGGTCAGGACCTCCAGGCGCTTGTCGGGCACATTGGTGGAACCAACGTTGGGATCGATGGTGCAGAAGGGGAAATTGGCGCTTTGGGCCTTCCCTGAACTGATGCAGTTAAACAAAGTGGACTTGCCGACATTGGGCAAGCCCACTATTCCACATTTTAGAGACATAATCCTAGAAGAAACGGGCGCGGTTATCGGTCACTGCCTTCTCGCTCATAATGGGGAGGAGCATCTGGTTGTGAAAACTCTCGATGCGCTCCTGAGCGGCCTTGGCGTCGTCTTCGGTGTAGTAGGATCCGGTCTCGCGGCCGGTCACCTGAAGGATATAAGTTCCCACCATACCGCTTACAGGACCTACAATCTCATTCTCCTTGGCAGCTGCCACAGCACCCACGAATGCGGGCTCCGTGCTGGCTGCGCTATTGGTAGAGAAGGTGACATCCTGCAGGGAGGAAATGCTGAGCCCGAGCTTTTCGGCAATGGAACCAAGGTCTGTGAGGCCTTCGATTTCGGCCGCAACATCCTCTTTGCGCTTCTGGGAATATTTATCCCTGTACAACCTTGTGCGGATGGCTTCAGTGGCCTCGTTAATAGGAGTATAACCTTCCTTGTGGGCGTCCTTGACGGCTACCACGAAGAAGTAGTTGTTATCCACGGTAATGATGCCGGAAGCCTTTCCGGGCTTGTTGTCAAAGGCCCAACGGGTGACTTCCTTGGCGTGGCCGATGGAGCCGTAGGTGTCGGTGCCTTCGTCGATTACAAGGTTACGGGAGTATGTGCCGGTGGAGTCGCAGGCGGCGCGATAAGACTCATACTTGCCGTTTGCGCGGACTGCCATCAGGTTGGCCTGGTTGTAAGTTTTTGCATAGGTTTCCTTGCTGGGAAGGGTAGTCTTCTCGAACACGGCAACCTGCTTCTTGGCAACAGGCTTGCTGGTCTTGGTGACCTCGACAATATGGGTACCGTACTGGGTGTTCAGCACGAAAGGCTTGCCAACAGGAGCGGTAAGGACACTCTCGAAACCGGGAATCATAGCATTCTGCGTCATCCAGCCGATGTTGCCTTGTGCTCCCTCGTCGGCATTGCCGCGATCCAGGGAGTGGAGGGCTGCCAGGACCGAGAAGTTGTTCTTGTTCACAACACCCATAAGGCTGTCGGCCGTCTGGCGGGCATCGGCACCGCCAAGCATGATGTGGCGCACATACACGGAATCCGGGAGGTTATCCTTGGCAATGATACGGGCTGCGTAGAAGGTTTCGTCGGCCTGGAAAACCGGGGAAACGCCGCTTGCATTTTCCGTAACGAAGTTGTCCACATCCTGGTTGATGGTGCGGAGTTCGCCGTCCTTGTACCAGCGGTCGTTCCACTGGCGGTCCGAGTTGCGCTGCAGGAAGGCACGCACGTTGTCGGTGGTGGCGAATTCATCGTAAAGCTTTACGAACTCTTCGTTCTGGGATGCGATGTCTTCGGCCGAGGGCTTGACCTCGAATACCACGTACTCAATGTCGCGGGTGGCCTTCTGGCGGAACATTTCCTTGTTCTCCTTGTAGAACTTCTTGATCTCGGCAGGAGTAATCACAACGGTGGTGTCCACAGGATAATACAAGGTGGGAGAAACAACGAAATCTACCGATGCGGTGGTGTTGTTCTCGGCCATTGCATTGCGGAGCTCCAGGCTGTTGACGTAGGAAGCGGCGTTGAACAGGCCAACGTACTTCTCGTTATAGCGGTTGGACAGAACCAGTTCCTGCAGATAGTTGCGAAGGAGCACTCCGCGGCCGCTTTCATCGCTGTTTACGCTCTCCAGGAAGTTGCGTACAGCCTCGGTGGAGAAAACGCCGTTCTCGTCGTTGAAAATACCCATTGAGGTGAGAACCGGAGAAACGTTTTCGCCGATGAAAAGGTCTATCTGTTCCTGCTGTCCGACGCGGATGCCGGCTTTCTTGATGGTGGGAATCACAAGATTCTCGTCCACAAGCTGCTGCCAGGCCATTTCGCGAATCTGGCGCTGGGCCTGTTCGCTGGAGGTTCCGCTTCCGGTGAGCATTTCGCTCACGTCCGAAAGTTCCTTCACCTTGGCGTCGAATTCCGTATAGGACACGGATTTTCCGTTGATTTTACCCACATCGTACTTGGAAGAAACTGACTGTAAAGCCGATACGATGTCCTGCGGGTTCACAAGGAAGAGTAAAAGACCGAGGGCAATGATGATAGATGCACCAATGCCGAATTTTGTTCTGATGGTCTCAAGAGCTGCCATTTTATATTACTTTTTTTAATTTTACTCCATAAGGGCTGCAAAAATACGAATTTTATTCGAAAGTAGCACTATTTTTTTAACATCGGCCCTATAAAATTGACTGTATCAATCAGAACCTTGGTCGTGTCTTCCTCTACAATAAATTCGTTGTCGAAAGGGTTCAGCAGTATGGCGTTCCGGGCCATTTCGTCGGAACGCATTCCGTAACCCTGCATAAAGCCGCTCGGAGAATACATTTTTATGTAGCAGTCGGTCCATATTTCCTTGGCCTTGCTGTCCCAGTACAGGGTGTCGGTTTCCATGGTCTCGTGCTTGGCAACGTTGTTAATAACCACATTGCCGAATACCGACCAAAGCTCTTCGTCCCGATTTGGGAACATGTCGTGACGGGCCTTGTCCGACACGATGGTGGTCTCCAGGGAACCGTCTTCGGCATAGGCGAAAACGTGGAAGCCATGAGGAAAAAGGTCGTATACTACAGTGTCGTGCTGATAGCTTTCCATCCGGGCCGATTCAACTCTTATCTTCAGCAGACCGTTCTCCGACTGGACGAAAAACATGTCGTTGACGGTCTTCAGAGGGGTGCGGTTCAGGTCCAGTTTTTCGGCCTCGGAAAGATTGCTCTTGCACGAAAAAACGACGAAAGCAAGCGCCAGGGCGCTTGCTGCTTTCGTCAGTATGTGTGAAAAATTCACTACCTGCTCACGCGTACGGTTGTGGTGGCGGAAAGGCCGCCGCAAGATACTGTGTAGCTTTGGCCTGCGGTGAGGTCGTACATGAAGATTTCGCTTGCCGGCGGATAGTAACGGCTGACCGAGGCGATGGAAGAGGAAGCTTCGTCGGCTACGGAAGGATCGGCGCTGCGAGCCTTCTGGTAGTAATCGGTGGCAGCCCAGTAACGTGCATACTTGTCAACGTCGCCGGAGCAGCTTGTAGAAGCCCAAAGGTTACCAAGGATGAGGTAGGCCTTGCCGGCGTATCCGCGGTCGAGTTCCACGGCGCGGCGGGCGGCATCCTGAGCCTTGCCCCTCATACCGTTCTTATAGGCATACAGGGCCAGTTCGTACTGGTACTTGGCCTTGGAGTCATCGTCCACGTCGGAGGCGGCGATAGCCTCGTCCAGGAAGCGGCCGGCATCGGCAGTCTTGCCAAGGGCGGAATTCAGGCGGTACAGCGAATAGGCGCTGGTGTGGGAAGGATTGGTCCTGTGCAGGGTGGTCACAGCCTTCAGGTAAAGGTCGTTGCCTGCGCAGTCATCGGCCGAATTCATGAGCTTGACGATGTTGGTAACCAGGCCGATATCGTCCGGAGTGGCCTCGAAGCGAGGGGTGAAGATTGCGATGAGGTTCTCGCAGGTTGCAACCTTGCTGTCGGCGAAGATGAGGTCGATGTTACCCTTTGCGGTGCGGTTTTCTTCGGCCTCTGCATCGTTCTTTGCAGGAGCGTTGCTTATGAAACCGGCCACCTTCTCGTAAGTCTCGATAACCTTCTCGGCGTCAACCTTGTCTTCCCTGTACAGGGCAACGGCGGCCTTCAGTTCATTCACCAGGATGGAAGGAGCGGTGTTCTCCTCCAGCGAAGAGCTGATGGTGGAAAGGTTGTCCAGCAGGTACTTGGGATCGTCGTCGTTAAGGGCGCTGTAGTTGATGATATAGTTGCCCTTGTTATTCAGGAGCTCATACTTGTTTTCCACTACCACGCCGCCTTTCTTTGCGGTGGGATAGTACTGAAGGCGCTGATCCAGAAGGGTAAGGAGTGTATCGTACTGGGCCTTTGCCAGCTCTTTGTTACCCTTCTTTACGTTACGGGCAATCTCGTCGTTGATGAGCTTTGCACCGTGAACATAGATGTTCTGGCGATAATTCCTGGGGCACAGCTCATAGGTCTTGCGCCAGTTGGTAAGAGCCTTCTCATAGTCCTTTGCCTTGTATGCTTCGGCATAGAAGGAAGCATACTTTGCGCATTCGTCGCTGGCATTTCCCTGGGCACGTGCGGTACCGTAGGAGACTGCCAGGGCGGCCAAAATGATGAATGTCAACTTTTTCATAATATCAGTTTTTTTGTTTTGTTTGTCAATAATCATACCGAACTAATCGTATGTGCGCTTCATGAACCACAGGTCGAAGAGGTTGAAGCCAAGGCTGTAGCCGAAATAAGTCTCCTTAAGCTGGGACGTAGCAAGGCCCCTGCGGCCGAAATCCAGGCTCACGGAAATGCCGTTGAACCAGCGGAAAACAGGAACGGTCATGCCGATTGTAACACCCACGGCATTCACGTGCGCGCCATCCACGGTATAATAAGAGGAGTCGAAGTAAACGCCGCCACGATAGGTGCAGCGGTTCATGAAATTGCGGAGGTCGTTCCGGTTTGGTGTGTACTCGAAACCTGCTCGTATTGTCTGGCCAAAGGAAGACGCGAACCTTACGTCGCCAACGTTGGAGAAGCCGGCAACGTTTTCGAAATTGCTGTTGCGCCAGTCGGAGAAATTATAGTCCACCTCGATAAGAAGGTCCTCCCTTTTGCGGTAACTTATGCCCACGCCAATCTCGCTGCCCATCCTAAGGTTTTCTTCCTGGAGGGGTTTTATGCTGTGATTGCTGTCGTAGTCGCCAAGTTCACGGTAATGGATGTGATTGCCTAAAAGTTTAGTAGAGAACTGATAGGTGGCGCCTATTGTAAGGTAATGGCCCACGGCGAGCGGCTGCTCGTACTGAAGGCCTATCTTTCCGGTAAAGTTGTGCACCTGGAGGGAGTCTCCCGACACGGCGGTGCGGTAGCTTTCGTTGGAACTGGAAAGGGACGAGCCCTTGTCAATGTTACCAAAGCGGTAATTGAATTGTCCGCCTATGGAAAGACGGTCGAAGAAAGTGATGCCGCCGGCGATAAACACTTGATACATACCGCCGTTTCCCTTGGAAGTGAAGGTCCTGAGACCGGAATTCACGTCAATTTCATCATAGGATATCCCATAACCGACCTCGCTTACAGGGGTAACGCCAACCATCATGGCCGAGTGTTTGGTGATGGGGAAGGAAAGGGCGAAATCGTCCAGGTTCACTGTGGCGTTAATACCTTTTTTTTCAACCTCGGAGAAAAGGGATAAACGACCGTTCAGGCCGAAGTCCACCATAAAGGAAAGGGAATCCCTTTCGGTGACGGAAGCCGGATTCAGGATATTGATGTAACGGTGGCTCCTTGCAGCAATGCCGACTCCACCCATACCCCTGTTCCAAGATGTTCCTATCTGGTGCATCTGGCCGATTCCAAAAACCGAATAAGGGGAATATCCTACGTAGGTTCCGTCGGTCTGGGCCTTTGCCCCTACCGCGGAAAGCAGGATTATGGCGGCCGCCATGCTATTTCTCAATCTTCTGAACATACTCGCAAGCTATTAAAGCCAAGCCTTTCAATACAAGGTTACAAACTACAAAGATGGAACTTTTCATCCGTTTTGCAAAATAATTCGCATCCCCACCCGTAAAAACAACAATATTTTCCGGATTCAAGTTCAAGTAGCCCTCAATTTCAAATATAATGCCTGAAACCACTCCGCTCTCTATCGAGGCCGTCTCGGAGAGGCCCACAGTCTGCGGATTTTCGGGAATATTCACCAGCGGAAGGCTTCTGGAATAGCGGTTCAAGGCCTTGAAGCGGGTGCGGCAGCCAAGGGAAACGTTTCCGCCTGTGTAAACGCCTTCTTCGGTGATGAAATCCACCGTGAGGGTTGTGCCGAAATCGACAATGGTACAGCCTTTTCCTTTAAATAAATGGCGCACGGCTGTGATGGCGGCGGCCCTGTCGAAGGAAATGTATGAAGGCAGGGAGTGATTCAGCAGCCATTGGCGATTGTTTGCGTCCAATACCAGAAGGGAGTCGCAATAGGTCTTCAGCACATCCGTTTCGGCTTCCGGAAGGGGATTTACCGACGAAATTACCATAACTTCGGCCTTTTTCCTCAGGGTGATGGAAAGGATGAAGTCCAGGTATTTTTCGCCCTGGTAGCGGAAGGTCTTGCCAAGGGTGGCGTCATCGGCCCAGGCAGCCTTCAGTGCAGTGTTCCCTATTTCTATCAAAAGATTGGACATAGCCTGCAAAAGTAGCAATTATTGCAGTTTTTTCAAAATTTTGAGGGCGCGGTCAAGGGAGTCGACGCCGCGGGAAACCGTGCGGAGGCGTCCGCCGTCCTGGTTCAGTTTGAACAGGGGTTCTTCGCGGGTGACCACTCCCAGTATCCTTTCGAAGATTTTGGAACGGTAGTAGGGCGACATAGGGTTGTTGACGAAAAACATTATCTGCATTCCGTTCTTGACGATTATTTTTTCAAAGCCAAGTGAGGCACCCAGGTTGCGGATTTTCACCACATTTACAAGATTCGTAACCTCCTGGGGAAGAGGGCCGAAGCGGTCGGCCACCTGCGAAGCCAGACGGTCGATTTCCCTTTCATCGGCAAGGGCGTCAAGGAGTTTGTAAATGCGTATCTTTTCGGCGCTTATCTCTATGTAGTCGTCCGGAATATAGGCGGGACGGTCGGTTTCTATGGTGCAGTCGTCAACGAAGGATTCCCCGCCCCGGCGAAGCTGGACACCAGTTTCCACTCCCAGTTCTTCCATAGCCTCGGAAAGTATCTTCTGGTAGGTTTCGTAGCCCATGTCGGAGATGAAACCGCTTTGTTCGGCCCCAAGGAGGTTTCCGGCCCCGCGGATATCCAGATCCTGCATGGCAATGTTGAATCCGCTTCCAAGGTCGGAGAATTCTTCGATGGCACGAAGGCGGCGGCGGGCATCGTCGGAAATGCTTGCGAGCGGAGGCACAATCAGGTAGCAAAAAGCCTTTCGGTTCGAGCGCCCCACCCTTCCTCGAAGCTGGTGCAAGTCGCTAAGGCCGATATTCTGCGCCTGGTTAATGATGATGGTATTGGCATTGGGGATGTCCAGGCCATTTTCGATGATGGTCGTACACAGAAGCATGTCGTAGTCTCCGGCCATGAAATCCAGCATCCGGTTTTCCAGGTCGCGGGCTTCCATCTGGCCGTGTGCGATACAGATCTTCATGTCGGGTTCCAACCTGTGCAGGATATCATGGATGGCAGGCAGTTCTTCCACTTTGTTGTGGAGGAAGAACAGCTGGCCCCCGCGCTTGAGTTCATAATCGCAGATGCTCTTGATTTCCTCTTCATTGAAAAGGATGATTTCCGTCTGGATAGGGATGCGGTTCGGCGGAGGTGTACTGATGATGGACAGGTCACGGGCTCCGAGCAGCGAAAACTGCAG
>CACYCP010000092.1 GCA_902772985.1 uncultured Bacteroidia bacterium | reverse complement strand
TCGCTTGACCCTTATGCCTTCGCCGGCCTGTTCAAGGGCAACGACAAGCTCAAGAGCCATCCCACGGAGAAACTGGTGATACGGCCCAAAAAGCTGGGAGAAGGCTCCTTAAAAGAAATGTTCAACGGTTGCATCGCCCTGGAACGCGCTCCGGATCTTCCGGCCACCACCCTTGGAAGAGAGTGCTATGCCTCAATGTTCTACACCTGCACCGCCCTGGAGCGCGCTCCGGAGCTTCCAGCCACCGCCCTTGCCAACGGCTGCTACGCCGGCATGTTCCAGGAATGTACTTTGCTGTCCACCGCTCCGGATCTTCCGGCCACCACCCTTACGGAGGGCTGTTACTCAAATATGTTCGACGGCTGTACGGAGTTGGTGAAGGCCCCGGTTCTCAACGCTTCCACGCTGGCTATGGGCTGTTACTCTTACATGTTCCGCAATTGTGCCAAGCTGAAAGCCGTAACCTGCCTGGCCACCAACCCCGTGCTCAGCGACTATGGCGTGGAGCCCTATGTCCTGGGCAATGTGGATGACTGGCTGGAAGGTACCGCCAGCGGCGGCGTCCTTACCCGCCAAGCCGGCGTCTCCTGGCCCCGCAGCGCCTATCCTGCCAACTGGACCCTGGCCAACAAATAGCAGTGCCACTTAACTCCCTGACGCACAGTCGTTTACTGCAATCTCTCGTTCAAAATCCGAACGAGAGATTTGCGTAAGTGCTTGAGGGGCAGGCGCTTAAGCGGCACAACAAAGGTAAAGGACCGAACCGGGATTCTAACGGCGGAGGGGGCGGAAAATGGCGGCCAGAAGGCACAGGAGGAATAGGAAAACTGAGCATCGGCCCACAATGTCACCGTGGCGGACGAAGAAGGTCTGGTCTGAACGAAGGCGCACCGTGCCGGAAAGGGCGGTGGGCTCCCACCAGGGACCACGCTTGACGATGCGGCCCTGCGGGTCGATGAAGCCGCTTACCCCGGTGTTGCCGCAGCGGGCCACCCATCGGCGGGTCTCAATGGCACGGAGGCTGGAAAAACTTAGGTGCTGCCGATATCCGGGCGTATTCCCCCACCAGGCATCGTTTGTGATGACTGCCAGGAACTTAGCCCCCTCACGCACAAATCCGGTGCAGAATTCTCCATATACCGATTCATAACAAATGGGCACTCCCACAGGGCCTTTCGCCGTGGGCAGGCAGGATCTCTCTTTCTGGCCGATGCACTTCCCCATCATAGGGCCTCCGAAAAGGGCCTTCTCCAGCGGAACGAAGAGCGCCGGATAAGGGGTAAGTTCCGTCCCTATCACCAGCTTGGACTTATGGTAAACGCTGTATCGGCCCGAAGTGTCGGTAGCGATGGCGCTGTTTCGCGACAAAATCCAACAGCCGTCCCCCATATCGAAAGCGCAAAGGTCCGGCGAAGTGCTGCTGAATACCGTCTCGTAGGTTGACGCACCATAGATGACGGAAGCGTTGGGATGCTTGGTAAGAAATGCCTGGAGCAGCCTGAAAGTTGGATTTGCCGGGACATTGTCCAACACGAGATGCCGGGTGAAAGTTTCCGGCGCGAGCACCAGGACAGGTTCATCGGCAGAAGGCCAGGAGGTCTCTTCCAGCAGTTTCAAAAAGCGAAGGTCCTGCTGTTCCTGCGTCAAAGACTCACGTTTCTCGTACGGATCGAAATTAGGCTGGCCTATCATCACCGACAGCTCCGGCCCGTCGTCAACCGGTGCAGGAATGCAGACGGACCAAATCATAGGACCGAAAATGACCAGCAGGGTAGCTGCAAAAGCGCTGGCGCGAGCCTTGGCGTTCCAGCGGAAGATGCGCCCGTCGGAAAAAGCCACCATCATCCCGAAGAGCGACAGATTCGAAAGCCATACCCATAGCGAACCGCCAAGATGGCCAAGGACGCTGTACCATTGCACCAGGCTGGTAGTTTCGGCAAAAGCATTGCCGAAGACCAGCCAAGGCCAGGAAATCTGGGCGACGGTAAGATAATATCGCTCCCACGCAATCCAGGCCGATGCAAGGAAAATATAGGGCAGCACACCTCCAAGCCGGCGTTTCACCCAGCGGAAACAGCCGAAGATGGCCGACATCTGGATGGCGTTGGCAAAAACCATAAGGATACCCCCGACAAGGGTTGCATTGCACACCCACCAGGTTGTAAGGGCGTTCCATAGCACAAATGCCCCGAAGTGCCACCAAAAGAAGTGCTTCGTCTTATATTCCGCTGACAGCCTTTCCATAATGAGGAGCGGCAGGATGCCGAAAAGAGCCGTCCAGCCCAAGTGCGGCACCAGCCAGGGCAGGCTCATCAGGAGCGCGAAGGCAAGCGTCAACGAAAGGAATATGGTCGTTTGCTTTTTCACGGCTCAAAGATAGCGAAAATATTGTGATTTTTTTCGTAACTTCGCACATCTATCAAGACTTGTATTATGAGACATAAATGGATTTGGACTAACGTCACCGCCGCTGCTGTACTGGTTACGCTTCTTCTGGTACTCGCTACGCTTGGCCTGAATCTCATTACCCGCCACGGAAAAACCGTGCGCACCCCGGATTTCACCAATCTCACCGTCTCCCAGGCCAAAGAACTGGCCCGGCAGGGAAAAGTGCACGTGAAAGTGACCGACTCGGTCTTCGTGCGCCGTCTCCCCGGCGGTGTGGTTTACAGGCAGCTTCCCCTAGCCGGATCCAAGGTAAAGGAGGGGCGAAGCATCTTCCTCACCATCAACTCGGTAGTTCCCCGGAAGGTGGTAATGCCCAACCTGCTTGGCTACTCGTTCACCGAATCCAGGGCCGAGCTGAAGAACAGGGGCCTGAACCTGGGCCGGCTGAATTATGTCAGGGATATTGCCACCAACACCGTCCTGGGCCAAAGCTGCGAAGGCCGGGAAGTGAAAGCCGGTGACCTTGTGGTGAGCGGCTCCCTGATAGACCTGAAAGTGGGCGTTTCCTCGGAAGACAACACCACCGTGGTACCCAAACTCATAGGAATGAAATTTACCGGCGCCGTGGATGCCCTGCACGAAAAGTTCCTGAACGTGGGGCGTTTGCGCTTCGACGACAACGTGCGCACATATGCCGATTCCACCAACGCCTTCGTTTACAAGCAGGACGCCGCAGCCGGGGCCAGCAAGAACTTCGGCGCCGCCGTCAACCTTTACCTCACACTGGACAAGGCAAAACTCCCCGAAGAATAATGACCGACGATCTGGAGTTTGAGCATTTTCGCATTGTCGCCGACAAGGGACAGGCGCCCGTGAGGGTGGACCGTTTCATCGCGGACCATCAGGAAGACACCTCCCGGAGCCGCGTCCAGAACGCCATAAAACTGGGCTACGTGCGGGTGAATGACGCTCCTGTCAAGGCCAACTACATCATCCGCCCCTGCGACACGGTAACATTCGTAATGCCCTACGAACGAAGGGGCCTGGAGATAATCCCGGAAAACATCCCGCTTGACATCGTTTACGAAGACGACGACGTGATGGTGCTTAACAAACCCGCCGGGATGGTGGTGCATCCGGGGCACGGCAACTACAGCGGCACCCTTGTAAACGCCCTGGCTTGGTACCTGCACATCAATCCGGAGGCCGATGACGAAAGGATGGGCGTGCTTGTCCACCGCATTGACAAAGACACCAGCGGCCTGCTTGTCATCGCAAAAAACCCCGCCGCGCAGCTTTCCCTGGCCGATCAGTTCTTCGTCCACTCCATCGACCGCATATACACGGCGGTGGTCTGGGGCAATATCGCCGAAGACGAAGGCACCATCGAGAGCACCATCGGCAGGGATCCGAACGACCGCCTGCGCTTCCGCGTGTACGACGACCCCCAGAAGGGGAAATGGGCCGTGACGCATTGGAAGGTGCTGGAACGCTATGGCTTCATTACGGTAGTGGAATGCCGGCTGGAAACCGGCCGGACGCACCAGATAAGGGTGCACATGGCTTCTACGGGCCATCCCCTGTTCAACGATGAAAGGTATGGCGGCGCCGAAATCCGCCAGGGCACAATCTATGCGAAATACCGCCAGTTCATAAAAAACTGTTTCGAGCTCTGCCCCCGCCAGGCCCTGCATGCCCGCACCCTTGGCTTCACCCATCCAAAAACAGGAGAGCGGCTCCATTTCGAAGCCGCCCTCCCGGAAGATATGCGCTCACTTATCGAGAAGTGGCGTAACTATATCTTGTCGAATCCCGTGTAGGGACGCAGGCATTCGGGAATTACAATGCAATCCTCTTTCTGGTTGTCCTCCAGCAGGGCTGCAACCACGCGCGGAAGAGCCAGGGAACTGCCGTTCAGCGTATGTGCAAGCTGCATCTTGCCGTTCTCGTCCTTGTAACGGAGCTTCAGGCGGTTGGCCTGGAAGCTCTCGAAGTTGGACACGGAGGAAATCTCCAGCCATCGGCCCTGAGCAGCGCTCCAAAGCTCGAAATCGTAGGTTAATGCCGAAGTGAAGCTCATATCCCCGCCGCAGAGGCGAAGAATGCGGTAGCGCAGACCCAGCTCACTTACCAGGCTTTCCACGTGGGCAACCATCTCATCCAGGGCGGCATAGCTGTTTTCGGGCTTTTCGATGCGCACGATTTCCACCTTGTCGAACTGGTGCAGGCGGTTCAGGCCACGGACGTCCTTGCCGTAGGAACCGGCCTCGCGACGGAAGCAGGGAGTGTAGGCGGTGAGCTTCTGCGGGAAGTCATCGGCCCCCAGGATTACGTCACGAAAGATGTTGGTAACGGGAACCTCGGCCGTGGGCACCATATAGAAATTGTCCAGGCCGGCATGATACATCTGGCCTTCCTTGTCCGGCAGCTGGCCGGTTCCGAAGCCCGATGCGGCATTCACCATCACCGGAGGCTCCACTTCCATGTAGCCGGCCGCGGTATTGCGGTCCAGGAAGTAGTTGATAAGGGCCCTCTGGAGCTTTGCACCCTTGCCTTTGTACACAGGGAAACCTGCACCGGTAATCTTGACACCCAGGTCGAAGTCGATGATATCGTACTTGCGGGCAAGGTCCCAGTGCGGAAGGGCTCCTTCGGGAAGTTTGGGCTCTGCGCCGCCCATCTTTACAACCAGGTTGTCTTCGGCTCCGGCGCCTTCCGGTACGATTTCGCAGGGAAGGTTAGGAAGAAGCACCAGCTGCTCCTGGAGGCGCTCGTTGTTAATGTCGGCCTGGGCCAGGAGTTCCGATGAACGGGCTTTCAGGGCGGCGACTTCGGCCTTGGCGGCTTCGGCCTCCTCCTTCCTGCCTTCCTTCATGAGGCGGCCGATTTCGGCTGCCGCCTTTTTCTGCTGTCCCAGAAGTGCGTCGCTCTCGGTCTGGAGAGCTTTTCTCTTGTCGTCAAGCGCGATGACGGACTCCACGATTTCGCGGGCGTCAAAGTGTTTAACGGCGAGTCTCCGGATTACATATTCCGGAGACTCGCGTAATAGTTTCAAAGTAAGCATTTAGTTCTCGAAGGGTACTACGGAAACAAACGATTTGTTTTCCTTCTTGCGGGTGAACTTCACCGTGCCGTCCACAAGGGCATACAGGGTGTGGTCCTTACCCATACCTACATTCAGGCCGGGATTGTGGGCCGTGCCCCTTTGGCGGACGATAATGTTTCCTGCCTTTACCACCTGATCGCCGAACTTCTTGATGCCAAGTCGTTTGGAATGCGACTCACGACCATTCTTGGAACTGGATTGACCTTTTTTGTGTGCCATAATCTGTTTCTCCTTTAAAGTTAAGCGATAGCGTCGATGTGGATTTTGGTAAGCTTCTGGCGATGTCCGTTAAGGGTCTGGAAACCCTTGCGGCGGATTTTCTTGAACACCAGTACTTTCTTTGCCTTTGCGTCGTCGTCCAGGACGGTGGCCTTTACGACGGCACCCTTTACGTAAGGAGTTCCAACCTTTACCTTGCCCTCATTGTCAATGAGGAGCACTTTGTCGAACTCTACGGATTCTCCGTTTGCGGCCTTGAGCCTGTTAACGAAGATGTCCATTCCAGCTTCCACTTTGAACTGCTGGCTTGCAATGTCAACGATTGCGTACATTTTTAAAAACTTATTAAAAGTTTTGAACCGTAAGCGCCTGCCCTAACCATACAGGTCTTAATGAGCTTAGCGGTCATCTCAAATTTTGGGACTGCAAAGATACGCTTTTTTTGCGGATTACCAAATATTTTATTCCCTCTTCGTCAATTTTCTCACAGGGTCGCAAGTGAGCCCTACACCAAGCTTATTGAAGGTTTTACGGTCCACCTCGCTTAGCATAACGGTGGAGTGGACCTGCGAGCCCTTCAGGTTTGGCAGTTGCTCCAGGGCCAGTTTGCAGTTCTCGTCAATGCGGCTCATTATGGAAATGGCAACCAGCACCTCGTCGGTGTGCAGGCGCGGATTATTGCCGTGCAGGTAGTCCACCTTGGTTCTCTGGATGGGGGCTATGACGGTTTGAGGAATGAGTTTCACATTGTGGGCTATGCCGGCAAGGTGCTTCAGAGCGTTCAGCAGCAGGGCCGAACAAGGCCCCAGCAATGAGCTGGTTTCACCGGTGAGGATGGTGCCGTCCTCCATTTCGATGGCGGCTGCGGCAAGTCCCGATTTTTCGTACCTCTCCCTGGCCGCCACGGTGCAGCGGCGGTAATCGGTTGTGATTCCGGCCTTTTTCAATAGCAGGGCGTTCTTGTTCACTTCGGCCTCCGTTGCCTTGCCATCGGCAAAATTGCAAATGGCGGTGTAATAGCGGCGTATGACTTCCTGGAGGGAGGCTTCGCGGCAGACATCGTCATCGCAAATGCAGTGCCCTATCATGTTCACGCCCATGTCGGTAGGCGATTTATAAGGCGACGAGCCGTAAATGTTGTCGAAGATGGCGTTCATCACCGGGAAAATCTCGATGTCCCTGTTGTAGTTCACGGCTGCCACGCCGTAAGCGTCCATGTGGAAGGGGTCGATCATGTTCACGTCGTCCAAATCGGCCGTAGCGGCTTCGTAGGCAATCTGGAGCGGGTGCGACAAGGGAAGGTCCCAGATGGGGAAGGTTTCGAATTTGGCATATCCGGCCTTCACTCCCCTCTTGTTCTCCTGGTAAAGCTGGCTCAGGCAAACGGCCATCTTTCCGCTTCCGGGGCCGGGGGCCGTCACCACCACCAGCGGTTTGCTGGTCCTGACATAGTCGTTCTTGCCGAAACCCTCGTCAGAGTCGATCAGGGCCACGTTGTTGGGATAACCTTCTATTGTATGGTGGTAATAGACCTTGATACCCATCCCTTCCAGGCGCTTGCGGTAGGCCTCTGCGCTTGACTGGCCGTTGAAGTGCGTGATTACCACGCTGTTGACGTTCAGGTCTCTGGAAATGAATTCATCCCTCAGGCGCAGCACGTCCACGTCGTAGGTGATGCCAAGGTCGCTGCGTACCTTGTTCTTTTCGATGTCCACCGCACTTATGACGATGATAATTTCGGCATCGTCCTTCAGTTGCATGAGCATCTTAAGCTTGCTGTCGGGCTCGAATCCTGGAAGTACGCGGCTGGCGTGGTAGTCGTCGAAGAGTTTTCCGCCAAATTCCAGGTACAGTTTATTGCCGAAGGAGGCAATGCGGCGACGGATGTTTTCCGATTGGATTTTGAGGTATTTATCGTTGTCGAACCCGTATTTCATAAGAGATAGTTTTTTAAATACGGGGCACAAAATTAAGAAGAAAATGTTAATTTTGCAACACTTATGGAACACGAGCGGATAATACTTGGAATAGACCCCGGAACGCGCCTTCTTGGCTTCGGAATCATTAAATCGGTGGGGAAAAAGGCCCAGTATGTAGATATGGGAGTCCTCGATCTCAGGAAAGAGGCCGATACCTATTCCAAGCTCAAAGCCATATACGACTGCATAGTGGAAGTCTGCAAGAGCTACCACCCCACGGAACTCGCAATCGAAAGCCCCTTCTACGGAAAGAATGCACAGGTTATCCTGAAACTTGGCCGGGCCCAGGGCGCAGCCATCATCGCGGCCCTTGCCGGAGGGGTGGAAAGCGTCACCGAATATGCTCCCAGGAAAGCCAAGGAGGCCATTGTGGGCAATGGTGCGGCTGCCAAGGAACAAGTCCAGATGATGCTGGAAAAAACCCTGTGCGTGAAGCTGGAAAGCCGGCATCTGGACGCGACCGACGCCCTTGCAATAGCCCTCTGCCACCATTACGAAAGACTGAATCCCCTTGCCGGGGCAAAGGGTAAAGGCGGATGGGAAGAATTTCTCCGGGAACACCCTGAAAGAATTTCGTAAAATTTTTTCAAAACACTTTAAACCTCAGCAAGTCAGGGGTGTCAAAGTAATCGTTGTATAAATATTTATGGTTAGAAGATTACTCTTGGCCCTTTCGGGCTTGTTCGCAGCGGTAGCTTTACAGGCACAGAGCTACAAATTGAACCTGCAGTTGAAGGATGCCTCAACAAACGAGGCCGTAGCGTTTGCCACAGTTTCCATCCAGGCCGACAAAGGCCAGCCCAAATACGTCCTCTCCGACAATGAGGGAAAGGCCGAACTGGATAGGGTGCAGGCCGGGAAATACCTCCTGAAAGCGGAAATCATGGGTTACAAGACCCACGAGCAAAGCATCCACGTCAATGGCAACATGAACATTGGCGTCATCAAGATGGAGATTGACCAGCAGGTTCTGGACGCCGCATCGGTGAGCGCCGTGGGTAATCCCATCATAATCAAGAAGGACACCGTGGAATACAACGCCTCCTCCTTCAAGATAAGCGACGACAACATGCTGGTGGACCTCCTGAAAAAACTCCCCGGCGTGGAAGTGGCCGAAGACGGCACCATCACCGCCAACGGTGAAACCATCACCAAGATTACCATCGGCGGAAAAACCTTCTTCCTGGACGATCCCCAGCTTGCCGCCAACAATATCCCCGCGAAGCTCATTGAAAAGGTGAAAGTGGTGAAGAAGAAGAGCGAGCAGGCCGAATTTACCGGCATCGACGACGGAAACGACGAGACGGTAATCGACCTTAGCGTCCAGAAAGGCATGATGAATGGTGTCTTCGGCAGTGCCATGGCCGGCGGCGGCGTGGACCTTCCCTCCACGGCTGGCACGCCATATACTCCGCGCTGGCAGGGTGCATTCATGGGCGGCCGATTCGCCGAGACCAGCCAGATAAGCATAATCGCCAATGCCAACAACACCAACAACCGTGGTTTCAACGACCTCTCCGGTTCCATGATGAACTCCATGATGGGAGGCGGAGGCGGAATGGGTATGATGCGCGGCGGCGGAGGCTGGGGCGGAAACAATGGCATCACCACCTCCTGGATGGGCGGTATCAACGGTAATTTCGACCTCCTTGGGGACAAGATGGACCTTGGCGCAAACTACCTGTACAACGGTTCCATCGTCGATGTCACCCAGTCCACCTACAAGGAAACCTACGTCGATGACAACAACACCCTCTACTCCGACGATTACGGCATGAGCCACCGTTTCACCGACGGTCACCGTTTCGGAATGCGCCTGGAGCACAAGTTCTCCGAGAACACCTCCATCCTCTTCCAGCCGCAGTTCAACTTCGGCCGGGGCAATTATGTACAACAATCCATCTTCGACACCAAACTGAACACCGCCAGGAGCAACAACGGTTTCACCAACAACACCGGTAACAACAACTCCTTCCAGACCAGGGGTTTCCTCTTATTCCGCCAGAAGCTTGGTATTCCGGGGCGCACCCTGTCGGTAAATATGACCTGGAATATCTCCAACAACAAGATGGACGGTCTGAACCAGTCCCTCACAAATACTTACGACAATGACCTGATTGCCTCTACCGACATCGTAAACCAGAGGATCGACCAGGCATCAAAGAACCGCAGCGTGGGCGGTCGCCTTGTCTATACCGAGCCTCTTGGAAACTATTTCTATTTCGAAGGCAGCTACAATATCAACTGGTCGCAAACCAAGACCGAAAAACTGGTTTACAACAGTGCCGACGGCTACATTTACAACCCCACTCCCGAAATCGTAGAGGATATTTCAATGAGCTATATCGCCCAGGGCGAGCAGCTGGATCCCTCCTATACGAACCAGATTACCAACCGCAACCTGAACCAGAACATTGGCGGAGCGTTCATGTACCAGAACGAAGGCCTTCGCGCCCAGCTGGGCATGTCGGCCATCCCTACCAATACATATAATTATACTAACGGCAACGAATACAAGGACTTCCGTTGGAACTTCTCCCCGCGTGCGATGCTCTTCTACGACTTCAACGACAATTCCAACATACGTTTCTTCTATTTCGGCCGTTCCAACCAGCCTTCCACTTCCCAGTTGATGCCGGTCCTGGATAATTCCAACCCCAGGTCCATGGCTCTGGGTAATCCCTACCTCACCCCTTATTTCAGCCACAATATCCGTTCGGACTTCGAACTTTCCAACAAGCAGACATTCTTCACGATGCGCCTGCACCTGGAAGGAGGAGCCGTCCAGAATCCCATCACCAGCGCACTCTGGTATGACCTTGAAAGCGGTCGTCAGTTCACCTTCCCCGTGAACGGCAAGAACACCTACAATGCGTCGGCCCGGCTCGTGATCAACGCCCCTATCGCCAAGAGCAACTTCTCCATATCCAATGTGACCAACATCAGCTATTCCAAGAGCGGCAGCTATATTGGCGCCTCAAGGCTGGATATGAGCGGCTACTGGGATGGTGACAACTTCAACTACGAGAAGTTCCACAATTACTATTTCGGGGACAACTCCACCAAGTGGGAAGAAGACTTCCTGGCCAACGACACCCGTTCGCTCAGCGTCATGGAACGCATCAGGGCCACCTACCGCGACGATAACTTCGAAGTCATCCTGAGCGGCCGCACCCGTATGAGCAAGCCCTGGTACACCGTACAGGATGCCGTGGCAGCCACTTGGAACAATCAGGTGAGCGGTTCCTTCAAATGGACAATCGGCGATACCGGCATCGAGCTTTCCACCGACGCCAACTTCAACTGGTTCCGCGGTTACACCACCGAGCAGCCCTCCCAGTTCGTATGGAATGCATCGGCCTCGGTGCCTCTGTTCAAACGGCAGGCAACCCTTTCACTCAAGGCCTACGACATCCTGGACAGGGCCAATAACCTTACAGTGAGCGACACCGCCAACTACCACCAGGAAGTCATCAACAACACCCTTGGCCGATACATAATCCTCTCCCTCACCTGGAGGTTCGGCAACTTCGGCAGGGCCGGACAGCAGATGCGTCAGCGCATGGGCGGCGGCCGCGGTCCCGGCGGTCCCGGCGGAAGACCGTTCTAATGCCCCTGTGCCACCCAAGCGCCTAACCATCAACCATTTACGCAAATCTCTCGTTCGGATTTTGAACGAGAGATTTATTTTATCAGCTCAACGAACTTCTGCATGCCGCGGGTTGCGACGTCCTCGATGTGGGTTACGCGTTTGTCACAGATACCCACCGGCTTGGGGTCGATTACGTAAATGGGACATTCGATGGGGGCGTAGCGGTAGAGTC
This sequence comes from uncultured Bacteroidia bacterium, assembly GCA_902772985.1. GTDB lineage: Bacteria > Bacteroidota > Bacteroidia > Bacteroidales > UBA932 > Cryptobacteroides. The sequence continues at coordinate 18,730 of CACYCP010000092.1, read as the reverse complement.
CTGCGGCGGGATAGACCGACAGGGAGGAGCCCACAATCAGGAGAACATCGGCCTTTTCCACAAGGTCGATGGCCTTTTCTATGTTGGGGACAGCTTCGCCGAAAAAGACGATGTGGGGGCGAAGCTGGCTGCCGTTGGGCGCCAGGTCCCCCGGGTGCACCTCTCCGAAGCCAACGTCGATGACTTCAGCCTCCGAAGCCGTGCGGTCGTAAATTCCGTTTTCCGGACGCACCTTGGTGAGTTCTCCGTGAAGGTGAAGGACTTTGGTAGAGCCGGCCCTTTCGTGGAGATTGTCCACGTTCTGGGTAATCACGTCCACGTCGTAATCCTTTTCCAGGGCAGCAATCGTGAGATGAGCGGCATTGGGCTTGGCGTCCTTCAGCTGTGCGCGCCTGCTGTTATAGAAATCCAGGACCAGTTTCCGGTTACGGTACCAGCCTTCGATCGAAGCGACGTCGTTCACGTCGTACTGTTCCCAAAGCCCCCCGGTATCCCGGAAGGTTGCAAATCCGCTTTCGGCGCTAACCCCGGCACCGGTAAGAACAACTATGTGTTTTTTCATCAGTCCTTAATCTGAAAATAATATTTGCGCACCCAGTATTCGAACAAAGGATCCTGGATATGGGGATTGTCCTCCTGGTCGAAAACCAGGATTTCTTTTTTCATCAGCGCATCCTTCACCCGCTTTACATTGGCCGATGAATTCAGGGCGTACTCCCTGATGACCGAGGCGGCGCTGAAGCGGTTCACGCCCTCTACAGTGGCCCTCAACAGGTTCACCTGATGCGTGGTGAGCGAATTCACCATATCGTTGAAACGGGGCTCGTGCACGGAAAGGAGACAGCCCAGGGCATCCACCAGCAAGGGCTCCATAATGTAGCCTCTGCTCATTGAATCGCAGATTGCGGCAAAATGGTTGATGTACCAAAGGTGGCCTTTGAACAAAGTGCAAGCCGCCTGGAGCAGCTCCTGCGAAATCACTTTTCCGGCCGAATTGAAGCCCCTGAGTATGTTCGCCGCCATATCCCTGTCCTCTACCGGAGAGAGCCTTACCCTCTCCACCACGCGGTGGAAAAGGAAGCCATCGGCAAAAATGGCCTTCATAGCGTTCACGGCTGAACCGGTGAAGATGTAGGAGAATTTCGAGCCGGGGAATTCCCTTAGGGAAGCGTCCAGAGGCCGAAGGATAATATCCGGATTGTCAAGATACCCAAGGCAGTAGAATTCGTCAATTATGAGTATGAGCTTCTCCCCTGTTTCCTGCGCCAGCACAAAGGGGAAACGAAGGATGGTCCGGACATCGGCCTGATCCAAATCCCAGCCCATGGAGAGAATTTTTCCTTCCGATGCGAAGGCTTCCGTGTCGAAGACGAAATGCGTGCCCGAAAGGTAGCGCTCCGTGATTTTGCGGTACTGCTCCGGTGTAGAAGCCACCATCTGGATTATGGTGGAGCCAAGGCGGGTCAGGAATTCTTCGGGGGTGCGGATATTCAACGCACTCATCTGCCCCACTTTGAAGCTGCTTCCCGACATCCTGCGCGTCAGAAGGGTTTGCTGGATAAGGGAAGTCTTGCCGGTTTTCGGAGGCTCATAAATGACGACGTTCTCTCCCTGGGAAATAAGGTTCCCAAGGAGAGTGACGTCATTTTGCCGGCCGACGAAATGCTTGCCAGTAACGTACTGCGAATAAGGAAATGGAGTCTCTACTATCATTCGTCTGTCTCAATATCCTCCAATACCGGAGCATCCTCCTGGACAATAACCTCCTCCTGAGCGGGTTCCTGGGCAGCCTCTTCCTTCTTCAGGATGCGGGCGGTGTAGAACCAGTAGCCTAGGCCGGCAAGGATGAGCAGGCAAATAAGGCAAGTGAAAAAGCGCTTGCGCCTTGCGGCTTTGCGAGCCTTGGGATCCACATCGGTAAGCTTCGGGAATTCGGCCAGGGACGTAAGTGTCTTGCCGAATTTCACGCTCACAAGGGACTTGGCGTTCATTGCCCAGCCGTTTGCATTGAGCACGGGACCAAGGTCACGCCTGCGCAGTTTTCTCCAGGCGATGAGCATGAAGGGCCCCGAAATGATGAGCAGCACGACAGCCACTACAAGCAGGAACTGCCAGAAGGTAATGCCCTTGAAAGCGGCCACGACGCCGGCGAGGGCAGCGCCGATGAGGCCTAAGGCCATGCCTACGGCGGCAAAAATACCGGCATATTTGGCAATGTCGAAAGGAGCGGCGGGAGCCTTGCCCTGAGCAGCCGTATCGGTGGCGGAGTTAAGTCCGGCCAAAGAATTCTCGCTCTTCGCTGCGGCCTTCTTGTCTATGCGGTCGCTAATCATCCTTGCAACCTTCTTGTAAGGAGTCCAGAAGGCCTGGCGCACGGAAAGCGGATTTTCTACGATGGAAATGACCTTGGCATCGTAGTCGACGCCGTCACGGTCGTAGAAAATGGCGTTCTTGCCCTCTCGCAGGCCATCCACGTCACCGGCGGTGAGGACAGCCGCAATATTGAAGCTCTTGCCGATAACGCTGTTCGTGCAGGCGCAGTAAAGAATATACATTCCGCTGAGGGACGAAATCTCGGGGCTGGGACCGGCGACCTTTACGCAAAGGTCGGTGCTGCGCTGGTCGATGTACAGGCGGCCGGCCTGGAAAATGGACTTGCGCTCCAGGTCGTAGAAATCCGACATCACCACGTAGTTGTTCAGGAAACGGTAGAAGTTCTTGTTCAGTCTAAGGAGCTTATCTACTTCCTCGATGGAGAGGGCCTCGGCCTCAAGGGCCTTGTCCTTGTCCAGAAGGTCAATTAAGACGGCCTTGCGGTCTTCCTTGAGGATGGTGTTTACTTCGTCTATGCCAAGGGCTTCCACCTGCTCGCCCTTCTTTTCGCCCATCCAGGCGGTGTAAGGTGCGAAAGAGGCCACTATTGCCTTCCACTGTTCCTCGCTCAGGCTTTCAGCCTTGGGGGCCACAAGGGAGGCCATTGCCTCTACGGCAGCCTTCCAAGCAGGGTTCAGCCCCTCTTTCAGAGGGAGAAGGCCGGTTGCGACGGGCTTTGCAAGGGGCTGTGCGCCAATTTCTTCGGTAGCATCGGCCAAATTACCTTCGATGGCGGCAATTTTTTCCACATTCACGTCAACGGCACCGGCGGTGGCATCGTCGAAGCCGATGAGCTTGCAGCGCATGAAGAAGTCATCGACCTTTGCCGATACCGCATTCACGGCATCCAGGGCTGCGGCGGTGTTGTCCCCATAAGGGAATACCTCTTTCACTCCGGCGTCTTTCCAGGCCTTGAAATCTGCACAGGCGGCATAGAAGGCCTCCACGTGATCGGCAGTGATGCCCTGCTCCCCGCTGCGGTCGGTCGCAGAACCAATTCCGGCAATTGTCTCAATTAGTTTCGATATGGCTTCGTCGTCTGCGCTGGCGGGAGTTATGATGCCGTCGCCGTTGAACTTCGTGGATGCGAAAATCTTCACGTTGTCGGCGGTGTCCTCCAGGGCGATGCTATCTTTCTTCAATCCAAGGTTCTTCAGGATCTGGCCTGCCGATGAAAGGAGCCTTGCACCGTCGGGATCGTCGGTGTTGAAATCGCTGAATTTCAGTTCATCGGCCTCCTGAAGCAGCTCTTCGGGGTTTTTCAAGACGCGGGTGAGCCACTGAGCGGCAGCGATGACCTCATCTACGTGAATGTTGCCGTCCCCGTCTCCGTCCAGCAGTTTCAGGGTTTTCTCGTCGAATTCGAGACCCAAGGCGGGGCAACTGAGAACAGTCCAAAGTTTCCTGTCCAGTTCTCCAAGATGGGCGATGTCTTCGCCGCTTTCGATTTTTACTCTTACTGCGCCTCCAACCGATGCAAATTTCCAAGGATAGTTTTCGTTTTTCATATCTAGTGGTTTTGTAACATTCTTGTTACCGCAAATTTAACAAATTATTTTGTTGAATTGCAAAATATTTCTACCTTTGCAGTCCCAAAAAGAAAAAGGAGGTGTAAACGCAATGATTATCGTTCCCATCAAGGAAGGCGAAAATATCGAAAGGGCCCTGAAAAAATTCAAGCGCAAATTCGAAAAGACCGGAGCTGTCCGCGAGATGCGCTCCCGCAAAAATTTCGAAAAGCCGTCCGTGAAAAAGCGTATGGCAATGCAGAAGGCTATCTACGTTCAGAAACTGCGTCTCCAGGAAGAGCAGTAAGCGTTACATCTTTACCAATAATGCAAAACAAGAATGGCAGCCATCCAGCTGCCATTTCTTGTACCTATTATTAACTAAACCAACTAAAAAACTAACCGATTTAGCATTATGCAATAGGTGTGCCAAAACCTGCTTCGGCCTTAGCTTTTTCTACTGCTTTAGAACGCTTGAGCACGAAGCCGGTACCAAGATACTTCACGCGGACATCGTCGTCGGCAGCCAGCTGCTCGGGCGTACCTGCTTGAAGGATAACACCTTCGTACAAAAGATAGGCCCTGTCGGTGATGGCCAGGGTTTCGCCCACGTTGTGGTCTGTAATGATGACACCGATGTTGCGGTATTTCAGTTTTGCGATGATGTACTGGATATCTTCAACGGCAATGGGGTCAACTCCGGCGAAGGGTTCGTCCAGGAGAATGAACTTGGGATCCACGGCCAGGGCACGGGCAATTTCGCACCGGCGCCTCTCACCACCGGAAAGCTGGTTTCCTTTGGATTTGCGCACCTTTGAAAGATTGAACTCGTCTATGAGTTTTTCCATGCGCTCGATTCTCTGCTCTTTTGTGAGGTTGGCGGTGGATTTGGAGATTTCCATTACCGACATTATATTGTCCTCTACCGACATTTTACGGAAAACCGATGCTTCCTGCGGCAGATAGCCGATTCCCTTCTGTGCCCGCTGGTACATTGGAAGTTTGGTAACCTCGATAACAGTACCGTCGTCTGCGTCCAGGAATATCCGGCCTCCGTTGGGTTTCACCTGCCCGGTAATCATGTAGAAGCTGGTGGTCTTGCCGGCGCCGTTAGGCCCCAGGAAGCCCACAATCTCTCCCTGCTCCACTTCCATGGAAACACCCTTCACCACAGTGCGTACACCGTATTTCTTTACCAGTTTTTCTGCTCTGAGTTTCATAAAACTATTTCGTATCAAGTCCCATATCGGCCACGAAAGCGCGGACTTCGGGATTCTTTTCCATCAGGTCCTTCGCCTTCTCTTCCGGCATATAGGGAACCTTTTCCCCGTTCTCTATTTCTGGAGCTACAGACACCTGGATATTAACCTTGTCGGAGGACAGGAGCGCCCGCAGTTTCGTTTCCAGTTCACGCAGCATCTTTTCCTCCATCCACTGCTTCTGCAGCAGGTTCATCACGGTGAAGTCCAGCACCTTAACGCCGCCATCTTCAAGGATAGAGATGTCCCCGCTTGTCATCATGCTGGCAAGCCTGGGCTTGGAAGCGTACTGCCCGGCCAGTTCTTTCCATTTCTTGCCGATGCTCTCATCGTCCGGAACGGGCTTTTCGGCCTCCGGCGCGTTGCCGTCGGCATTGGCTTCCTGTTCCTTTTCCTCCATTATAGCGCTCATCGAAAGGGCCGATCCGGTTTTTGCCGCCCTCCGCCTTGGAGCGGGGGCCGGGGCGGCGGGGGCTTCTGCTGCGGCTGGAGCAGGAGCGGCGGGGGCAGGGGCGGGAGCCGGAGCCGGAGCCGGAGATGCCGGGGCTGCTGCCGACGCCGGTGCCTGTGCTGCTGCCCCGGACGGTTTACCCATAAGGTAGCTAAGGCGCATAAGGGCCAACTCGATATGAAGACGCTGGTTCAGGGCTGCCTTGTAGCCGCTTTCGCAGGCTGAAGTAATGCCAAGGGCATCGTAAATGAACTGGTGCGGGCAGCGCGAAGCCTGTTCGGCATAATCCTTCTTCACCGATTCAGGAACTTCCAGAAGAGCCTCCAAACCGCCTGTTTTCGCCACCAGAAGGTTACGCAGGTGCTCCGACAAGGAGCCCACGAAGTGCAAGGCGTTGAATCCTTTGGAGAGAATCTCGTTGAAACGCAGGAAGGCCGCCCCATAGTTTCCCGCGAGGAAGTCGTTCACCAGCGAGAAAGTGTAGTCGTAATCCAGGATGTTAAGGTTGCGGATGACATCCTGGTATTTCACGTCGGTGCCGCAGAAAGCCACCGTCTGGTCGAAGATGGTGAGGGCGTCACGCATGGCGCCATCGGCCTTGGAAGCTATTGCGTGCAGGGATTTATCGTCTATGCTGACCCCTTCCTTGGCGGCGATGCCTTGAAGGTTGCGCACCATGTCCGGGATACTGATACGGTTGAAATCGTAGGTTTGGCAGCGGCTTAGGATGGTGGGAAGAATCTTGTGCTTCTCGGTGGTGGCAAGGATGAAGATGGCGTGTGCCGGGGGTTCCTCAAGTGTTTTCAGGAAGGCGTTGAAGGCCGACGGCGAAAGCATGTGAACCTCGTCTATGATGTACACGCTGTAGCGGCCCACCTGCGGAGGAACCTGCACCTGCTCCATCAGGGCTTTGATGTCCTCTACCGAATTGTTTGAAGCGGCATCCAGTTCGTGGATGCAGTAGCTCCGCCCCTCGGAGAAGCTCACGCATGACTCGCACTGCCCGCAGGGTTCCATGTCCGGTCCCGGATTAGAGCAATTTATCATCTTCGCAAAGATGCGCGCAGTGGTGGTCTTGCCAACACCCCTGGGCCCGCAGAACAGGTAGGCGTGCGCCAACTGCCCCCTCTTGATGGAGTTGGACAGTGTCCTTGCTATTGTATCCTGGCCGATGAGGCTCTCGAAGGAATCCGGCCTGTATTTCCTTGCCGATACGATATAATCACTCATAGACCACAAATATAATAAAAACTCTGCTCAATCCCCAACCCGGCAGCAAGAACTTAATGCTTCTTCTCGTTCAAGATCCGAACGAGAAGAACACGTAACAAGTTATTCGTCAATCAGTTGGCACCCAGCGCCGCCAGGGCGGCGGCAACAGTGTTGTCCACTGGGAGGTAATACTTGTAGAAGGCGTCCTCGCTCAGCTTGGAGTAACGGGAAATGAGGGCATGCAGCTGGGGCACAAGGTAGGGGGCGCTTTCGTCCCATTCGGCCTCGGTGCAGGAAATGCCGTCACGCTGCTTGGCGAAATGGGGGAATTCCACCTTCAAGTTCATGGACGAGAGGAACTTGTCCATTTCCGGGAAGGAATCGATATCCCTGAGCCGGGCGCCATGGCGGTCGCAAATGGCTGCCGCGAAACGCATCTGAGTGGCCTTTCGGTTGCATTCGATGTAGAATCGTGAAGCGCGGGTGGTGTCCATAGGAACGAAAATGTCCGGCATTATACCGCCGCCGCCATACACTACCCTGCCGCTGCGGGTATGGTGAACGTCGCTCTTGTCCAACCTTACGCTGTCGGCACTGAAAATCTCACCGTCGGTATAGCGAGTCAGAAGATCGTTACCGTAAATCTCGTAAGGCTTCTGGATGCATCGGCCCGAAGGGGTGTAATAACGCGCCACAGTGAGCCGTACGCCCGATTTGTCGTTGAAGAAGAAGGGTTCCTGGACCAAGCCTTTGCCGAAGGAGCGGCGGCCTATCACGGTTCCCCGGTCGTTATCCTGGACTGCGCCGGCGAAGATCTCGCTTGCCGATGCCGAGGCCTCGCTGATGAGTACCGTGAGCCCCAACTTCTGGAGGGTGCCGCGGCCATCGGCCTTGTAAACCTCCTTCGGACGGTGCCGGCCTTCCAGATAGACTATGGTGTCCCCGCGGTAGAGGTAGTCGTTGGCAAGGAGAAGCGCCTGGTCAAGATAGCCTCCGGAATTGTCCCGGATATCGAAAATAAGATGCTTCATTCCCTTGTCTTCCAACTTCTGGGCAGCCTCGTGGCATTCCTGGAAAGTGGTGCGTGAGAACTTCGAAAGGCGCATGTAACCAACGCTGTCGCTGAGCATGAAAGAGGCGTCCAGGCTGTGCACGGGAATTTTTCCGCGGGTTATCTCGAAGGGAATCTCTTCCCCGCTGCGGCCAACAGTAAGAGTGACCTTGGTGCCGGAAGGGCCCTTCATCCGCCGCACCATGCTGTCCTGCGGGAAGTTCACGCCGGCTATCACCTTGTCGTCCACCTTCAAGAGACGGTCTCCGGGAAGCAGGCCCACCTTTTCGGAAGGGCCGCCGGGAATAACCTCAAGGACTATCGCGGTGTCGTTGGGCACATTGAATTGAATGCCGATGCCTTCGAAATTACCGGCCAGTTCCTCTTCCGATTCCGACAGTTGGACCGGAGGCAGATAGACCGAATGGGGATCCAGTTTGCCAAGGGCGGCCACTACCGCGGCGTCAGTAAGCCCGGAGCGGTCTATGGTATCCACATAATGCCTGTCCACCAGGTCCAGCACAAGGTTCAGCTTGCGCCAGGAATCGTATCGTGTGCGGAGCATGTGCCTGGACTCCCTGTAGCGCACCACGGAAAGGGTGCACAGGGCGCCTATCACAACGCCCAGCAGCACTTCGATAATATGTCGTTTTTCAATTTTCATCATTCGGCTTGTTCAACTTCTATCCCGGCCCTTTTCAGAAGATCTATCCCATCGGTAAGCCGATAGGCGTCGCGGTAAACCACGCGGCGTATTCCGGACTGGATTATGAGTTTGGCACATTCGGCGCAGGGCGATGCCGTCACGTACAGGGTGGCTCCGTCGGAACTGTTTCCGCTCTTTGCCACCTTGGTGATGGCGTTGGCCTCGGCATGCAGGACATAGGGCTTCGTAACGCCGTTTTCGTCCTCGCAAATGTTCTCAAAGCCGGAAGGAGTACCGTTGTAGCCGTCGGAAATGATGGTGCGGTCCTTTACCAGAAGGGCGCCCACCTTCCTGCGCTTGCAGTAGGAGTTCTGCGACCACACTTCGGCCATCTGAAGATAGGAATGATCGAACTTCATGGGATTAATTTCTTTGGTACAGATAACGCTTTATGCTCTTTTTGGGCGTGCGCTCAAAGTCTTCGGGCATAAGCTCTATCTTCTTAATGCTTGCGTAGTTGGGGAGCTGGGCATTGATGGCCGGAAGCATGTCGAAAAGGCGCTTGCGGAAGGCCGTACGGCTCATTCCGTCCAATTCGCCCTGATGCCAGTCCGGATAGATGAGGGCGGTGAGTCCGCCGTCGTCTTCAATGACAAGGGAATCCACCACATAGTTGAAATTGTTGATGGTGGCTTCCAACTCCTCCGGATAAATGTTCTGGCCGGAGGGACCCAGGACCATGCATTTGGAACGGCCCCTCAGGAAAAGATAGCCGTCCTTGTCCAGCACTCCCATATCTCCGGTACGGAACCAGCCGTCCTGTGTGAAGCTTTCCTTGGTGGCCTCCTCGTTCTTGAAGTAGCCCAGGAAAATGTTCTCGCCCCTGACCTGGACCTCGCCGGGGATTTTTTCCGGATCCGGGGAATCCACGCGCACCTCCATGTTTATCACGGCCCTGCCTGCAGAGCCCACCTTCACTTCGTTCCAGTGCGAGTAGCATATGATGGGGCCGCACTCGGTCATGCCGTAGCCCACGGTATAACGGAAACCTATCTTATGCAGGAACTTCTCTACCTCCGGGTTGAAGGCGGCACCGCCAAGGATGACTTCCTCGAAATTTCCGCCGAAAGCCGCGGTAAGTTCCGAACATATTTTCTTTTCTATGGCCTTGTCCAGCACCGGAATCATCATCAGGTACTTGGTCTTGTCGATGATGGGCTTCAGTTTCATCTTGTAAACCTTTTCCATAATGAGCGGAACCGCGACGATAAGGTCCGGATGAACCTCGCTGAAAGCCTTCATTATGATTTTCGGGCTGGGAAGACGGCTCAGGAAATGTAGATGCATGCCCCTGCTTATGCCGAAGAGGAACTCGAACATAAGGCCGTACATATGAGCCGTGGGCAACATTGAAACGCAGCTCATTCCGGGCTTGAGATGGGGCGCGGCCTGATCCCGGGCAAATTCAAGGTTGGAACAAATGGCCCGGTAAGGGACCATTACACCCTTAGAGAAACCGGAAGTGCCGGAAGTATAGTTTATTATGGCAAGCTCATCCGGGCTGTCCAGGTAATAATCCAGGTCCGTGGGCTCGAAATGATTGGGGTAACGCTTGCCGAATTCTTCATTCAGATGCTCCCTCACGGCCGCCAGCTTGGGATTTGCGGCGTGGAGGAACTTGAAGGTGTTTATCTGGACGACAACCGCCAGACCGGGCATTTCATCGGCACTGAGCCCCTCCCAGATAACTTCGTCCACAAAGAGGACACGGGCTTCCGAATGGTTAACCAGGTAATGTATGTTCCCCGGCTTGAATTCATGAAGGATGGGTACGGCAACTGCGCCGTAGGTAAGGGCTGCAAGGAAACTCACACCCCAGTTGGCCTGGTTGCGGGAGCAAATTGCAACTTTGTCCCCCTTTTGAAGGCCACACTGCTCAAAGGCTATGTGAAGCTTCGCAATCCTGCGTGCCACATCCCTGTAAGCCAGTGTCATTCCATGATAATTGGTCAGTGCAGGACGGTCCCAGTTCTGGACCATGGAATCCTGCATTATTTTATTGACCGATTTGAATTCCATAATTTTTTATTTCAGTTTAATGTCCCTGTTACGGCCGTCGTAACACTCCACGTTAACGCCCTTTCCACTGGGGGTGACCTTGCTGTCCGGCTTAATCATCTTGCCGCCCTGCTCCTTGTAAAGGGGTTCTCCTCCGGCGAAAGGATAAATGAGGGTTTGGATGGACGTGCGTACAACCCAGTAACGCCTGTCCTTCACTTCCAGAAGCTCCGGAAGGTCTTTTACCGTTTCGGGAGCCTTGATTCCCTTCCAGCCATCTGCCTTCTTGCCGTGCAGGTTGTAGCGTTCCAGGCTGTTATCCTTGTGAAGGACCATGATAGTATAGCCTCCGGCGCCGGTGAAATCATAGGCGTCGGGGCCCAGCAGCACATCCTTACCAAGCGATACCGGGAATCCGGCCACCCAGTGACCAAGGCGGTCCAGCAGGTATAGCTTGTCGCCGGCGCAGAAAAGGAACTGTATTTTCTTGTTGTTGTAATAGTCTATGCTTTGCACCCTGCCGCACAGTTTTTCCTTGAAGGGGATGCCCCAGACGCCCTTGCCGTTCTCGTCGTTAAGGCAAATGGACAGGTGGCTGTTCTGGTAAAGGTAATTTGTCTTGCCGCTCTGGAAATTCTGCACCGGGAACAGTCCGCTTGGAACGACCACCACTGTATCCCTTTCCAGCACCTGGACCTTGGTACCCTTCAGGGCCCTCTTGTCCAGGCTCAGGCGGAATAGAGGGTTCTTTCCGGAAAGGTCCAGGGAAGAGAATGCCGCAGCATATCCGGCGCCTTTTACATAATCCTGAAGCGGAGCGGGCCTGGAGAAAAGCTGGGTAATCACAGCCGGTTCGTCCGAGAAGGACGAATAGGCTACAAAGCCCTGGGGAATATCAATCGAAGCGTCCTGCAGACGGTTTTTCAGGGAATAATCCAGGAAACCTTTGTCCTGATAGGCCCGGATTGCGGGAAGGTCTCCGAAAAGAATCCATCGGCCTGCAACCCCGGCACAGACGCTGTCCTGCAATTCGAAGCTGGGGCCAAGCACCAGGGCCAGGCATCCGCGGTAGGGATTGGACTGCTCGGCGCCAAGTTTCTGCTCTTTGCTGCTTCGCACCAGGGCCACCTCCCTCATCACTCCGTCTTCTCCGCGGAAAGAAGCCCTAACCGCCTCCTTGGGAAGCAGGCTCTTAAACCAGTCCTCCGGGTTCAGTTCACGGCCTGAACGGGCCTTCAAAGCCTTGTTATAGTGGGCCAGACGGCCGTTTCCGTCTTCGAAGCGCCTTCTTGCCTCCAGAAAATCAGAGGCCGATGAAATAGGCACCGAAATGGCGGTGGAAGTGAAGTATGGCAGGGCTTCGGCAAAATTGCTCTCCCCCTGTGGCGTAGCGCTGAAAGCCTTGTAATAGCTTCCAGGAGCCTCGCCCGGAAGGGAAACGCCCTTTATGAGAAGATGGTCTGGCGACATCTCGCTGAAGATGAACGCGCTCCAGGGTGCAAGGTCTTTCACGAAAGCGGAATACTGCTTGTACGAAGTTCCTGCATAGACCTGAAGGAGTTTCGCCGCCTGGGCATGGGAAGTGAAAAGCACCGAATGGCCGGAGACCTTGGGAAGGAGTTCCTGCAGATGGCGGTTGCCCACCAGGGAAATGTTCTCCTGAAGATGGCGGGCCGATGCACTTACGAAAGTCTCCGAACGTGAAGCGATAAGATAACCGCTTTGGAAACGCGTGCGAAGTCCGGCCTTTGCCGCAAGTTCCATAGCCGATGAATCCGGGAGCTCCATCTTTGCCGCGACAAGGGGCACCAGAGAGCCGCTGTTATGAAGGGAAACTGCCAGCGGATGGCGGGAAACGGAGCCAAGATAACGCATGAGAGCGGTATTTTCCGACTCTATGAGGCTTTGGAAAATGTGGGTTGAATCTTCAAGCGCTTTTGCCGCCTTGGCCGAACCGTCAAAGACGAAAACGGCGACCGCATCGGAAGGGACGGCCTTAAGCACATCCCAGCCTGCAGGGGATTCCGAAGCGATGGAATCCTTTTCCGGAGTGTACAGTTTCAAAAGAGCCAGGACTATACCGGCGATAAGCAGCGCTACGGCAGAAATTGCTATTATGATGGTTTTCTTTCCCATATCCTGCAAAGATAATCAATCTTAACGATTTTTTATTAACTTTGTGCCAATTAGAACCTACATTTATCGTTATGAAAAGAATCTGTTTCCTTTTTGCACTTGCCCTGCCGCTCTTCTTCACGGCATGCAAAGAAAACACCGTCAAAAGCGTCAAGCTTATGTCTTTCAATATCCGCTATGGCACTGCCGATGACGGAGACCATTGCTGGGACAACCGCAAGGCCGGCGCCGCAGCCATGATCGTTGACCAGAAACCCGCCGCCTTCGGCGTGCAGGAAGCCCTGGATTTCCAACTCGACTATTTTCAGGAAAACTGCCCCGGCTACAAGTACGTGGGTGTGGGCCGTGACGACGGCATCAAAGGCGGAGAATGCATGGCCGTGTTTTATGACAGCGAGCGCCTAGAACTTGAAGATTGGGGAACCTATTGGCTGTCGGAAACGCCCGACGTCCCTTCATACGGCTGGGATGCAGCCTGCCGCCGCACTGCAACCTGGACTTTGCTCAAGGACAAGCTGTACAACAAGCATTTCTATTTCGTAAACACCCACCTGGACCACGTGGGCAAGGAAGCCCGCCGCAACGGGCTGGCTCTCATAGTGGATCGCATCGGCAAAATGAATCCTAACGGCTATCCCATGGCTTTGTGCGGAGACTTCAACATGTTCCTTACCGACCCGGCCTTCAACGACCTCAAGCAGATGATGAACGACGCCCGCAAGGATGCTCCAGAGACCGATTGGGAAAGCACTTGGCACAACTGGGGACGCATAAGCGGCACCCAGCCTATCGACTTCATCTTCTACTCCGGATTCAGCGCATCCCTTAAATTCGAAAGAGTGACCGGAGAGTACGAAGGTGTTCCGTACGTCTCCGATCACTATCCCGTTACTGCGGTCCTGGCCTACTAGAGGGTCTTTACGTGCAGATTGCGCCAGCGGACTTTGATACCTCCGCCGTCGTGAATCTGAAGCGCGATTCTTCCGTTACCACGTCCAATCTTGCTGTCGTGAATATCCGACATCGGTTCGCCGTTAAGCCAAGTTTGGATGTGGTCTCCTTTACACAGGATACGCATCTTGTTCCACTCCCCTTCCTTCAGGATGTTTTCCTTTTCGTCGGGGATCTGGATAAGCCATCCGCGGCCGTAAGACTCGTAAATGCCGCCGGTATCGTGGCCCTTGGGAGCCACTTCCACCTGCCAGCCGCTAACCGTGGTGCCATTCACCGTGGAGCGGATGAATACGCCTGAATTGCCGTTCGCCTCCTGCTTGAATTCAAGGCTTAGGTCGAAATCGTTGTAGTACTTCTCGGTGGCAAGATAGCCGTAGCCTTTGTCGGGACCGCTCTCGCACACCAGGTAGCCGTCTTCATCGACATACCAGAGTTCAGTGCCGTAATTAATCCAGCCCGTGAGGTCCTTGCCGTTGAACAGGTCCTCCTCCATTTCCTTGTTGGGCAGTTCTTTTATTTTCAGGTTGCGGAACCAGGCGGGATAGCCGTGGTCCTGCATGCAGATGACTCCGCGGCGGGGAAGGCCGTATTCTGGAGCATAGGACCATTTTCCGCTGTTGCGGCGCTCGAACCAGTCCTTAGTCCAGGCGTCGAATTCCACAGTGACCTTGCCGTTCAGAAGGTAGGTGACGTGGCCGTTGTCAAAGATGATTTCCGAACTGTTCCACTCTCCTGCTGGTTTCAGGATACGGGTTTCGAAATCGGGCACGTACATGGCATAGTCCACAGCGCAGCGCTGCCAGGGCTCCAGGATGTATCCGCCGTTCATCTCGGCATAATTCTCGTCGTCGATAATCTGATACTCAGGGCCTGTCACATAAGGGACAGGGAAAGCCGGACCTTCCAGTACGTGATATATCATGCCGCTGTTGCCGCCCTTGGAGATTTTCCATTCCCACTTCAGGTCAAAGTTCTCGAAAATGCGGTCGGTAACAATGTAACCGGTGGCATCCGAGCCTTGTCCACTGGTATAGATGGCACGGTCCTGCACAATCCAGTCATCGCCAATGAGCCTGTCGGAGTTGAAACTGCGCCAGCCGTCCATGGTCTTCCCGTCGAAGAGGGAAATCCAGCCGTCATCCTCCAAAGGCTTGTTGGGCTGCCATGCACCGCGGGCCTTGGCCTCCTTCATGAGACGGTCCGGATAGTTGGAGATGATGGCTTCCACCTTCAAATCCATCAGGCGGTTCATTTCGGCAGGGTCGTCCACGGTCCAGGTAACCACCTTCATCCCCTTTTCGTGCGCCTTTTTTATAAGCTGGGCATCGACATTCTCGTGCGGCGGGCTAAGCCATTCGGGAATGAAGTCCAGCTTGGACATGTACTCGTCGAAATCGGTCTCCCAGCCCTCTACAAGGTAGGAAAGCCGATGCCCGGGATACTTCTGGTTAATGTAGTTCAGGGCCCTTTCGTCGAAGGACTGGATGACCAGGCGGTCCCCCAGGTCGAAGCTTTCCATAACCTCCATGCAAAGGTCGGTGAACTCGCGGTATTCCGGCCAGTGAACGCCTTCAATGCCTTCGTCGTAAGAAGGGTCGCTCTTAATCTCTATGTTGTAATAAATGGGAGGAAGATTGTTCTCCTTCCAATAGTCCTCGATGCCCTGAATGACCTCGAAAGCGCGCTGTTTGATGGCGCTCTGGCAATTCTTTTCGGGCCAGTCCGGATTCTCCTTCAGGCCAACATCCCAAGTGATTATATCGGAATAAGGCATCTGGTAAAGATATACCTTTTCATCTCCGGGAAGGAGAGGGGTCCCGTCCGGACGGGTGGCATAGCGGTGATGGAAAAACTTGTCGTGCGAAAGGACCACGTGCTTGTCCTGAGTGATGCACAAATCCATTTCCACCGTGTTCACGCCAAGGTCAATCGCATTTATCATCGCGGCAAGGGATTCCTCCGGATAGAGGCCCATACCGCCGCGATGTGCCTGGACGTCAACCACATAATTTTCCTTGCAGGAAACAAGGGCTGCCGATGCGAAGGCAACCATTGCAATGAATAATCTGGCTTTCATATCGTGTAAAATTATTTCTGGTTCATAAGGACGCTGCGGGTCTCATCCGTATCGTCTGTTGTCTCACCCTGAATCAGGCGCTTGGCAAGGGGAGCCAGCGGGCCGCCTTCCTTGATGAGTTTCCGGATAAGTTCCCCGTTATGATTGCCCCCAAGCTGGACGGCCGCGAAGACCGCCGCCTCGCCGGCTTCTCCGGGAGACAGGCTGCTGTCGATGAGGCTCTGGAGCTTGGTCACGCCGTTTCGGCCTATCCAATAAAGGACATCGGCCTTGGAAGCATCGGTAAGGCTGGGGAAAAGTTTCTTGATGGGGCTCACGAGGCTGGACGCGGGCACCAGTTCCTGGGCGAAATCCAGCACCGCGTTGGAGTATTCGCGGTCGCCGCTCTTCAGGGCGTCAGTCACATAATCCTTGACAAGTTTCGGGTTCTGGCTCATCTTGGTCCAGGCTTCGCTGGATTTGATGTGAGTAGGGGCGTCACCCACGGGGAAGGCCTGCATGGGGCGGTCCATGGTGTTCTGCGCAAGGGCGCAAAGGCCCAGCGACAGTGCTATAAGGATGGAAACTATCTTTTTCATAGGCTCATGTATGAGGCCCAGGGAGCGCGCATGGGCTGGTTTATGAGATCGTTGGCGGCGCTGTCGCCAATAAACTTGCAGGTTTTGGGATCGAAGTGCAAAGTCCTTCCAAGACGAAGGGCGCAGGAGCCGATATTCACGATCGTGCAACTATGATGGCCGATTCTTTCGTCCAGGGCGAAATGCTGGCGCGTGCGCACGCAGTCCAGGAAGTCGGTGTGGCGCGGAGCGGGGGCCGGAAGTTCGTTAAGTATCTGTGCCACATTGGGAATGGTGCATTCGAAGCCCTGGTAAACCTTGCCAAGCGGACCTTCGATATAAGGCACCTTTCCGGGTGTCTCGAAGCCCTCGCCTTCCAGGATAATCTTGCAACCGTCCTCGTAGGTATAGGTAATCTTGCGCCAGAGACCCACGGCGTCGTGATGCTGAACGGGGGCGTCCACCTCCACCTTCACTGGATAGGTGTCGTCCTTGCCCAGGATATACTGCACCGGGTCGATGTAGTGCTGGCCCATGTCGCCAAGGCCGCCGCTTTCATAGTCCCAGTAACCGCGGAAGGTCTGGTGTACGCGGTGCTCGTTGTAAGGCTTGTAGGGAGCGGGACCAAGCCACATGTCATAGTCCAGTTCCTCCGGAATGGGCTGAGGCTCAAGATTTTCCTTTCCTGTCCAATAGAACTTCCAGGCGAAGCCCGTCGAGGCCGATATCCTCACGGTAAGGGGCCAGCCCAGAAGGCCGCTGTCCACCAGCTTTTTCAAAGGCTCCACCGTTGTGCCCAGGCCATAGAAAGTGTCCGTGAAGCGGAACCAGGTGTCCAGGCGGAAAATCCTTCCATAGTCGTGGACGGCCTTCACCACCTTTTCGCCTTCGCCGATGGTACGGGTCATAGGCTTTTCGCAGAAAATGTCCTTTCCCGCCCTGGCGGCCTCTACGGCCATTATTCCGTGCCAATGGGAAGGGGTTGCGATGTGTACGATGTCCACATTGGCATCGTGAACCAGGTCCCTCCAGTCAGAATAGGGCTGGAGATTGGTGCCGAAGCGCTGCTGTCCGGCGTCAAGGGCATTCTGGAGATGCTTTTTGTCCACGTCGCACACTGCGACAAGCCTGCATCGGCTGTCGGAAGCGAAGTGAAGGTCGGTCATGCCTATGCCTCCGGTGCCTATGATGCCCCTGGTGAGCTGGTCACTGGGAGCAGTATAGGCCGTGTTGCCGCCAAGCTTGCCCATCACCTCCCTGGGGAGGATGGTGAAAAGGCCTATGCCCAGACCGGCTTTTTTGATGAAATCTCTTCTGTTTTGTGCCATAATGTTATTAATTGCGGTATTTATTTACATGTTTCTGCCAAAGCATAAGTCTTGTCCCTGAGGAACTTACCCAAACTTGCCACATCCATTCCCTTCATTTCTTCCACGCTGATGGGCTCCCCTATCCGCACCTGGACGGTCTTTCCCTTCTTGTTGAAGAGTTCGTGAATGAGACGGGCGGTGCGAAGGCGGCGATGGATTTTTCCAAGCAAGTGGAAACTGAGGGAGTTGCCTCCGTGGAAATAGATGGGGATGACCGGAAGGGATGCCTTCTGGATGAAGCGTATCATATTCGGAGCCCAGGGCTTGTCCTCCACCTTGAAGCTGTCCTGCCAGGTTGCAACCTGCCCTTCCGGGACGGGGAAAATGCCAAGGGCCCCGCCGGAGGAAATGTGGTTCAGGGCAGCCCTGATGCCGTTCACGCTTCTTGCATTAGCATTCGACGACATATTGTTCACCGGAAGGAAAACCTCCTTCAGGTTAGGGATAAGGGCCAGGAGGAAGTTAGTGAGGAGCTTATAATCCTGCCGGCGGCGGTACACCGTATCACAAAGGATAAGGCCGTCCACACTGCCGTAGTGGTGGTTGGAAACTGTGATGAAGCCACCCTCTTTGGGAATTCTCTCCAGCTGCTCCGGCGGCACCTCATATTTTATACCCACATCCTCAAGCGCATGGGGGACGAAATCCAGGACACCTTCATTTGCGAACTTAGCCTGTGTCGCGTTCGCCTTGTCAATTTCCAGCAGCTTTACGGCCAGCCGGGACACAAAGCGCCCTCTCCAGCCCTTGATGCCCAGCATCTGCTGCAGTTCCTCCGCGGAAAGTACTCCTTTCTTGTATTCCATTGTTACAAATATAAGTACTTTCCGCGAAAATAAGGAGGAAAAGCTTTAATTTTTGGGCTACCTGTGTTTAGGCGAATAGCCGCCGGCGGTGATGCTGAAGATGCCGCCGCTGTTATAGGTTGCAAGCATCTTGCGCCGCTGCACACGGCCTTGCACGGCGGGTTCCAGGCATCCTTGGGGAACAGATCCCGGGCATCGTAAATAACCAACGTCTGGGCCTGCGCTGGAAGAATGCCGCATAACGCAATAACGGTCAACAAAAAGTAACGGAG
>CACYCP010000091.1 GCA_902772985.1 uncultured Bacteroidia bacterium | reverse complement strand
TTCGATCATAGCCTTGTCGATGGCCCTCTGCTGGGTAGCGTCCATGCCGATGATTTCGGGAGCGATGACCTTGTTCACATTGTCAACAGCCTTCAGGACACCCTTTCCGCAATAGCGCTTCTTGTCGCCATCACGAAGCTCCAGAGCCTCGTTTTCACCGGTTGATGCACCGGAGGGAACTGCTGCAACACCTACGAAACCAGAATCAAGGGTAACTTCAACTTCGATGGTAGGATTTCCGCGTGAATCCAGGATTTCTCTACCGAAAACGGATACAATCTGCATAATTTTATAGGATTAAAGTAATTTTTCGTCTAAAATTCCCGCAAATTTACGAAAATATTTGGATTTTGGCAATTATTTACTGCGGAAGAAGACTACGGAGGCGCTCCAGGCTTTGGCCCACGCTCTCTTTTGTTGCGGCATCGGTTTCACTGCCGTAAAGGGCCTCTAAATCCGGGAGATATGTCAGGTAGTGTATATGGGCAATATACTCTGCCGCAGCGGCGCGGACAGCGGGATTTTCGTCGAAGAGCAGGCCTTGCACCCAGCGTTTGGCGTCCCAGGAGGACTTTGCCTTAAGCCACTCCAGGGCCTGGAGTTTTTCCTGCGGCGTTCCGTAAAAGAAGGTCTGGAGGCAGGCCCTTTCCTTCTTGAGATCGTCGATGCTCATAAGGCATTCGCTGTTCACGAGGGAGGCGTCCTGGAGGGCTTCCGCACTCGAGAATTTCTGCTGGAGAGCCTCCTCTCCCAGAGTCCAGCGCACCATGCGGGAAATCATCCACATCTTGCCGGGAGTGGCCTCGGGATGCGCAATAGTGCAGAAAACGCGTCCCTTGCCATATGTGGTTCCAAGGAAAAAGGGCCGGTTGTTTGTCATGTTCGCCGGGGCGTCGCCCTCTTCGTGGACATCGCTTAGCATAGTGGCGAACTCGGTGTAGCCTCCCTCGGCCGGGATGAGGACGGGGCCCTCGTAGTACATGCAGAAAAGGGAATCGGCCCAGGCATATTCCGGGAAAAGGCGCTTGCCCTCGGGCGTGAGGCGGAAGGCCGCATTGCCGTGACCGCGGTTGTCATGCTCCCGGTCGATGGCGCAGGCTCCGCTGATGCCCATGCAGGTGTAGTCCGGCGTGTCGGAAAAAAGGTATGCGCCGGCGCAGATGCCCACCGCTCCCCCGCCGTTTTTGACGAATTCCTTGATGCGGCGGATGTTCTCCCCGCCCAGGTTCAGGTACTGGCGGCTGCCGCCACCACCGGGGATTACAATTACGTCCAGCGAGTCCAGTACGCCACGCGCGATGTCGCCCGTAGTGATACGGCGCACCTGCAGGTCTCCGTCCAGGGAGCAAGCCGCCAGAGCCTCCCAGATACAGGTCTGCGCCCCTCCATAGCCGTCGAAGACCGCCACCCGGCGCTTTGAGGCAGCGTTTTCCTTCTTGGCAGAAGAGTTATTGCTACAAGAACTTTGAACTAAGGCAGCTGCAATGGCCAGCGCTGTGAAAAGGATGGTACTATGCTTCATTCTTGCAAGATAGTAAATCCTCGCCGCTTTTGCAAGATTGCATTTTTCCCCTTCTGAGCGCCGGCGATGCGTCCAGTGCCGCCTAAGTTCCTATGGCATAGGCGCTTACGCGAATCTCTCGTTCGGATTTTGAACGAGAGATTTCTGTAATTGGCTCTGTTGCAGGCGCTTAGGCGGCACTGGGATTCTTCGCTAACGTTCAGAAGGACTGGGGGTGGCTCATCGGGAAGACAAGGTAGTAAGCGACCAAAGGTCGAGGAGGGGTGGACGGGGAGAAAAAGCCGCCGTTATGCAGCTATACTACCATCTGAAATCGATATTGAGAGTGTGAAGGCGACAGGGCTCAAAAAAAGAAGACTCATAAGGGGTAAATATTCTCTGAAAAGAACCATAGTCCGTCTCTACATTGACTGTAAAACTTGAATAATTCTGAGGAAGAACAAAAAAAGTTTTATACACGGCATTATCCTTTCCTGTAGAGGTATCGCCCATAAAAACAGCCCTTGTCCATGTTTCGTCGTGCGTTATAGAAAAGGAATAACTATCACTGGGAGAACTGATATCCCCGGGAGCCGTGTTGTCTGTCACGATAAATTGAGGGGGCTGGTCGGCTTCAATTATACCTGAATACGTGCCTGTAACAGGTAAATCCGCCTCTAACTCGAAGTTCTCTATAATAATATCGGAATACATACCCAGATAATTTCTGAAAGCAATCCTTACCACCGTACAGAACATTGAAAAAGGAATTACAAGGGAACCACCAGGGGCATTCACGTGTTTTGCCGCGGTCATAAAGCAATATTCAGGGAAATTGACTGAATAACCTGGGGCAAGGTTCTCTATTTCAGGTAGTGTTGCCGTTACCGTGGCCTGGGAGGGAGTTACACCGGTATCAATGCCAGAGATGCTGATATTACCTGTCTGGGGGTAAATGCCGAAAAAGTCATGTGAGCCCGGATTAGTCGTCCAATGAAGCTCGTCATAGTCGGCATTCCATTTTCCGGAGTAATACTCATAGTCGAATACCTCGCCAGGACGTTGGTTGTATTGAATAGAAATCCTATCGTTGCTTTCCCACTTCATTAGATGATATGTATCATAACCAGTAGGAGACCAGTTTACTACGCTAACTTTTGTTTCCTGGGCCTCGCCTGGAAGCACAGGGACAAGACGAACCACTTCCCCTTTCTCCTGCAGCGTCTCTTCCTTGGCACAGGAAGCCAGTGCAAACAAGACTACAGAAATATAAAATAATCCTTTTCTCATAAGTATAAATCATTACAAGTAAATGAAGTCTTGTATGTTTTCGCCCTCTACCAGGCCAGGATCAATTACAAAGATGAAAGATTCAGGATCCTTGTCGGCTATCGGACGAATCTGGAAGGCATGTGAACGCATAAAGCCGGTGTTGTGGTCGCCGTAAGGCGACGCAGCACGGGTATAAACCGGGATACACTGCGGGGAGAAGAAGGAATCCCATACATCGGCCGGATCTTTATCCGAACTATTTCGGCGCAAGACAAAACTGCGTACATAAGCCAAGCCCGAAGAGGTCTGGAAAGGCGCTGCCGTCCAATAAAGGCCTTCCTTGAAGTAGTTATGAATCTTACCGGCCTGGG
Source organism: uncultured Bacteroidia bacterium (assembly GCA_902772985.1). GTDB lineage: Bacteria > Bacteroidota > Bacteroidia > Bacteroidales > UBA932 > Cryptobacteroides. Next base: position 6,797 of record CACYCP010000091.1, on the reverse strand, counting down.
AGCCAAAACCGCGCCGACGTCCCAGGGCAGGGAAATAAATTACGCCCAAGGTGGTATCTCTCGGGTGGGTATAAAGCCACATTCCCTCACTCTCGATAGTCCCGGCAGCCCCCCTGGAGCCAATGGCGAAACTGGATTCCAGGCCATTGATGACATCGGTGGGGACATTATGGCTGTCCGCTCGAGGTTCGTTCAATGCCAGGTCCAAATGTACCTGCTCGTCCATGGCGATTTTGTTGAATGCGGTAAACGCATACTCGTTGGGGACCTTAAACCCCGGCGGGCAAGGATCGTAAATGGTTTTTACAACATGTTTGTCAACATGTATGTCTTCATCATACACATAGGAAGTTATGCTGTTGTCCCAGAGGTTGTCATAACGCTTCCTGGACCACATATAAAACGCATTACCGCCATATTCTTCAGAGGCAATGAGCATATCTGGATGCCTGATGGAATAATCGACGCCCCTCTTTTTGCCTGTCCCCCCGTTTTCCTCGGCATTCCCTTCAAGGTCTATATATCTATCGTACGCAATGTCGGTTGCTACAGGCTGGTTGGCAGAAAGTGCAACGACCTTGGTCTTATAGGAACCATCCTGGTGGTAATAATATATCTCCTTGTTGTCCGGATTATTACCAACCGACCACATGGGATCCTTACGTCCCCACTGGTAGTGGATGGCACTGGCAGTAGAGGGATCTCCTTCCTGGATAATATGAACCTGACCTGTCTTTCCAGAGGTACGCTGCTGCAGGCGAACCAAGCAAGTGCGGGGAGGAAGACCTTCGACATATCCCAGATTGATGTCCATCATATCGTTGACACCCAGTTCATTGGTACCTGGTAAAACAGAGTACACTTCAAGGTCGTACTGTCCCCCGCTAAAATCACGCCGGGACGGTTCACGATAATAGTAAACCTCCTGCGTTATGGAAGGATCGAGCCTATTACGTGGAATCACCCAGATATGCCAACTCCATACAATCTCACTGAAACCACCATTGCAAAGACAAACCACAGCATTGCCGCCATTGCTCATTTTGGAAGGATCGACATAAAAATATATGTAGTGCCTGGTAAACCCTGACACTCCGGCCAACGTTCCATTACCGACGTGGTGCTCGGGAACGGTAACCATTCCGTCCACATCTTCCCAAAGGATATGGGCGCTGTTAAAGCCTATATTATCCCCATTCTGCGTCACCGCTTTTGTAAGCCACGGGCCACGGACTCTATAAGCATCGCTTTTCCTATATCTCAAAAACGCCCCTTTCATTATATAATCGCCGCTAGTGGCTTCATTTTTATATGCCGCTGTATTGACCTGCCCGTTCTTGTAGGAATTACCGTACACCACCGGGAACTTGTACCAACCCGGGGCCGAAACAACATAACAATTAGCCGTTTCGTATGGAGTTTCGCTATCGGCCGACCACCCAGGATATAATTTGCCATAAATATCGTGGTTACCCAGGTTGAAAGCCTTTTCGGGCGTATCATTGTCCAAACTGTTCCAGCTTGCCGTAAAATTGTTATCAATCACGCCGGCGGTGAACTTTTCACCAATTACATTACCGTCGCCACCCTTGGTAATATCGCCCCAACCTTCCTTGGTAAACTGACTAACCCAGCCGGGTTTACTGTCAACCCCGGGATGCCACTTTTTATCGTAATGATAACTGACAGCCTTCCAGGGCCAGGGCTCCAACTTTTCGCCGCCGACACCGCCGTTAGCCGTGCGGTCCCAAACCTTTCGGTAGCTTATGACCGTGTAGAACTCATCTATGCTGGTTGCCTCCTTCGGGAATCGCTCCGTTTTCTGCTTAACCTGGAAAATATATTCAATGTCCGGAAGGCCGGCCCGGATATATAGCTTCCGTGTTCCGGGAAGTTCATACCAAGTTTTATCATTGGTGCCGAACTTGTCCATGCTCGAATCGGCAAACTTGTTCTTATCGTACTGCAAGTGCAACAGACGCACACGCTCCTGAGGTTTACGCTTCGCGGGATCGGGATCTAAAGGATCCACTCCGTTCCAGTCCTCGAAAGTGATTTCAACACTCAAGTATTTCTGATCCACCGGCATGGCAAGCAAGGTCACGCGAACTGTATCCTTACCCAGGAGAACCCGTTCGGACTCGGGAATTTCCATATAGACACTGCGCTTCGTAATAGTGGAGTCTATAAGAGTAAAACCAGAGGTAAGCGATGAAGGAGTACTAAGTCTCACCTCATAATTGCCAGACATATTGGTACTTTTCCGCGGATCTCCCACCTTATCCAGAGTAGCGTCGCTATAAATGCGCACCTTCTTGATTTTGAAGTTCTCGGCACCAATATTTCCCGGATAATTCACGGGATCCAAGCCATGGTCACCAGCCGTAAAATTCAACTGAATGGCAGTAAAGAGCGGTTTAAAACGAAGCGGCACTTTCTTTACACCCACATCCTTTCCCGCTACCCGGGCCGAAGCATACATAAAGGCCCTGTCCATAACAGGAGCATATTCGTAAAGTTTCTTCCCAAGAGGACCGGTGATGCCACTAGGAGGAGCCCCTCCTCCTTTCCCAACATAAGACTGGGCCTCCGGAATGTTTGCAATGATACGGGCAGTCTTGCCGTCAGCCTCAACGGTTAAATCACATGACGAAGACGGATATGCCGGCGAAGGATATACTGCAAAGAAATAATGATCCTCCTGGGAAGGCTCCCAGTAAAGATTGTCATCATCGTCACCGGAATAAGGCACGGCCTCGGCCTCGCTGTCCTTATAACCGGGGCGGTTCGTACGGGAATTCTTGACAACTTTATAATCGACTGCCGACTTGCCGGAAGGATTCAAGGTGGTTTTCTTGGTTACGGCTTTCTTGGACATCACCCGCACCACATCTCCGTCTGGCAAACCGCTGTCCCAATATTTCCAGTCAATGCGCTCGTAACGCTCGCTTCCTACAACAATGGTTTCCCCGCTATAGGAGGTTTTGGTTTCGGGCGAAGACGAAACATTATATTCTGTCTCGAAACCGAAATGAACTATGGGGTCGTATTCACCCGGCTCTTCCACCAGTACCTCCATTTCCTTGGTGCAGGCGAAAAGGGCCAGGAGAGCCGCTGCGAATATATATAGTCTTTTATTCATACCATCCATTACCATACCAATCATATGGATTATCAGAGTCGCGATTGTCCGGAGCATCAGGAGTGCCGATGTCTTCCCAGCGGTGCACCCTCTGGCCGTCTGTCACAAGCATACCGGAAGGATCCACGAAATAGAACTTCTGCTCGAACTGCGTCCAAGGGGAAATCTGCACATACACGGAAAGGTCGTAGCCCGACACGGCTACCGGAATAATAGGTTCATTCTTATCCCAAAGACCTGTACCCACGCCACCGGCATCCTTGCCGATTTTAATCGTATAAGCATGATTGCGCACTACACCATACTGGGCGGTGGGATAAGAGCTTGCACTTTCATCGGCATTGCTAAGATGCTCGATGGGAATCTTATAATAGAAATAACCCTGGCGGAATCCGTCAAAATGACTGGCCTTCTTCTTCAAGCTTTCGTTCAACAGGGTAATCTGCGCGGCATCCACCGCGGCGGCTGTTCCGGCATTGTTATAGTATAGCGTCGTTTTTACTCCATCCACCTGCGCATACAGATGTTCTCCGTAAACATGGATGAAATTGTCATCGTTAAAGTCAAGTGATGACGAGGAAGCCGGGATTTTAAGCTGATTATCCTCGTAATAAACAACCCCCAGGTCGGCCATCAAAGCATCCAGAATATTCTTCTTGGTATAGAAAACGCCTTTGTAACGATAGAAATTCTGGTCGGTGGTGGTATATTCGGCCACGTCACCTGCAGAGGACAAGCCGGTGCCGGTTTCGAAAGAAAGCCTGGACAGCACAAGCACGTGAGTCACACGGGGATAGAGCGAGTTCTCCTTGGGATCCTGCTTAAGGATACTCCCGTCGGCAGTATTCTCCAGGCAGAACTGGAATTTACCGTCGGCGGTGGTGGCGAAATTGTCCACTGACGGCTTCGGATAGCCAATGTCATTCCAAGAAATGAAATCCAACTCGCGCTTGTTCCAATCCAGCTCGCTTCCTACCAGATAGTCGCTGTAATCGACAGAGGTACTCTTATAACTGTTCTTATAGTTTGCGAAATCGAAAGCGTAGGGCTCAGAAGAAGTCAGCAAGAAGTAGTTCGGATCCTCGGCCCAGTGGGAACGGAATTTTGCCGGCTCGTTCCATGTAATGCCAGTCCAGTTGAAAGTCCAGGCCGGGTTGATTTTCTTGAAATAGTAACTATTGCGGTTAAGGCCATTCAATTTCCAGCCCAAAATTTCCACCTTGGCCGTGATTCCGGGATATTGGGTGACGATGGGGACACGGAAGGTTTTCTCATCTGCCTGAACCGACACCTTGGATGCCATGCGTTCCACATAAACATCGAGGGGATGTGTCATAGCCTTAGCACCGGTTTCAAAAAGGTAGTTGAACGGAATAAGAATGTCACATATCTTTACCCCGCCCGTGCTAGCGTAAGAAGACGACGTCATGAAAAAAGGCGTCACATTGTTTTCCGTCTTGTCGCTGCCGCCGGCATCTTCATAGGCAAGGTTTACCGCCGATCCGGCATAGCTTAGCGAGGCCTTCTGCATCTCTTCCTTTGCCAAGGCCAGGGGCTTGTTGTCGAATTTTACGGCATCCGGCAAATTCAAAGCCATTATCATCCGGGCAGGCCGATAGTTCAATTTTACATAGAAATGACCAACCTGATTGCTTATATTCGTCTCGGAATCACCCGTGAGCTTCTGCTCGAAACTCTCCAGTCCTTCCTCGCCGGGAGTAGGGATGGTTTTGCGATCCAGGTAGTTCCCGTCCAAATCGTAGAAATAGATATCGACCTTGCTCACAAGCTGTTCGGCAATAAGAAGTTTGGAGGTGCCGTCAGCGGTAGCTTTGGTCCCCTGCGACGAGGAGCCGCTGTGATTCAATACGAACGAGATATAGAAAGGTCCCTCTTCCTCTTTGCAAGAATCGGGAACATAGTTGTCATAGACGCATCCGCTGAGCGCCAGCAGCAGAACAAGCAACGATATGAGGGACTTCTTCATCATTTATCTACTCCGGTTGCTTTCCATTCATAGGTATAATGGCGAATCCAGTTAAACTTGGTGCCCACAGACTGGGGAACTGGGGGCTCAGAGGCATCGTCCATCTGGACAAGAGCCTGCATCTTCAGCCAGGCAATCCATGCGGGGTTCATGTAGGAGGCTATTGCGGTGGTTCCATCTGCCTCGAACATGGTAATGCCGTTCGTGGTATCGTATTTATAATACAAGATTTCATCCAGGGATGTCGGATCCCAATCCTCCGGATGTACCTTCTTAAGTTCCACCTCATCGGGACGGATAACCTTTAACTTGAGCTCCATTTCGGGGACATCGGCCGTAAGAGTTCTAACCTCAAGTTCGGGCACGTATGCCACCATGGAATAGGTCTTGATATTGGACATGGTCCACGTCTTTGTCGTTACGCTGGGGGATGTGGCCGTTACCCAGGTATGCTTACGTGTTACGGTTTCATCCTCCATACGCAAGAATACGATCTTCTGGGCTGCGTCCGTGATCAGGGCGGCGCCCACAGTGGCGGGAACAAGACCGGAGGAAGGATCCTCAAAAGGCGTCAAGGCCTTGCCCGGGAAAGTTGCGGGCAACATGCCGAACTTGTCAGGATAATTCTTCAATTTGGCCTCGTTATTCACCATCTCTATCTGCCACGGCTCCAGACCGGAAGCGGTATCATCCTTTACATAGCGTATATGAAGGCGCGAAAGGGCATAAGTCAGCGGCAGATAATCTTTATCGTGACGCACATCGCCGGTTCCCGTAGTGGAATTGGTGCCCGTGTAGCGCTCCAACTCTTCAACTGTTTTGAATCCGACAGTCGTGAGCGGAGTGGACATGCCCTTGTAATAGCGCAACTGACATTTTTTGTACTCGTCCGAATCCTTGCCGTACGATGTAAGCAAGCCTTCCGGAGAGCCGAAAACTTTCCACCCGTGCATGGGAACGCCATTAGTGAGGTAATGGCTTTGGTCGGGGTTATATGCAAAGCCTGTGCTTGCAAAGAAATTGCAGACAGCCTCCATTGTAGAGCCTTCGCCGGGAATACCGGAAGGCGTATAATTGGCATCGTCCCCGAAGTTGGCCATTACCAGCAAGGCAAGTGATTTATACGGCTTGTCCAAATGGAAATCCAGACGATAAACAGAGTCGCTGATTTTTTCCTTATGGAGTCCTGTCACAGGACCGTCGCTAATCATACGAGTCAGGGTGGGGTCAAACTTATATTTGTCGGGAGAACCACCGTCAGGGACAAAAGCATCGGTAGCATCGAAAACGAACACGGCGAAATCCTTGATTAAGCGTTCGTGATCGTAAATGCGAATATAGGTGTCATCGATGGGCTCGTAATTGCCCTTGGTAAGTACATTATCGCCTCCGAAGCAATGCAGGGAAAGGGTTGTGCTTACCTCTACCGGACCGGATGTCACAAGCCCGGGATCCGTCTTCTCATTCAAAACAGAATCCTCACGCTGGCATCCGGCCAGGACGAACAGTCCCGGCAGGAGCATCAGGGCAATATGCAAATACTTCTTCATCCGTTAATATATGTCCGGATTGGATAGCACGATCTGCCAGCCGTTGATGTAAATCACGGCGGCAATATAGTAACCCTCGGGGCCCTCCTTGTGCTCAAGGAACACCACAATCGAGTAG
>CACYCP010000090.1 GCA_902772985.1 uncultured Bacteroidia bacterium | reverse complement strand
TGGATGACTGGACTTGAACCAGCGACCTCCTGGTCCCTAACCAGGTGCGCTACCAACTGCGCCACATCCAGAAGAATGGACCGCAAAGTTACTACTTTTTTGTAAATTTACAAATAAGAATCTGTTTTTATTTCAGATTGATGATAATGACGCCATTTGAGCCACGGACACCGTAAATGGCACACGACGCCGCATCTTTCAACACATCAATGCTTTTCACGTCGTTGGGGTTTATCCAGTCTATCGAATCACGCGGAACACCGTCAACCACAAATAAAGGTTCAGAGTCGTAATTCTTGGACTGACGTCCGCGGATAATGATGGTCTTTCCCTCGACAAATACGCCGGGACATTTGCCCTGGATGAGTTCGTAGATGTTTCTGTATGTAAAAACGGTGTTCTCATCGATGGGTACACTGGAAATGGCCGTACTAACGTCCTTACGAGACTTTTTTCCATAGCCGATATCTACCACGTCGTCTGGGGCGGGATTTTCCACCGCGCTCTGGCTGACCCCGCAAGCCACGAACAAAACGGCTGATATTAAAAAAACTATTCTCCTTTTCATAAGCTAAGCTGGTAAATAATTCTTAACTTTGCAAGAAATGAGCCTGTATAGAGAAATACCCGCGGAAGAATTCAAAAACCTTCGTGAAAGAATCCTTTATGAGGACAACCACCTTCTTGTGTTCAACAAAAAGGCGGGTGAAATCGTCCAGGGCGACAAGACCGGCGACGAACCGCTGAGCGAAACCCTTAAGGCCTTCATTGCCCAGCGAAACAACAAGCCCGGCCAGGTTTTCATGGGTGTTCCACACAGGTTGGACCGCCCTGTGAGCGGAGTAGTGCTGTTCGCTAAAACCTCAAAGGCTCTTGAAAGGTTGAACGCGATGCTTCGCGAAGGGACGATTCACAAAACTTATTGGGCGCTCACGGCAACACGCCCGCCCAAAGACAGAGACACCCTGGAGAATTTCCTTGTCAGGAACGAGAAACAGAACAAAAGTTATATTGCAAAAAACGGCAAGGAGGCCCGCCTGCATTATACTTTAATCCAAAAAACAGAGCGCTATTACCTTCTGGAAATCGAACTTTTCACTGGAAGGCACCATCAAATACGCTGCCAGCTTGCAGGTATGGGCTGCCCCATTAAAGGAGACCTGAAATATGGCGCGGCCCGCTCCAATCCCGACGGTGGAATTTCCCTTCACGCCCGCCGGATACAGTTCATCCACCCCGTCAGCAAGAACGAAGTGGATGTAACGGCTCCCGTTCCCATCAGTTGGAAAGGGATAGAAGGCTGACGTGCCGCCGGAGGACCGGCAAAACTAAAGTTTCTGTTTTTTCAAATACTTTTTTCGTACCTTGGAGCACCATAGGCTTGGTGGTTCGCCCATTACCGCCTTGAAACTAAGGAGGAAGGACGTCGGACTGTGAAAGCCCGAGAGCGACGCCAACTCCGTAATCCGCAAACTCATATTCGCACGGAACAACTCCATTGCATACATAACCCGGTAATAATTCACATATTGCCTAAAGTTCCGCCCGGAAAAACGGTTTATGGTCTTGCTCAGATACGCCTTATTGGTGAAGACGGCATTAGCCAGGTCCTGACGGGTAAAATTTTCGGCCAGGAACGGCCTGTGCTCAGTCATATAAGCGCAACACCTGTCGTACAATAATTGATCGATCGCCGCCAGTTCGTAAGAATCGGGCTCAGATTTCGCCCCTCGGTTCTGTGCTCGAAGCACAGCATATACCTGGCGTTTCCTCTTCCCGAGTCTCAGCCACAGGACAATTCCCGTTGCCGATGCCAAAAGAAAGAGGGCCAGCAGGATACACTCAAGCAGGTTCATTCAACGATATCGAAGCAGGCGCTCCGGTGCACGATGGCCTATTTCAAAGAACGACTAAGGTCGGAATCTTACTTTTTAATTGTGTCGAAGCCATTTCCATAAACTCCGTTCACAGAAGACACCGACAGGAATGCCGAAGGATCTATTTGCTTGATGTAACGCAGAAGAACATTCAAATCGGTCTTGCGCGTAATTACCAGCAGCACCTTGGAGTCCTGCTTCGTGTACCAGCCCTTTCCGTCAAGGACAGTAACGCCGCGATTGAGTCCGGTGGTAATGGCATCGGCTATCTGCTCATAATTCTTGGAGAGGATAAACAGCTGTACGCTTTGCTGAGAGCCGGAAATATAGAGGTCCAGGACATTGCTGTTCACCGTGACCAGGATAAGACCGTAAAGGACTGTCGTCACTTTCTCGGCAAAGGGCATAAGGTGGGTGATTGGATTCCCGTCGGCATCCAAAAGGGGTGCACCAGTCTCCGGATTCAGGTCGGCCACGAAGGAAGGGACAAAGAGCGAAGAACATATAATGATGAAATCCAGCAAAAGGATAACCTTTCCGGGAGACACATTATGGTACTTGGTGTAAATAAGGGCTATGATGTCCGTTCCTCCGGTAGAGCCGCCGTTGGAAATGCTCATACCGATTCCGATGCCCGCCATCACGCCGCCCATCAGCACGCTCAGGAGCTTGCCGTTGTCGATGGCCAGAGTCTTCACAATCTCCGTAGGAATGAGTCCGGGAAGGAAACGCAGGGCCACGGAAGCCAGGATTATGGCATAGATTGTTTTAGCCCCGAAACCCATTCCCAGAATGACGATGGAGGCTATGACCAAGATGGCATTCAGGGTAAAATAGCTGTAACCCATCTGGATATGTCCCTGGGTCGCATACTGGATAATTGAGCTTATACCGGACACTCCCCCGCCGATGAGGTTGTTGGGAATGAGGAAAATGGACCAGCCGGTAACATAAATGAGGATACCGAGGGTGACAAGCAGCCACTCTTTCACCTGCAAAATGACGGATTTTTTCTGTAAGGGCATATACTTATTTTTTCAGAACCACATTAACGATGCGCCCGGGGACCACGATAATCTTGGCTATGCTCATTTCGCCTACATAGCGCTGTGTATTCCCGTTTTCACGCACAAGAGCCTCTACCTGTGAAGGAGAAGCCGAGGCGGGAGCTTCAATGAGGAAACGCGTTTTCCCATTGAAGGAGACCGGATATTTAACCACATTTTCGGCCGCCAGCTCTTCCCTGTATTCGGGGAAAGCGGCATAGACCACCGAAGTTTCATGCCCAAGCTGATGCCAAAGTTCTTCGGCAATATGGGGTGCAAAAGGCGAAAGCAGGATGGTGAGAGGCTCCAGGATTGCCCTCTTGGAACAGGCGCCAAGCTCGTTCAGGGCAATCATAAAGGCCGATACGGTGGTGTTATAGGAGAAATTCTCTATGTCTTCCTGAGCCTTGCCGATGAGTTTATGAAGGGCTTTCAGTTCGTCACTCGCAGGCTCCTCATCATTTACCAGCCACTTCTCCCTGTCCCAGAACAGGCGCCAGAACTTCTTCAGGAAGCGGTTCACGCCGTCAATTCCCTTTGTATCCCAGGGCTTTGCCTGCTCCACCGGGCCCAGGAACATCTCGTACAGACGCAGGGTATCGGCCCCGTAAGTGTCGCAAATCCTGTCCGGATTCACCACATTGTACATGCTCTTGGACATCTTTTCTATGGCCCATCCGCAGATGTACTCGCCGTCTTCCAGAATGAATTCGGCATCCTTGTAGTCCGGACGCCAAGCGCGGAAAGCCTCCAGGTCCAGACGGTCGTTATAGACTATGTTAACATCGACATGCACCGGAATAGTCTCGTACTGGTCCTTAAGACCTGCCGATACGAATTTATTGGTGCCGGGAATCAGGTAAACGAAGTTGGAGCGGCCTTGGATCATGCCCTGGTTAATGAGCTTGCAGAATGGCTCGTCCTGACATACATAGCCCAAATCGAAGAGGAATTTATTCCAGAAACGGCTGTAAATGAGGTGACCGGTAGCGTGCTCTGTACCTCCGACATAAAGGTCCACATTTTTCCAATATGCGTTCGCTTCCTTTGAAACCAGCCCATTGTCATTGTGGGGGTCCATATACCTGAGATAATAGGCGCTGGAGCCTGCAAAACCTGGCATGGTGCTGGTTTCCAGTGGATATCCTTCGTAAGTCCAGTCCTTTGCCCTTGCGAGCGGCGGCTGACCGTCCTCCGTGGGCTTATACTGGTCTATTTCCGGAAGGGTAAGGGGCAGTGCCTCCATTGGAAGGGGCGTTGCAATGCCGTCTTTGAAATAGATGGGGAAAGGCTCTCCCCAATAACGCTGGCGGGAGAAAATGGCATCGCGAAGACGGTAATTCACCTTCCTCTGGCCGATACCATGCTTCTCGACATAGTCGATGGCGGCGGGAATTGCCTCTTTCACAGTGAGTCCGTTAAGGAAACCGCTGTTGCACATTATACCCTCCTTGGCGTCCAGGCTTTGCTCGCTGACATCGGCCCCCTCGATAAGAGGAATGATGGGAAGGCCGAATTTCCGCGCGAAGGCATAATCCCTGCTGTCGTGTGCGGGGACAGCCATAATCGCGCCAGTTCCATATCCGGCAAGCACGTATTCGGCAATCCATACGGGCACCTTTTCCCCGGTAAGGGGATTGATGCCGTAGGAGCCGGAAAAGACGCCTGTCACGGCCTTTCCGGCCATACGTTCGCGCTCGGTTTTCTTCTTGACCTGCTCCAGATATGCCTGCACGGCCTCCTTCCGGCTGGCCGAGGTGAGTTTCGGCACCCATTCGCTTTCAGGCGCGAGCACCATGAAGGTGACGCCGAAAACGGTATCGGCCCTGGTGGTAAAAATGGTAACATCGTGGCTCACTCCGTCGCATTCCACCTTGAACACCATTTCGGCACCTTCGCTCCGCCCGATCCAGTTGCGCTGCATTTCCTTCAGCGACTCGGTCCAGTCAAGGCGCTCGAGGCCTTCCAGCAATCTTCCGGCATAGGCCGAAACGCGAAGCTGCCACTGGGTCATTTTCTTCTGGATTACCGGATGTCCTCCCCTTTCGGAGAAACCGTCTTTCACCTCGTCATTCGCAAGGACGGTTCCCAGTGCCGGGCACCAGTTCACGGTACTTTCTCCCTGATAGGCAATACGATAGCGCATAAGCGCATCGGCCTTCTCCTTTTCGCTGAACGCCTTCCATTCCGCTGCGGTGAAAGCTTCCCCCTCGCTGCAGGCCGCGTTCACGGCAGCGGAACCGCCAAATTCAAAAGCCGCAACAAGTTCCTCTATGGGACGGGCTTTCTGGATATCGTTATCGTACCAGCAGCCGAACATTTTCAGGAAAACCCACTGAGTCCACTTGTAATAATCCGGATCACAAGTGCGGAAGGAACGGTCCCAATCGAATGAAAAGCCAATCCGGTCCAACTGCTGACGGTAGCGGGCCACGTTTTCGTGAGTGGTCTTTTCCGGATGCTGTCCGGTCTGGATGGCATACTGTTCGGCAGGAAGGCCGAAGGCGTCATAGCCCATCGGATGCAGCACGTTAAAGCCTTTCAAGCGCTTGTAGCGGGCATAAATGTCGCTGGCAATGTAGCCCAGCGGATGCCCTACGTGAAGACCCGCCCCGCTTGGATAGGGGAACATGTCCAGGACATAATATTTCGGTTTATCCTTGTCTTCCTTTGCTTTGTAAGTATGATCGGCGGCCCAATATTCCTGCCACTTCTTCTCGATTTCAGCGAAATTATATTCCATGATTATTTTATCGTTCTGCCGTTAATGCCGAATTTACCTTTTTCCTTAGTGAGGCGGAAATCCACAGCAATTGAGAGCGCCACCTTCACCTTTTTACCACGATGCCTTCCCGCCTTCCATTTTGGAGAGGCCGATACCACACGCACAGCCTCATCGTCAAGCAGAGGATGTACCCCGCGGGCTACTTTCACATCCCTGACCTGACCTTTCTCGTCAATCACGAAATCCACTATTACACGCCCCTGAATGCCGTTTTCAAGGGCATAATCGGGATATTTGACATAGGGATAAACCCATCTTTCCAGAAATATCGAGGGCTCCGGGGAATTCAGGAACATGGGCTTGGTGTCAACGTCGCTGAAGGAATAGATGCTCTCCTGTTCCTTGCGGGAGGCCGACTGGGTCGAAGAGTTGCGGAACAATGGTTTGGCACCGTTTGCCAAATGCTGGACATAGCTGTAAATGTATTCCAGCGCCTTTTCCATATAAGGGAAATTGATGATATCGTAGCTGTCCCTGCCGCTGTTATGCTCCAGATAACGTCCTGTGGTGAAAAGAACCGAAGGTATCTGCTTGTCATAAAAAGCAATGTGGTCTCCGGGGTAAGGCTCCTGGGTAACCAGTTTTGCCTGAACAGGAAGAAGTTCACCCTGAAGCGCCTGCACAACTGTATTAAGGTCCTCGTTGGACGCGGTATAAGCAAGCAGCCCGTCATTGGTAACGCCAAGCATATCCAGGTTCACCATGGCGTCAATCTTGGGGACGTCATCTTTGAAACTGCGGTTCAGGAAATACCAGGCTCCGGCAAAACTTTCCGCCGAGCCGCCAAACCCGACGAAAATGATGCTCCGGCGAAGCAGGGTCCTGGCATAGGAAAGCCTCCTGGCCAGTTCAATCATCATAGCCATTCCGGAAGCGTTGCCGTTTGCTCCGTAATATATCCGCCGCTGAGACTCGCCGTCAATCGTGATTGTGTCCCAACCCAGATTATCCATCCTGGCGCCCACCAAAATGTAATGGTCTCTCTGCTGCTTGTCCCAGCCTTGAAGGAAACCCACCACATTGCGGGAATAGATAGTATCGGGAGATGCGGCTATTCCAAATTCGCTGCCGGTCGAAAGCACGTCTATCCCACAGTCTTTCAAAGCTTTGGAAAGGTATTCCGCTGCCATCCTTTCGCCTTCGCTTCCGGCCTTCCGGCCCTCCATCTGAGCACCGGACAAATAGGCCACGTGCTCTTTCAAGGCGTGGACAGTCTCCGAATCATCAAGTTCTTCCAGGGTGCCGCGAAACTGTGCGCCAAGTGGCAATGATAACGCCAACAAAGCCGCGGCAAGGGGGAAAAATAGTCTTTTCATCACTTGTTTACAAGAATCCAGCCGTCTTCCGGACAAATGCCGGTACCACGAATCTTCCTCAATATCTTCAGTGTTTCGTCAAGCGAATCTGAAGGGCATACTGCCACAGCGTTCAGCCCGTTGCGGAAGCTGATGATGGTGGCTTTATAGCCTGCCTTATTGCATTCATTAAGCTTGCGTTCGGCGTATGAACGGGTGCGGAATGCCCCCACGACTATGCAGTATTTGGCCTCCAATTTAGTAGTAAAAAGGCCTCCCAGTTTGGACGGATTAAGGATTGTGCCCCTCGCTTGGACCAGCGAATCCAGAAGACGGGCCTCCAGCTTTTCAAGCGAATCGGCCATCTGTTTTTCACGCTGCTCCAAAGAATCCAGACGGGCCTGATGTGCCGCCTCCAGGGCCGCGAGTTTTTCCTTGCGGATCTGCTCCAGCTGGGCCGATGTGGGCCTGCCTGCGAGCGTCCTCACAAAATCGCAACCCACCACCAGCGGGACAAGTGCTACGAGTGTAATTATAAGGGCCTTTTTCATAACAATAATCCTTAATTATGCAAAAATACGCTTTTTTCCAAAATCAAGCCAAAAAAATCTTATATTTGTAATATATGAAGAAAACTGTAAAGTTGGAAGCCATAGATCCCATTGAAATCTATGGTCCGGGTAATAAAATCCTGCTGGAGTTCTGCTCCTACTTTCCTCATCTGAAGGTGGTCGCAAGAGGCCACGAACTCATTCTGGAAGGCCGTGAAGAGGATATTTCCGAGTTCAACATCCGCTTCGCCCATCTGGTTGAGCGGCGCGGACGGAAACAGTCCCTTTCGGTATATGACGTAGAGGAAATCTTTGCCGGGGTTGACAGCCATCCTGCAAGCCTTTCCGGAAATATGAATATCGTTTACGGAACCGACGGCAAGGCTATCCGCGCCCGCAACAAAACCCAGGAGGAACTGGTCAATGCCTATTTCAAAAACGACCTTGTCTTTGCCATAGGCCCTGCAGGAACCGGCAAAACCTATATGGCAATCGCCCTTGCGGTGCGCGCTCTCAAGAACAGGGAGGTGAAGCGCATCATCCTGACGCGTCCCGCCGTAGAGGCCGGCGAACGGCTGGGCTTCCTTCCCGGAGACCTGAAGGAGAAACTGGACCCCTATCTCCAGCCCTTGTACGACGCCCTTTCGGACATGATTCCCTCCAAAAAACTGCAGGAATTCATAGCCGACGGCACTATTCAGATAGCCCCGCTTGCTTATATGAGGGGCCGGACCCTGGACCGTGCCTGCGTTATCCTGGATGAGGCACAGAACACCAACCTGGGCCAGCTGAAGATGTTCCTTACCCGAATGGGACCCAACGCAAAATTCCTGGTAACGGGCGACGCCACCCAGATTGATCTCCCGCGCCGGGAAGACTCCGGACTCATCAAGGGAATATCAATGCTGGAGGGAATTAAAGGCATAGCTACGGTGTGTTTCCGCCCGGAAGACATAGTCCGCCATCCACTGGTTACAAAGATTGTCAAAGCATTTGACAAAAACGAAAAAAATTCTTAACTTTGTGTGTTTATAGAAAGCCTTTAGAAGAATGGAAAATAACGAAGAGAAGAATATCATTGAGGAGCCCCGTGACAACGGATACATCGAGCAGGTAGAGATTGATCACGAGATGCGCACCGCCTACATAGACTATTCTATGTCGGTCATCGTTTCCCGTGCCCTGCCGGATGCCCGCGACGGTCTGAAACCTGTCCAGCGCCGCGTGCTTTTCGGCATGGACAACATGGGCCTCAGTTTCAACGGACAAACCAAGAAAAGCGCCCGTATCGTAGGTGAAGTGATGGGTAAATACCACCCTCACGGAGATTCCAGCGTATATGATGCAATGGTTCGCCTGGGCCAGGACTGGAACCAGCGCTATCCCATGGTGAAGGGCCAGGGCAACTTCGGCAGCGTGGACGGAGACTCCCCCGCCGCCATGCGTTATACGGAGGCCAAGCTCCAGAAAATGGCCGAGGACGTACTTGGAGACATGGACAAGGACACTGTCGATATGACCCTGAACTTCGACGATTCCCTCCTGGAACCCACCGTCCTTCCCACCAAGGCTCCCCTGCTGCTGCTGAACGGCGCATCCGGAATTGCCGTGGGCATGGCCACCAATATGGCTCCCCACAACCTTTCGGAATGTTGCGACGCCATCTGCGCATATATTGACAATCCGGAAATTACCACCGACGAACTCATGCAGCACATCAAGGGTCCGGACTTCCCCACAGGCGGAATCGTCATGGGCCTGAGCGGCATTAAGGAAGCCTATGAAACCGGCCGCGGCCGCGTAGTAATCCGCTCCAAGACAGAGATTGAAGTGGATGAAAAGGGGCGCGAAACCATTGTCGTCACCGAAATACCTTATATGGTGAACAAGCGGGAAATGATTGAAAAGATTGCCCAGCTTGCCGAAGACAAGAAGGTGGAAGGCATTTCCTATATCAACGATGAAAGCGCCCGCGGCGAAACCCGCGTTGTGATACGCCTCAAACAGGGCACCAATTCCGGCGTCGTGCTGAACATGCTGTTCAAGTACAGCCCCCTGCAAAGCAGTTTCTCCTTCAACAACGTGGCCCTGGTAAAGGGACGCCCCCGCACCCTCAGCCTCAGGGAAATCATCGGCCAGTTCGTGGAATTCAGGCACGAGGTGGTGGTGCGCCGCACAAAGTTCGAACTGGACAAGGCGCAGAAGAGGGCCCACATCCTTGAAGGCCTGCTGAAGGCAATGGACATCATCGACGAAATCGTCCACCTCATCCGCTATGAAACCAAGAACCGCGACGACGCCAAGGAGATGCTCCAGCAGCGCTATGGTTTCACGGAGCCCCAATCGGCCGCAATCATAGCTCTCACCCTTGGCCAGCTCACCGGCCTGGACCGCGAGAAACTCCGCAACGAATACGACGATCTCATGCGTTTCATCGAGCGCTGCAACCAGATTCTGGGCTCGGTGGAAGAGCAGTTCAACGTGGTAAAGGAAGAGACCCGTGACCTTAAAGCCCGCTACGGGGACTCTCGCCGCACGGAGATAACCTTCGCCGAAGACGAATTCAACCCCGAAGACTTCTATGCCGATGAGGACCAGGTAATAACGATCTCCCACCTGGGTTATATCAAGCGCACCCCGCTCACAGAATTCCGCACCCAGAACCGCGGCGGCGTGGGCTTGAAGGGCAGCGCCACCAGGGACGAAGACTTCATCGAGCACATATACATAGCCAACACCCACAGCACGATGCTCCTGTTCACCCAGAAGGGACGCTGCTACTGGCTGAAGGTGTACGAAATCCCCGAAGGCAACCGCAGTTCCAAGGGCCGCGCCATCCAGAATATCCTTATGATAGAGCCGGACGACTGCGTAAAGGCCTACATCAATGTAAAGACGCTGAAGGACGAAGAGTTCATCAACAACAATTACATTATGATGGTAACCCGCATGGGCGTTGTGAAGAAGACCTCGCTGGAGGCCTATTCCCGTCCACGCACCAACGGCGTGAACGCCATCAACGTGCGTGAAGACGACGAATTGCTGGAAGCCATCCTCACAAATGGCCGCTGCATGATAATGATTGCAGCCAACGGAGGACGCTGCGTACGCTTCGATGAAACCGAGGCCAGGGCCATGGGCCGGACCTCGACCGGTGTCCGTGGCATCAATCTTGATAAAGATGACTTTGTAGTGGGAGTTGTCTGTCAGGACATACAGGCAGAGGACGCATCAAAGCACCAGGTGCTGGCCGTCTCCGAAAATGGCTTCGGCAAGCGTTCCGACCCGCTGGATTACCGTCAGACCGCAAGGGGTGCGAAGGGTGTAAGAACCTTGAACATTACCGAAAAGACCGGCAAACTGGTAGCCATAAAGAACGTCACAGACCAGGACGACTTAATGATTATCTGCCGCTCAGGAATGACAATCCGAATGCCTGTCAACACAATACGTGTTGCCGGACGTGCCACACAGGGAGTTAAACTCATAAACATTCGTGAAGGAGACGCCATAGCTGCTGTTTCAGTTGTAGAGCACAGCGAGGAAGAGGAAGCGCAAGCACCAGAAACCGAATAATCAATTAACATCTCTTTACTATGAAAAAGTTATTTTTCGCACTTGCACTTGCCTGCACACTGCAGGTAGCGTTTGCACAGAAGCCGGATGCAGAGATGCAGAAGGCAGTTGACAAGGCTATTGCCGCAACCCAGGATGCCAAGAAAGCCACCAAGAACGCCACTTGGATCAACCTTGGAAAGGCATATCTTGCCGCTTACCAGAATCCCCTGGCCGAGATCACCCCCGGACTGGATAAGACCAACTTCAGCCTTATCAATAAGGAGAAACCCATTTCCACCAGCACTGTGACCCTCGCTGATGGCGGCACCTTTGAGAAGATGCAGTTCAATGCCTACGACGCCTATTTCAACGAGGCCGGAATGCTTATGTTCCTGGACGTAACCAAGCCTTCGGTTCCCGGAGACCTGCTTGGAGAGGCTGCCAAGGCCTACCTGAAGGCCTATGAGCTGGGTGCAAAGGAAAAGGACATCGATGAGAAGCTGCAGGAAATCACCAATAATTACTTCTCCGACGCCTACACCCAGTACCAGATTGGGAACAACGCCAAGGCCAGCGACCTGTTCAAGGGCGCAGCCGACGTATCATTCACCCCTCCCTGCTCGGCCCCTAATCAGGATATGGTTTACAACACCGCCTTCACCGCCTTCAACAGCGGCAACATCGACAGGGCCGACGAGTACTTCAAAAAGTGCCTTGACATAGACTACACCAAGAACGGCGACATCTATGCCTCCCTGGCAAAGGTTTCCCTGGCAAAGGCCGATACCCTTGCTGCAAAGAACTATCTTGCAACGGGTCTCACCGCCTATCCGAACAATTCTACCATTATCACCGACCTCATCAACCTGTACCTCCAGACCAACGAAGATCCCAAAAAGATCGTCGCCCTTCTGGACGATGCAAAGAAAGCCATGCCGGACAATCCTTCCCTCTATTATGTAGAAGGTAACATCCTTTCCGGCATCAAGGACTACGACGGCGCCTTTGCCGCCTACAGCAAGGCCAACGAGATTGATCCCGAATACGATATGGCATACTACGGCCTTGCGAACATTTCCCTCAAGAAAGGTGAAGACCTTATCCAGCAAATCGAGGCTGCCGAAACCGAGCGTAATTGGGAAAAGGCCGATGAACTGAGCGACCAGCTTATCGCCGAGTATGTCAAGGCTGTCGAACCCTTCGAGAAATGCTACGAAGTGAGCACCAACGAGACCGTAAAGACTGTTGCCGCCGACTATCTCAAGAGGCTTTGCTTCCAGCTCCGCAACACGGATTCCAAGTATCAGGCCGCCTACGAAAAGTGGGAAGCCATCTTAAAGCAAGCCAAAGGCGAATAATTTCGCGGTTTCTTAAAAATAATCCCACCTTGTGCAATGGTTTGGCGCAAGGTGGGATTATTTTTGCATCAGAATTTAAAACTTGATGCTATGAGAAACACAGATTTCAATATCGACGCCATTGGCAACTTCATCTGCACGGACAACTCTCTCCAAGTCCTCAAGGACATTATTTCCGACCTTGGTCTGGAGTTTGAACAAGCTCTACTCGGATAGACTCCTTGTCAGGGCCAAGCGCAAGCTTAAGGGTGCGAATCTCTCCGCCCTTCCGTGAGCGTGCGCTAAGGGCACGGTCGCCAATGATAAATTCAGAAAGGGGATCCTCGACATAGCGCACGATGGCCCTTTTCAAAGGCCTGGCGCCAAAGGCCGGATCGTAACCGGCTTCGGCCACAAAACGCTTGGCCGAAGGCGTAATCTGAAGCTTGTAACCAGCCTCCAAGGCCCTGGAGCGAAGGTCCTTAAGCTCAATCTCTATTATTTCCTCAAGGTCTTTCCGGCCAAGGGAATTGAAATAGACCTGACCGTCAACCCGGTTGATGAACTCCGGAGGAAAAGCTTTTTTCACGGCCTTTTCCAGTACGGCACGGCGGTCCGTTTCCACATTTTTCCCTGCAGTGGCAAAGCCTATTCCGCTGCCATAATCCTCTACTTCACGGCTCCCCACGTTCGAAGTCATGATAACTATGGTATTCTTGAAATCCACCACTCTTCCGTTACTGTCGGTAAGCCGTCCTTCATCCATTACCTGCAGAAGCAGATTGAAGATGTCCGGATGGGCCTTCTCAATTTCGTCCAGAAGGACCACGCAATAGGGCTTGCGGCGTACTCGCTCGGAAAGCTGGCCGCCTTCTTCATATCCCACATATCCCGGAGGCGCACCAATAAGGCGGGAAACGCTGAATTTCTCCATATACTCGCTCATATCTATGCGAACCAGGTTGTCCTCGCTGTCGAAAATGTATTCGGCCAGGGAGCGCGCCAACTGCGTTTTTCCAACTCCGGTGGGGCCGAAGAAAAGGAAGGTGCCTATGGGCCGGTGCGGATCCTTCAGTCCGGCGCGGTTACGCTGGATCGCACGCACGACGGTCTCTACCGCATCATCCTGACCTACTATGCGCTCCTTCAGACGGTCGCGCATTTTAATAAGGCGGTTTCCTTCGCTCTCGGCAACCTTCGTAACGGGAATGCCGGTCATTTTGGAAACGACGGCGGCAATATCCTCGGCATCCACGCTGGAGGAAGAAGATTTCTTTTTTGAAAGGGAAAGGCGTACCATGGAACCGGCCTCGTCAAAAGCGTCGATGGCCTTGTCGGGAAGGGATTTGTCGGTGATATAGCGGTCGGTGAGGCGCACCGCGGCTTCCACGGCTTCGTCGGTATAGGAAATACCGTGGAACTCCTCGTACTTGGGCTTCAGCTGCCTCAGAATCTCTATGCTTTGTGCAAGGTCGGTGGGCTCCACCACTATTTTTTGGAAACGGCGGTCAAGAGCACCGTCCTTTTCCACAATCTTGGTAAATTCGTCAAGGGTTGTCGCGCCGATGCACTGGAACTCCCCGCGTGCAAGCGCCGGCTTCAACATATTCGCCGCATCCAGGCTTCCGGATGCCCCGCCCGCGCCCACTATGGTGTGGAATTCGTCTATGAAAAGGATGATGTCGGGGTTCTCCGATGCCTCTTTAATAATGGTCTTGAGGCGTTTTTCGAAATCTCCCCTGTATTTCGTACCAGCCACTACCGAGGCAATGTCCAACGAAAGGATACGCTTCTTTGCCAGCGCCTGTGAGATGTTCCCGGACGCAATTTTAAGGGCAATCCCCTCCACTATGGCCGATTTCCCCACTCCCGGCTCCCCAATTAGCATGGGATTGTTCTTTTTGCGCCGTCCCAGAATCTCTATCACGCGGGAAATCTCGTTGTCCCGCCCAACCACAGGATCCAGTTTGCCGTCGCGGGCGGCCTGGGTGATGTCGAAGGAAAACTCCTCAATGTCAAGTTTCTTATCGGCCTCCGGCTCGTCGTCGGGCCCCTGATATGGCTGCTGAGGCCTCTCTTCCTCCTTGGGCCGAAGCAGGCCCTCGTCCTCCAGGAAGGCTATCAAGCGCCCGTAATTCAAACCGTGGTCACGAAGGAACATGTTTCCGTAGCTCTCGGTAGTGCGGCAAAGCGCAAGAAGAAGGTGCTGAGGCTGTGCCACCGGGCTTTTAAGCCTTGTGGCCTCCATCACGGTTATGCCAAGGACGTTCTGGGCCTGACGGGAAAAGCTGATATTCTCTATCTGTTCGTAGGGAATTGTCTCGTTGGTGAAAATGCGCTGGTCGATGAAGGCTTTCAGTTCGGCCGGCTCGACACCCAAACTTTGCATCATCCGGAAGGCCAGGTTCTCCTCGTGGCGAATGATACCCAGAAAAAGGTGGTCGGGACCAATCCCGTAGCTTCCGGTGCGCATCGCTTCCTCGCGCGCGAACTCGATTATCTTGTTTAAATCTTCTGATACTTGTAAAGGCATAACACGTTTCCTGCAACAATCAGGCCTTGAAAGGATACTGACAATTTGACATTAAGGCACTCTTTTTGAAGGAGTGGACGCAATATGAAAAAACTATTAGCAATCATTTCGCTCTTTGCCTGCATTGCGGCAGGAGCGCAGGACCTTGAAGGGAAATTCACCCAGACCAAAACCATTCAAGTTTCCGGCAAAACCATAAAGAGTGAAGGCTCAATCACTTATACAGCCCCGGACCAGCTTGCGATGCTGTACACCAACCCCGCCGGAGACTTCTTCATAATTGACGGTCCGTTTATCCGTATGGATATGCGCGGCGTACAGGCCGAAGTGAACAGCGACAACAACGCTTCAATCAAGGCCCAGCGTAACGCCATCCTCTACAGTATTTCCGGCCGCTATGAAGAGATAGCCAAGGAAATGGATGCCGACTGCAAGGTTACAAACACCAAAACCGGAGGCAAGCACGTAGAGATTAAAGTCCGCAAAACCATGCCCAAAGGCTACTCCGGCCTTATCCTGGACTATAAGAAAGGCGGGCAGATAAGCAAAATGGTTCTGGAAGAATTCGGAGGAATCTCCACCGAATACGTTCTCACGCTATAACACCCTGCTACAGGGTACTCATCCGCTCCAGGCTCAGTTCCACAAGTTTACGGACCTGGGGCCTGTAATCCGGATTGGAACTGTGCAGGTGACGGTTGGCTATTATGCAGCACACCGTGCAGGCATTATGTCCCAGCTGGGCGGCCAGTCCGGCCAGCGGAGCACCCTCCATCTCGAAATTGGTGATGCGATAGTCTTCACCGCAGTCACTGAAACGGAATGTCTCGATATCTCCCAGCATATTGGGCATTGCGAGAGGAATGCGTACCACACGCCCCTGGGGACCGTAAAAGCCGCCGGCCGAAATGGTAGTACCCTTGATGGTCACGTCTTTCAAGACATCGATAATCTTTGGGGATGCCTTTACAAAATAAGGTGAAGGAAGATATGGCTTCCAGTTCATGTGCTTCTTGAAGGCCTCTTCCACCTCGGGGATGGTCACCTTGTCACGGTCGGCATACCAGTTCATTACTCCGTCGAAACCCACGCTGATATGCGAAAGGACGTAACTTCCCAGAGGGATATCGGCATGAAGGGCACCGGATGTGCCGATACGAAGGATGTTCAGGGCCCTGTGCTCCGGCTTGACTTCGCGGGTGGTGAAATCCACGTTTGCAAGAGCGTCCAGCTCCGTCATCACGATGTCAATGTTATCCGGGCCAATGCCATGGGAAAGGACGGTGATGCGTTTGCCTTTATATTTTCCTGTAATGGAAACAAATTCACGGGAAGCGTGCTGGAACTCGATGTCCTTCAGGTATTCCCCTATCATGAGTACGCGGGACGGGTCTCCCACCATGATAACGTTGTCGGCCAGTTCTTCCGGCTTCATGTGGATGTGGAATACGGAGCCGTCACCGTTGATTATCAGTTCAGATTCAGGTATTCTCATAGTTGGTTATTTAATTATGCTTAGCAAATATAGGCATTTTTTGGATTTTTTTCTAAATTTGTACAAATACATGGCAATGAAACGAATCTTTTTACTTGGAGCTCTCCTTCTGGCGGCAGCGGTCCATTCAAAGGCCGATGAAGGAATGTGGCTTCCCTCCCTCATTTCCCAAAGAATCGCCGACATGCAGGCCAAGGGCCTGAAACTAAGTGCCGAGGACCTTTACAGCGTGAACAGCTCGTCCCTGAAGGATGCAATAGTCCTTTTCGGAAGCGGTTGCACCGGTGAACTGGTGTCGGACGAAGGACTACTATTTACTAACCATCACTGCGGATACAGTTTTATCCAAAGCCATTCTTCCGTAGAGCACGACTACCTGAAAGACGGTTTCTGGGCATTGAACCGAAGCGAAGAGCTCCCCAATCCCGGACTCACGGTGCGCTTCCTGGAAAGGATGGATGATGTTACCGCCCTGGTGCTCAAAGGCGTAACCTCAAAGTTGGATCAGGAGAAGCAGGCCGCCCTCATCAAGAAAAACATCGATAATATTGTTCAGAAAGAGAGCAACAAGGAAAAAGGCATCACTGCGCAGGTTAACGCACTGTACTACGGCAACCAGTATTTCCTTTATGTTTTCAAGGTTTACAGGGATGTGCGACTTGTAGGTGCGCCGCCTTCCTCCATAGGAAAATTCGGCGGGGAAACCGACAACTGGATGTGGCCCCGCCACACCGGCGATTTCTCAATCTTCCGTATCTATGCCGACAAAAACGGCAATCCGGCCGACTACAGCCCCGATAATATCCCGCTCCGGCCTAAGAAATCCTTTACCATCTCCCGCTCCGGAGTGAAGGAAGGAGATTTTACCTTTGTTTATGGCTGCCCCGGCTCCACTCAGGAGTATGTGCATTCCGAAGACGTCCGTTACATCCAGGATGTCTCAGACCCCGAGAAGATTGCCCTCCGCACCATCCGCTTGAATCTGATGAAGAAATACATGGACCAGAGCCAGGCCGTACGCATCCAGTATTCTTCCAAATACGCCTCAGTGGCCAATGCGTGGAAGAAATGGCAGGGCGAGGAAAAGGGCCTCCGCAAGAATCGCGTAGTGCCTGTGAAACAGGACTATGAAGCGCGTTTCGAGGCCTGGGCCGCCGGCACCCGCTTCGAAGGCATCACCCAGCGCTTGGCGCAGCTCTACGCCGCCCGCAACCCTATCTTCAGGGCCTACGAATATTACCGCGAGACAGTCCTCACCATTGAGAAACTGCAAATGGCCCGCAACCCACGCTTCAACAAGAAGGACTACTACCAGCCCATTGACGAAGAGATTTTCGTAGCAATGATGACAGCCTTCGACCAGTCCCTGGATGACGTTTACAAACCACAGTTCTTCCTGGACAGGCGGGGCCAATATAGCTCTATGGAAGCCTGGAAGGACGCCGTCTTTGCCTCGGAGGACGAAGCCAAGGCTTTGGCCGATGCGCTCAACGACTTTTTTTACGCCTCCATCGCCCCACCCGTAGCCGAGCTCAACCAGAGTATCAACCTGGTTTACCGCGACTATATGCAGGGCCAGATGGAATTTGAAAGGGAGCGCAGCTTCTATCCCGATGCCAACCTTACCTTACGCGTGGCCTACGGACACGTAAAGGGCTATCGGCCGGCCGATGCCATTTATTACCAGCCTGTCTCCACCCTGCGCGGCATTATCGAAAAGGATAATCCGGATATCTTCGACTACAACATTCCCCAGGCCCTGCGGGATATTTATAACGAGGGCGGATACGAAGACCAGCCGGTGTGCTTCCTGGCCACCAATCACACCACAGGCGGCAACTCCGGCAGCCCGGTGCTCAACGCCGAAGGCAACCTGATCGGCATCAATTTTGACCGTGTCTGGGAAGGGACCATGAGCGACCTGGTCTTCGACCCGGAAATCTGCCGAAACATTTCCCTGGATGTGCGCTACCTGCTTTTTATAATAGACAAGATTGGCCATGCCGGCTATCTCCTTGACGAAATGCATTTTGCAGAATAAAATGGAAAACATCAATTTAGCCTACGTCTCCGACAAGTACCAGTACACAATGGGAAAATCGTATCTTGACTGCGGAAAGCAGGACAGCATCGCCGTATTCAACCTCTTTTACCGCAAGGCTCCGGAAAACAACAACTGGGCGGTCGTGAGCGGAACGGAAGAGGTGATAGAAATGGTGAACATGCTTGGCTCCGAACCCGAAAGTTTCTACGAAAGATTCCTTCCCGGAGACGAGTATAAAGAGTTCCGGAGCTACCTTGGCACAATGCGCTTTACCGGGGACGTTTATGCTATGAGGGAAGGCGAGATTGCTTTCCCCAACCAGCCCATTATAACCGTGGTCGCCCCTATGATACAGGCCCAGGTGCTGGAAACGCCAATGCTTTGCATAATGAATCACCAGATGGCCGTCGCAACCAAGGCCTCGAGGGTGTGCCGTGCCACCGACAAGCCGGTTTCAGAATTCGGCTCAAGGCGAGCCCACGGCCCCTGGGCTGCCGTTTACGGCGGTAAAGCCGCCCAGATTGCCGGTTGTGCCAGTTCATCCAATATCCTGACAGGAGCATTCAACGAAGTGGCCTCTACCGGGACCATGGCCCATAGTTTCATTACCGCATACGGAAGTACTGTGGAAGGGGAACACGAAGCCTTCAACGACTATATCAAAACCCACCGCGGCGAGAATATCATCCTTCTGATAGACACCTACGATACGTTGAAGTGCGGCATCAAGAATGCGATACGCTCTTTCATCGAGAACGGCATCGATGACAATTATCCATACGGCTACGGAGTGCGCCTGGACAGCGGTGACCTTACCTACCTGTCCCAGAGCGTGCGCGCCATTCTGGATGAACACGGTATGCACAAATGCAAAATTTTCGCCACCAACGGCCTTGACGAATATCTTATCACGGACCTGGAGCGCCAGGGGGCACGAATCGACAGCTACGGAGTGGGCGACGCCATTGCAACATCGAAGGCAGCACCGTGCTTCGGCAACGTATATAAGCTCGTCCAGGTAGATGGTCAGCCGGTCATCAAACGCTCTGAAGACAAAATAAAGCTCATCAACCCCGGATTTCAGATTAGCTGGAGAATCATGGTGAACGGATTGAACGATGTCGATGTCACCTGCCTTCGCGGAGACTTTACTGACAAGGCCATCCGGGACGGCGAAGAAGTTTTCGTGCGGGACGAATACGATTCCTACAAGTTCAAGACTTTCGCTGCCGGAAGCTACCAGGCCCGTCCCCTTCAAACCAAGGTGATTGAAAACGGGAAACGCATCCTGCCGCCTTACAGTCTGGAAGAGAAGAAGAAATATTACAAGGAAACCCTTCATGCCTTCTCCCCAGCCGAACGTCGTCTAATCAATCCCCACTATTATAAAGTGGATATTTCCGACGATTTGTACAACGCCAAGATGAACATCATAGGAAAGTTGGTAAAAGAGATCGAAGAATTTAAAATAGACTGAGAGATGAAAGACAGTGCACTCATAGTAGTTGATATGCTTTACGACTTCATTGACGGGTCGCTCGCCTGCCAGGAAGCCGAAAAAGCCGTAGCGGGAAGCCTCGAATACATTAAAAAAAGCAAGATTTTCCCCATATTATTCATCCGGGACCATCATCCCTTGAATCACTGTTCTTTCCAGGCCCAGGGTGGCCCATGGCCGGAGCATTGCGTTCAGGGCACCCATGGGGCCGACATCCATACGGACCTTGCGCCATACGCCACCGAAGAGTTTACGTTCTACAAGGGCGAGAATCCGGAAAAAGAACAGTACAGCGGCTTCGAAGGCATGAATCACGCAGGCCAGAGCCTTCACGAAGTGCTTCAGATAATGGAAATCCGCAACGTATATATATGCGGCATAGCTACCGAATTCTGCGTAAGGAATACGGCCGAAGACCTCCTGAAAGCCGGATACCGCGTAACAGTCCTTGCCAATTGCATCTCCTATGTGGATTCTGAGGGACATGAAAAGGCCATAAAGGAGATGGCCGGTGAAGGAATCAGGATCAAGAAATAACGGAGGAAACTAAAGCTCCTCGTCGGCGTCTGTTACGGCCGCCCCCTTACCCATGAGGTAGGTTTTCATGAACTCATTCAAGTCTCCGTCCAGCACTGCCTGGGTGTCTGCGGTGCTGTATCCTGTGCGCAGGTCTTTCACCAGTTTGTAGGGATGAAGAACGTAATTCCTGATTTGAGAGCCCCATTCAATACGCTTTTTCTGGCCTTCCAATTCGGCCTGTTTTTCCTGCCTTTTCTTTAATTCAATATCGTACAGGCGCGATTTCAGGATAAGGAGGGCCCTTTGGCGGTTGTCCTGCTGGGAACGCGTTTCAGTATTTTCCACCATTATGCCGGAAGGCAGGTGACGCACGCGGACACCGGTTTCAACCTTGTTCACATTTTGTCCGCCGTGTCCCCCGCTTCGGAATGTATCCCATTCCAGGTCGGAAGGGTTGATTTCAATGTTGATGCTGTCATCGACAAGCGGATAGACAAATACGCTGGAAAAGGTGGTCTGGCGCTTACCCTGAGCATTGAAAGGGGAAATGCGCACCAGGCGGTGCACTCCGTTTTCGGCCTTCAGGTATCCGTAGGCATAGTCCCCTTCCACTTCGATGGTAGCGCTCTTGATACCGGCTTCTTCGCCCTCCAGCAGAGAGGTCACGGTGTATTTATATCCGTTGCGTTCACACCATCGGGTGTACATGCGCATGAGCATTGCGCTCCAGTCGTTGGCTTCTGTGCCGCCGGCGCCGGAATTGATGGTGAGGACAGCCCCAAGGTTGTCCCCTTCCCCGCCAAGCATGTTGCGGAGCTCCAGGACTTCCAGGGCATCCACGGCTATTGCATAGGCTTCGTCCAACTCCGGGGAATCTTCCGGTTCCAAGTCGAAAAGGACTTCCAGGTCATCGGCCTTTTCCCTGGCTTTTTCAAAGTCCGAGACCCAGGATTTCAAGCCGGAAAGCTTCTTCATGAAGAGTTCTGCCGCCTTCGGGTCGTTCCAGAAGTCGGGGGCAAGGCTTTCCTGAGTCTTTTTCTCAACTTCCTGACGCTTCCCGGCTATATCCAGGCAACTTTCCAGTACGGCCAGCCTGTCTTGCAAATCTTTTATCTGTTCCTGCGAGATCATAACAAATCAAATATCCTCTGAAGGGATTCCGGCTCTCCGGAGAAATAAAGTTGGATGGAAAAAGGCCCCTCGCCGCTGGAAATTCCTATTTCCTTCAGCACCCTTTCGGTTTGACGGGCAACCGCCGGCGCAGGGTCGATAACCTTCACGCCGGGCCCTGCAATACGCTCAATCACAGGGCGCAGGAAGGGGTAATGAGTGCAGCCAAGGACAATATTGTCGGCTCCTTCGTCCAGCAAGGGACGGAGAGAAGCTTCAACGGCCTTTTCCACTTCCTCCCCATCCAGTTTTCCGCTTTCCACAAGTTCCACGAAACCCTGCCCGACATGCTCCACTATCTTCACGTCATCCTGGTATTGGCCCCTGGTATTCAGGTATTTGCTCCCTTTCAGGGTACCTGCGGTGGCAAGAACGCCAATTACGCCGGTTTTGGTTCCAAGGGCAGCGGGTTTTACCGCCGGTTCCATACCCACGAAGGGCATTTCCGGGTATTCTTCCCTCAATGTGGCTATTGCAGCAGCGGTAGCCGTATTGCAGGCTACCACAATGATATCGGCCCCCATCCCAATGAGAATATCCGTGACAGCTCGTGCTCTGTCACGGATATAATCCAGGCTCTTTTCCCCGTAGGGACAGTGGGCGTTGTCGGCGAAATAGACATATCTCTCCTTTGGAAGCACCTTCACCAGCTCACGGTAAACCGAGAGACCGCCGCTTCCGGAATCGAATATGCCTATCGTCGCCATTGACTTAATAGACTCGGTACTGGCTATAGAGCGAACCGTACATCTGTCCAAGGACCTCCAGATAAGGCTGTCCGTCGAAGAGAGTTGTACGATATACGGTGTTGTCCACCATATAGTACTCTATGCCGTTCATTACAATGACCTCATAGTCGTCCGGGAGGGATGTCACCAGGGCTCCTGCAGGAGGAATAATGGTGCTGTAAGCTCCGGAAGCCGAAATTGAGTAGAACACACCGTCCTGGTAGAAGTACTCGGCGCCGGCATTCGCATAGCTCTGGACAAGGCCGAGCTGCTCGGCAAGTTCGTAGGCGCTGAGGGCGCGTTTCGAGTTCATCGCATAAGAAGAGTTAAGCTGGGCAATCCTGGCATTCTGCTGGGCGATGATCATATTCTGCCTGGCGATGGTATTGTAGTAATCAAAGGTGCGGCTGAAAGTGCGGTAGGTGTCGCAATAGTAAGCGAAACGAATCACATTCAGGATTGCACGGTCGATAGCACGCTCGAGGGGTGTGCCGAAAGGAGGACGGCAGACCACATACATACCACCGTAAGGACGGTAATATATGCCGTTGTGATAGTAGTAGTCGATTCCCCAATGGCTGATGCGGCGGTACTGAGGAGGCAGGGAGTTGATACGGTAACCATAATAGTGAGGATGGTCTCCCCAGAAGTTACCGGGACGGTCCCAGGCCATGGGCGCCCTCTGGTGAGGAGGTACGCGGTACAGGTTATGGTTGTCGTCCACTCTCATGTCGTCGTTATAACGATAGTTGTAACCGGCGTCGCGGTAATTTTCCTTCGGCTGTGAAACGGTGGAGGGCTCTTCTTTGGAAGTGGCCGATATGAGGCCTCCGCGGCTGACGTTGGTGGAACGGAGGTTGCTTCCGATGTCACCGCTGGAAGAGTTGCTGTTCACGGTGGATGAACGGGAAACGCTTCCGGAAGAAGAACGGCTGGAGCTGCTGCCGGTGCTGCCGCTGGACTGACGGCTTACCGTAGTCCCGGACTGACGGCTGGTGGCAGTGGAGGAAGAGCCGGAGGACTGACGAGTGGTCGTACTTCCGGAAGTCTGACGGGTGGTCGTACCGGACTGACGGGAAGTCGTACTTCCGGAAGACTGACGGGTGGTCGTACCGGACTGGCGGGAAGTCGTTCCCGACTGGCTGGTGGTAGTTCCGGACTGGCGGGAAGTGGTGCTCCCGGAAGACTGACGGGTTGTCGTACCGGACTGACGGGAAGTCGTTCCCGACTGGCTGGTGGTAGTTCCAGACTGGCGGGAAGTGGTGCTGCTCCTGGAAGTGGAGCTTTGGCGGGACTGAGCCGCCATATTGGGTGCCGTGAGCATCGAAAGAGCCACGAGCACCGAGGTGAAGATGGTCAAGAACTTTCTCATAGCAAATAAATTTTCAGGTTAACGGTATAAATAATATTCTTTGGAAAGGGCTTTGAAATCCTGGACATCTTTGTTCCAGTATTGGACGATGTCGGCGGCTTTCAGCCGCTTTCCGAAATTCACTCTTACATAATCCGTACCACAGACGATATCCAGCATTCTGGTCCTTTTCAGCGGGTATGGATTGGTATTTGGCCAAAGTTCGTTCACTGCCTGCATTACGTAAAACTGGATAAGGCTCACCGGGGCCGATTCCCAGTCTGTAAAGAAGGTCTGGACGCCGTGAATGAGTATGCCTTTCTTGGAACCGGAGATAGGACTGTAATGAATGGTCCTGAAGGCTGTTCCGGGGATGCCGTAACTGTCCAGGCGCTCCTTGAGTTTGTCGGCATCTATCCATTCGGCGGCGAAGGTTTCGAAAGGAATGGTATATCCCACGCCGGTGTTCAGGTGACCGTATTCCCCGCAGATTCCGGAGGAGGCATAGCAGTAGGCACTCCTGACAGAAGGTATGTTCGGGGAAGGAAGTATCCAAGGAAGACCTGTCTGCTCGAAAAGCATATCCCTGCGCCAGCCGATCATTGGAACGACGCTCAACTGGCATTTCAGGTGCTTCTGATCTCCTTTTTGGCCACGGTTCAGGCCTTCTTCGTTAATGAGGGTGGCAAGTTCGCCGACGGTCAGGCCATAGACGAAGGGAATACGGAATTCGCTGACGAAAGAATAAAAGCCGTCCTGGACCAACGGTCCCTCGACCTTGTTTCCGCCAAGCGGATTGGGGCGGTCAAGCACCAGGACTTCCACTTCGGCCTTGGCACAGGCCCTCATTACCAGACCCAGGGTAGAAATGAATGTGTAGCAGCGCACACCCACATCCTGGATGTCATAAACCATTACGTCTATGCCTTTCAGCATCTCGGGAGTAGGTTCCCGCGTGCTGCCGTAGAGGGAATAGACCGGGAGGCCGGTGCGGGCGTCCTTGCTGTCGGCAACCTTGTCACCGGCATAAACGTCTCCTCTGACGCCGTGTTCCGGGCCGAAAAGGGCCACCAGATTAACCTCGGGTGCATCGAAGAGAATGTCTATGGTGGAACGGAGGTTCCTGTCCACGCCACTGGGGTTGGTCACAAGGCCCACCCTTTTTCCCTTAAGAGGCCCGAAGCCCTTCATCCTTAGCACTTCAATTCCACTGATAACCTGTCCTTCAAGCGATAATGCCAGAAGGGAAAGAATCGTCAAACTGATCAACCTTTTTATCATATTTGTCCCCAAGTTTCGTCAATAACTGTGCGGGCGGCGGCATCGGCACCAGGTGTGAGACCTATGTAACGCGGGCCTCCCGCAGACACTTCTTCCCTGCCCTGGAGAGAGCGCCGAAGTGCAATTGCGGCTTCCCTCCTCCCCTCTTCCGGCAAAAGTGATACCACACCCAAAAGGTAGTCCTCCAGGCCCAGGGTGTTGACCGCCTTAAGTTTGCCATCGGCCACGCTGAAAGACAGGGTTCCGGCGTAGTGTTCCGGACCATCGGCCCCGTAAATGATGAAGGACGGCTGGGCGAACAAAGTGGATATCGTGGCGGCCTCGAACACCATTTCGTCATACAAAGCTCCGCCGTAGTCTATCTTGCCCTCGTTCAGGCTCACGGTCTGGGGGCCGGCTCCGTCCGAGATTATTTCAAAGCGGACGCTTTCCCCCGAAGCTATTTCTATCTTCAGCCTGGGCTGCGAACGGACAAGACGCCAAAGCAGTCGTTCCTCCTCCGAAGGGGAAATGGAAACATCCTCGAAAAGCCTTTCAAGCGAAGCGGCGTCAAGGCGGTCGAAGTCCTTCGGCTCGGGAACGACTATGAATCCGGCCATGTCGGCAGCACCGGGAGTGAGGGAGAAATCGATGCCCGAGCGCTCTGCGTCGCGCAAAATGACCATAGCCCTGTACTCCCCTTCCGAGCGCCAGGCGTAAGCGTTGAAGCGAGGCTCGCTCTCTTCGGCCAAAAGATTCAGGCAGTCCAAAAGCCTATAGAAAAGCTTGGCCATGGACTTGGACGCACTGCCTTTGAGCATGAAAATACCGCGGTTGAAACGCTTGAAGTGATAAAGGGAGGCATCTTTCAGGGATTCCACCGGTTCCAAATCCGGGGAAGCGTCCTTAAGGATGCGGTCGGCCACCCTCTCCAGGGGCATATATCCCTTTGGGCAGGCCTGGAAATGCGCATGCTCCGGGACAGTGGTTCCGCTGTGGGGGCTGTTGTAGAACACCAGGTAATCATCCAGCTTTTCGGCCAAATCCAGCATATCCGGGAAACGGTGCCAGATAGTCTGGGGCGTGTGTATGTCCCTTGTAATGACCAGATGATTCGGGAAAATGGGCGCCCGGTTCACCAGGATATTGTATTTCCGCCCTTTCCGGCCTTCGAAAGGAAGAGTGTGCTGGTGCTCCATGTAGTTTTCTTCGCAAAGGGGGCAACCATGATCGAAAATAGGCAGGCGGCCGGGATTGGACTGAAGCGTCACTGTCATACCCCCAAGCGGAAGAGTGCGGGTGCGGGCCAGTTTCAAGGCCCTGTACTTCGCAGCTATCGAAGGCCAGAGGGAAAGCTGATCGTGAACGAACTTGTCTATATTCGCGGCCATAATTCTTTACAATAACGCTATCATACGATCCTTGATGCGGGAAAACTCCTCTTCGAAGTTAGGGGTAAGGATATTCCGGCCAAGTGCCGAATCAATCTCGCCGAAGGTCCACCATCGGCCCTCCGAAACTTCGGAATTGTCGGGATCCAGGTTGGGATGGCCCAGCATGGCATAGATGAAGACGAACTCCTTGTCCCGCTCGCTTTCGTATGTGTAGGCCTCAATAAAGATGGGATTGAATGCGTGAAGCCCAAGTTCTTCGGCGGCCTCGCGGTATAGAGCCTCGATTGCCAACTCTCCGTAGCCCACATGCCCCCCGACGGCCGTATCCCAATATCCCGGAAGGAGGTCCCTCGAGATGGCCCGCTTTTGAAGATATATCCTGGCGTTCCGGTCCATTATGTGAAGGTGTACCACCGGATGCAGGGGTTTGTCTCCTCCGTGGCACCAGGCACGCGAGGCCTGGCCATATACGATGCCGCTGGGCTCCACCAGGGGAAGCATTTCCCCCTTTGGAAGAACTGGTTTTCCAGGACGCTCAATGGAAGGACGCGGATAAACCGGTGCGGGCTCGGAAGGATATACAAGGTCGAACATTCTATGCAATGGCTAAAAGGATAAGGAGTTGCGCCACCAAAACGCGCAAAAACATACTCAAAGGATATACCGTGGCATAATTAACTGAAGTATAGTCGCTTCCGTACATACCTTGGGCGAAAGCGAGAACCGGAGGATTGGTGCAGGAACCGCTTATGAGGCCGCAAATCTGGTAGAAATTCAGTTTGCAAAGCCACCTTGCCACAATGAAGGTGATGCACAGGGGAACAATGGTAATTATGGCGCCATAGAGTATCCACCAGTAACCGCCGCCCACTATTGACGCCCAGAAATTCCCGCCTGCTCCGATTCCTACTGCGGCAAGGAAAAGCGAAATGCCTATTTCCCTTATCATCAGGTTGGCGCTGATGGTGGTGTAGGTGGTAATCTTATATTTGGGGCCGAAATGTCCAAGAAGGATTGCAATTATGAGCGGGCCTCCTGCCATGCCAAGTTTGACGGCCTGGGGAATTCCGGGGAAACGGATTGGAATAGAGCCGAAAACGATTCCCAACACTATCCCAAGGAAGATGGGAACCAGATTGGGCTTATTCAAGGTGTCGTTGGAATTACCCACCTTTTTGGCAAGGTTGTCGATATTGTCTTTGGTGCCGACGCAAATGAGTCCGTCGCCCATCTGGATGTACAGGCCGGGACCTGCCACAAGCTGGACGCCGGCACGGATAACCCTTGTTACACTAACCCCGAAAGCGTCGCGGAAATGAAGCTCACGAAGCTTTTTGCCGGTGAGGGAACTATTCGTGACCACTATGCGGCGGGTGACCAGATTGTGGTCCATCGTCCGCCACTGGTCCACATGCATCGGGACCTCTTTGCCGAAGAGTATCCTAAGGCGGTCCACCTCTTTCTGGGAAGTGACTATCAGCAGCTTGTCCCCTTCCATCAAGACTGTATCGGCATGGGGGAAGGATATTTCCTCCCCTTTCATTATCCTGGATACCACGAATTCACCTCCGAAATCACGAAGGATATCGGCAAGACGCATCCCGAAAATGGCGGGATTTTCCACCTCGACATGCATACGGCGGGCCTGGTCCTGAGTTTGTTCTTCGGCCTCAAGCTCTTCCAATTCCTTTTTGTGGTCTATCTTGAAAATCGCCTTGAATGCAATAAGGACCGCAATAACTCCCAGAACGCCAATGGGATATGCTACCGCGTATGCCGATGCCAGTTTCTCCGAAGCCACGCCGGCCGCCATCCTGCTGGTTCCGGAGGCGGTGGCGATGTCAATGAAAGTCTGCTGGGCGGCGCCAAGTCCTGGCGTATTGGTAACGGCGCCGGACATTACGCCAGTCATTGTGCTAAGGTCTTCGCCACTGATGAAAGATATCAGGACGGTAAGGCCAACGGCAAGAAGGATATTCAGGCCGGAGAGAAGGTTCATCTTGACTCCTCCCCTTCGGAAAGAGTGGAAAAATCCGGGGCCCACCTGAAGTCCTATCGAAAAGACAAAGAGGATAAGGCCGAATTCCTTGACGAAGTGGAGGACGTTCAAATCGGCCTGGAAGCCAAGGTGGCCCATGAGGATGCCCAGGAAAAGAATCCAGGTTGAACCCAGGGAAATGCCTTTCAACTTGAAACGACCCAGGAAAAGGCCTGTCCCGATAACGAAGGCCAGCAACATTATAGTATGAGCGACACCGCTCCCGAAAATGAGTTCCCGCATCAAAAATCCATTTTTACGATGAAACAGCTATTGTCTCCCGTGCGGCCTTCCACATACCAGGAGTCTCCGTCCTCCAGACGGAACAATTGGACAGTATCGCCGGGACGTGTTTCTCTTATGAAATTGATATTCAAATCCTTGATTTGCCTCTGGGCCGCTTCCAGGGGAATGCAGTCCATTGCCCACACAACATATCGCACGTTATTGCTGTGGCCAAGGAAATCTATGTCGGAATAAGAGATGACATGTTCACCGGCCGGCTCCGGGTCAAGGCCCTTCGGCATGGCAAGTTTCGGCGCCGGCTCTTCGATTGCATGCTCTGGAAAGCCATTGTCCCGCAAAATTTCGCTCACATCCTCCGGACGGCGGAAGCGTCGACTTTGCTCATCAATGATTACCCAGGAACTGGTGGCATTGATGAGGGTTTTCCCCTCCGGGGTCATCATCTTGAAATCCCTGAGAAAGAAAATGCCGCCTATGCCCTTGTGCCAGGTCTGAATGCTTACCCTGTCCCTCCACAAAGGGAGTTCCAGGAAACGGATGTGCATGCGGCTGAGCACCCAGGCTGTGTGGTGAATGTGCAACTGATCATAGCCAAAGCCAAGGCCCTGCGCTGCCCAGAATGCAATTTCCTGCGCCTGATCCATAAAGGCCGATGGCCGCAGTCGCTTGTCACTTCCTGTCTGGTAGCACGGGATCAGTATTTCCTGCCTGAATTTATACCCCTCCCTGATAATCTCCGTCATACCTACTTGTAAATGATGTCCAGTTCTTCGGGAGTATAGAGAATCGAGTCAAGCCACTGAGGTTCCAGACGCCCAATGGCCGCAAGGGCTATGGCAACGACAATGGCAATAATGAATAGCCAAAGGAGTATTTTCCAAAATACTTTCCACCCTTTTCCCTTAGAAGGAGATTCGCTTGTTTCACTTGAAATGGCCGAAGTGGCTTCCTCAGAAACGACCGGAGGAACTTCGTCAGGAACAACTGCAGGGACTTCCTCGGGAACGGAAGGGGCGACGGAATCAGAAGGCTCTTCGATTTCAGGCTCCGGCTCTTCGATTAAAGGCTGAGGCTCCTCACTGTCATTCGAAGGAGCAAAAGGCGACGAAGAATCTGTCGGCTCCAGAATCTGCGCGATGGAAGAAACCGCCTGCGCAACTTCTTCCGGGGTTTCTTCGTGAGTCTTCAGAGAAATGGGCTGAAGGCCGAAGCCGCCGGGATAGATGTCCAGGTCCTCATCGGCCACAAAGAAAAAGTGATTCTCCCTGGTGGCCCTGAGGCGTCCCAGTCCGGGGAAAACGATGGTTTTCTTCACCTTCAGAACTTCTTTCATCTCTTCCAGGAAGACCTGGAGTATCTTCGCGGAGTCGTCCTGGCTTATGTCGTTTGCCTTGGCATAGAGATCCACAAGCAGCGTGTCTCCTTCCTGCCTTGGAGAAAAATAGAGGCGGCGGTAGGGCGGCAGGATGGTGTATCCCCTGTCAGTGAAACTGGAAGGCACAAGCTCTGCGACAAAGCAGCCTACACCCGGCAAGGTAACGCAGTCGTGGTCTGTAACCAATTCTTTTACCATTTTGGCTAGCAGGTCGATGTCCATCGTGAAAGAAGTATTTGGTTAATCGTACAAATATACACAAAAAAAATGGCAAAAACTTTGGAGAATCGAAAAAAGATTGTACCTTTGCAATCCCCGAAAGGAATCGGGCAAATATTCCTCCTTAGCTCAGTTGGTTAGAGCATCTGACTGTTAATCAGAGGGTCGTTGGTTCAAGTCCAACAGGGGGAGCAAAAAGAAGGCAGCCATGCGCTTGCCTTCTTTTCTTTTCACCCATAAAGACATCGGTAAATCGTGGATGAAGAAGCCTAAATATCGCTCAGATGTCGGGAAATACAGTTTTTGAGGAAAGAGAGTAAAGCCGGGTTGTCGCTGGCATGGAGATGGAAAGTGCGGACAATGTCCAGGGCGGCATAGGGCCGAAGCTGCCGGTTCAAGGCGTCAACGTCATCTATGCCGGTATAAGCACGGGCAAAAGAGTCCCAGAAACGCAGCATCTGCTCCCGGCTCATATGGGTAAGATCCTGAACCTGGGGAATGACACTATCTTCAACCAGCATCTTGAACATATGCGCCAGGTCCATCATATACCAGCCCTGCGCCAGCCAGCCAAGGTCTATCCAATAGTGTTTTCCATCGGCCAGGATAATGTTGCCGGGCTGGAAGTCTCCGTGAAGGCAGGTCTTATCGTCAGGCATCTCAAGTACTACAGACTGAAGCCCCTCACGCTGGGAGGGCGTTAGCAAAGGGGACTGCTCCACAGCCTTCGTCAGAAGTTCTTTCATGGATGGGACGTATTCACCCGCCCGGATTGGCGTAGAGTGCACGGCGCGGCCCCAATCGGCCATCTTGGCAGCGAATTCAGGAATGCGGTCAGGGAAGTCGGAGCACAGACGGGCGATGGACTTCTTCCCTTCGATGGCCTGGCAAAGGTAGCCATGCTCCTCCCCGTTTCGCACAATTTCATATACCCGAGGGCATGGGATGCCAATTTCATAAGCAGTCCTGGAAGCATTGAACTCCTGTTCCACCTTATGCGCTGCGCCCAACTCACGACGCACCAACTTTAACATTACTCCAGGACGGGAGGCCGATATGTAGGCCTCTCCGTTGTAGCCTTCGCCCACCTTGGTCCATTCACCAAGCTCGATCTGCGGATAAGTTTTCATACAGACAAATATAGTCATTCCCCGCAAAATAAAAAAAGAAGGAGAGTTGTTCTCTCTCCTTCCTTGTCGGGATGACTCGACTCGAACGAGCGACCCCTACGTCCCGAACGTAGTGCGCTACCAACTGCGCTACATCCCGATAAAAAACAAGC
>CACYCP010000089.1 GCA_902772985.1 uncultured Bacteroidia bacterium | reverse complement strand
CGGAAGGTCCTTTACACGGCCGCCGCGAACCAGCACGATGCTGTGTTCCTGCAGGTTGTGACCTTCGCCCGGGATGTAGGCATTGACCTCTTTGGTGTTGGAAAGGCGAACACGGGCTACCTTACGCATAGCAGAGTTCGGCTTTTTAGGTGTAGTCGTGTAAACACGAAGACACACGCCACGCTTCTGAGGGCAAGCATCCAACGCACGAGACTTGCTTTTTACTTCAAGGGCCTCGCGTCCTTTACGGACAAGTTGTTGAATTGTAGGCATAAATGTTTGTTAATAAATAAGTTATAGTTACAACCCATTTCGTGAGGCTTATGTCCCCGCAAAATGGGTTGCAAAGATACGTAAAATATTTAAATAAACAAAGGCTAACGACGCTTCTTGCTCTTAATCAGATGCGTATAGCCCAATTGGACGGCAAAATATTCCAGATCACGGGTGAAGGAGAATTTTGAGATGTGGGCATTGTTTGCCGGATCGCCATCCTTCAACTTGCTCTGCCAGGTGTATCCGTAACTCACGCCTGCGATGGGAATGAACAGGTAGATAAGGTTGTCACCCCTAAGTTTTATACACGCGCCGGCGGCAATTTTCAAACCCGTGGAAAAGCCGTGTGTAAGGCGCTTATTGCTCCAGTCCGGCTCCGTTCTCACAACTTCATCGTATGTGACGGTCTCTCCGGTAGTGGGATCCACAAAGGATCTTTCCTCCGTGATATCCACGATGGGGCAGGAATTTGTCCTGGTATAATTTCCGTAAAGCTTGGCCTCGCCAAAGACCGCAAACATATCGCTGCCGAAGAAGGAGAGGTATTTACGCAGCGCGCAGGAAGTACCGAAGGTATTGCTGTTCATATGGCGCTGAAGGACATTGATTGGACCCAGGTTAAGGTCTGAATCCAAATTGTAGCCCCTGTAATCAAGTCGGGCGCATATGGAAAGGTCATTCGCAATGAAATAGGAATAGTTTGGCGAAGCATTATACATCTGTAATTTTCCATTGCCGATGTTAATGAAGGAAAGTATGGCATATCCGTCGCCAAAATCATCGCCGCCAACGGTGAAACTGCGATAGCCGCCCACTATACCAAGGGCGTGGTAGCCTTTTTCAATGAAAACGGTTCGCCCTTTTTCGGGAGCGGTGAAACGGTCCAGAATACCCTGTGCACCGGCTGTCCATACACCCAAAGCCAGGATTGAAAATGCGATGGCAAATAATTTCTTCATAATGCGTCGGTTAGTTATTGTAGCTGACAAACGTACGAAAAATTTCACTATCTTCGCAAAAAAGTTCACTTTTATGACAACAACAGGAACCGTCGTCATAGCCCTTGCGCTGTGTACAATGCTGCCCGCCCTGGCCCAGGAAAAGAGGGAGGCCCCCAAGGCCAATTATGAGCAGGCCGCCCGCTTTTCACCAAAGCGGATACGCCAGATGGTGTTTTCAACCCGCATCCGTCCCAACTGGTTTGCAGGCAGCAACCGCTTCTGGTACAGTTGGCAAACGTCTGAGGGAACGTCCTATTACATAGTAGATGCCGCCACGGGGACGAAATCGGCCATTTTCGACATCGAAAAACTGGCCCGGCAGATAAGCGAGATAACACGCGATCCCTACGATGCGCAGCATCTTCCCCTTAACCTGGAACTTAAGGACGACAAACGTTTCCAGTGGGACTTGGAAAGCAAGCAGGAAAAGCTGGACAGCGCCGGGAATACTACCGGGGAGTTCGTGAAATACCGTTTTTACTACGATATCGCAAGCAAGGATCTCACCTGGGATACCGATGAGCACGATGACGCCTACCCCGCCTGGGCCAACGTCTCGCCGGACGGAAGCATCGGCATATATGTGAAGAATCACAACCTTTGGGTGATGGACAAGGAGAACCTTGCGAAAGCCGCGAAGGACGACAAGGACAGCACCCTCGTGGAGCGGGCCCTCACCACCGACGGAACGAAGGACCACTCCTGGCTCAGCGACAATTACACCGGTGATACGGAGGCCGATTCCACCGCCCGTCACTTCGCCTACCTGTCCTGGGCCCCTGACGGCAAGCGCTTCGCTCTCCTTCGCTGGGACATGAGCCCGGTGAAGGAATTCTGGGTGATTAACTCCCTTGCGAAGCCCCGCCCGGAGCTCGAGACCTACCATTACCAGATGCCCGGGGAGCCCGGACCGAAGGGAGAACTGGTCATAATGGACCTTCAGGGCAAGGCAAAAAAGATTGCCTGGAATGCGTTCAAGGACCAGGACGGACAGATTCTCAGCGCCATTCCAACGGCAAAAGACGCCTACGAAGAGTTCAACAATATGAAATGGCTGGGAGGGAACGACTATTTCTACATGATGCGCATGAGCCGCGACCTCAAACGCTACGACCTGTGCCGCGTGGACGTAAATGCCGACAGCACCAAAACCATAGTTTCCGAACGCCTGAACACATATGTCGAGGTCCGCGACCCCAGATTCCTACCGAACGGGGACTTCGTATGGTGGAGCGAGCGCAACGGCTGGGCCAATCTCTATCTTTACAGCGCCGACGGTACCCTGAAAAAGAACCTTACCGAGGGCTCCTTCCACGTGGAAGACATCCTGGGCGTGACGCCCGGCTATCTGGTGGTGAGCGCCTGCGGCGTGAATCCGGACGAGAACCCCTACCAGATGCACAACTACCGCGTTCCCCTGGGCGGCGGAGCCATGGTGCAGTTGGACATGGACGACATGGATGTCCTGGCGGCCCCTTCCTTTGACGGCAAATACATCGTTGCAAACTATTCCAGGGCGGATTTCGCTCCCGCCGTGATGCTGGTAAACACCGCCACCGGGAAACGCACCCATCTGGAAGATGCCGACTTGTCCCTGCTTTTCGCAGCCGGCTACCGCTTCCCAGAGCGCTTCAAAGTTAAGGCGGCCGACGGCATAACCGACCTTCACGGCTGCATCCACAAGCCCATAGACTTCGACTCCACCAAGGTCTATCCCGTTGCCGATTACGTATATCCCGGTCCCCAGGTCGAGGCCAACAACATTTCATGGAGCTACAACCTCCGCACGGACCGTCTGGCCCAGCTGGGCATCATTGTAGTCACGGTGGGAAACCGCGGAGGCCATCCCAACCGATCCAAATGGTACCACACCTACGGCTACGGCAACCTCAGGGACTATGGCTTGGAAGACCAGAAATATGCCATCCAGCAGCTTGGAGGGCGTTATAAGTGGATAGACCTGGAAAGGGTTGGCATCCACGGACACTCCGGAGGCGGATTCATGTCCACGGCCGCAATCCTCAAGTATCCTGACTTCTTCAAGGCTGCCGTTTCCTGCGCCGGAAACCACGACAACAGCATTTACAACCGCTGGTGGAGCGAGCAGCACCACGGCATCCAGGAAAAGGTCTCGCAGGGGGATACCACCTTCGTGTACAGCATAGACACCAACCAGGAGCTGGCCTCCCGCCTGAAAGGACACCTGATGCTGGTAACCGGCGACAGGGACAACAACGTGAATCCCGCCAACACCATCCGCGTGGTGAACGCCCTCATCAAAGCCAACAAGCGCTTTGAACTGGTGGTCCTGCCGGGGCAGCGCCACGGCTTCGGCGACATGAACGACTATTTCTTCTGGAAGATGGCCGATTGGTACAGCCGCTATCTTATCGGCGACAGAAGGGAGCGGCCAATTGACATAGCTGAACTTAACAATGACTAAGAAACTGTTTATCCTCCTTTGCCTGGCCATTTGCCTGTCGGCCTGTGACAGGATACGGACCAGCGTTTTTGAAGACGATATAACCTTGCCCATGGCCCAGGACAAGGCCGATAGCCTCTTCTACTCCCTGAGCCTGGAATACGTCCGGGACGGAATGCTCATTCCGGCGATGGAAAAGGTGAATTCCACCATCGTCACCCAGGCTTTCGACCTGGAAGAAATGTCCGGAACGGTGGAAGAATGTGCCGGACTGTATAGGGAAAACCTGATAGATGAATACCTGAACGAAAACAATTCCACCTGGGAAGACCACTTGAAAGGAGCTTTCACCG
Organism: uncultured Bacteroidia bacterium; assembly: GCA_902772985.1. Classification (GTDB taxonomy): domain Bacteria; phylum Bacteroidota; class Bacteroidia; order Bacteroidales; family UBA932; genus Cryptobacteroides. Next base: position 9,703 of record CACYCP010000089.1, on the reverse strand, counting down.
GCAAATACAAGGGCTGGATGAACTACAAGCTCAGTTACTACTCCTACAGGGGCGGCGCCCACGGCCTCCAGACGGAAATCCAGATAGTCTTCGACCGTAAAACCGGCGAAATGCTCAACGAATATGATATCCTGAGCCCCGACAGCCGGGAAGCCGTGGCACAACTCATCCTTGCAAACGTGACAAATGACACGGCCGAAAACGATGCCGAATTCATGGAGCTTCTGGAACCCCGCTTCCTGGTTCCAAACGGCAATTTCTCGGTAAGCGAAGATGGGATGACCTGGGTTTTCCAGCCCTACGAGGCCGGTCCCTATGCCTTGGGCCTGATAGAAGCAACGGTTCCCTGGGATATGCTTAAACCTTATTTGAAAGTGAAATGAGCACCAAGTGGATAGTTACGGAAATTGACGGGAAGGTAGCCTCCATCGCCACCGACTACCGTCACTTGGCCGGAATAGCCGCAGCCATTGCCGCGCTGCCTCCGGAAAAGACCGCTTATATCAAAACCAGGAAAATAGAGATGGAGGAACTCATCACCCTTGCCAAAACGCTTACTTGGGAAGACCTCCGGCCCTTCGGCACACCTTTCCAAATGAAAGTGTGGAAGAAACTCTACGAACTGGAGCCCCGCCTTTACAGCTATACCGAACTGGCCGCCATGGTGGAAAACCCAAATGGTGCAAGGGCTGTGGCTCACGCGGTTGCCATCAACCCCATTGCCTACGTTATCCCTTGCCACCTAATTATTCCAAAAGAGTCCCTGGACAAGGCGAAAGAGATTCGCGCCGTGGCGCAGAAAACCCTTTTCAAAGGCAAGGACCTCTATCTTCTGGACAGTCTGGACATGGGCGAATATGCCTATGGTCCGGAACTGAAACGGCAGCTTATCAAATTGCAGCTGGCCTAAAGCATATCGTCAGTCCGGGGACGCAGAACCAGCAGCTGCAAGGCAAGGGCTACGGCGGTAACGCCTCCCAAAACGGCAAAAGACAAGCCTAAATTCGTAATTCTGCCAAGCAGAGTGGTGCAAAGCGCACCCATTGCCACACCCACCATATTCATAAAACCATAGGCCGTCGCCCTAAGGCGGGACGGCACGAACTGACACAATATGGGCATGTTGTTGGTGTCGAACATTCCGTATCCAAGGCCGAACACCAGACCGGAAACGATTGCCGGAACCAGCCCTTTTCCAAGTCCCATCAGAACCAGGGCGGGAATCATCATGGAAAGGCCTATTGCACTGGTGTAGATGCGACCCTTAATGTTTTTCTTAACCCAGCGGTCGCTGAGCGGCCCACCCACCATAACCCCCAGGAAGGATGCAAAGGCAATTGTGATTGTAGCCACAGGACCTGCCACGGCCATACCCCCGTCCAGATGCTGGGCAAAGAGCGTAGGAAGCCAGTTCTTGGTCGCCCAGCCCGGAAGCGAGGTGGACGCAAAGAAAAATAGTATCACCCAAAAGGCCACATTGGAGAAAATGAGGGCGAAGGATCGCAGCAGGGAGGTCCGGTCGGAAGCCCTGTCTATGCCGGCTTGAGAGGCCATCTCCTGCCGCTTTTCCTTAAGCAAGAAAGCAAGTACTGCAGCATACAGCACACCCGCTATACCGAAGCAGTGGAAGGTCATCCTCCAGCTCAGGGCCGATGCGAATATGGCTCCGAATCCCCCCACGGCCTGTCCCAGGTAAAGGCCGGTCATATGAAGGCCCACCGCCAGGGAACGGCTCTTGCCGGAGTGGTAATCGGCAATGAGGGAAAGGGCGGAAGGAATGTACAGGGCCTCGCTCACGCCCATAAGGCCGCGAAGCCAGTACATCTGGCTGAAGTTCTGGCTGTAGCCCATCAGAAGGGTGACGGCCGACCATACGCCCAGGGAGCCCACGATGAGCCATTTCCGGCTTACCCTGTCGGCCACGCTGCCGGCGAAGGGGCTCACCACGGCATAGACCCAAAGGAAAACCGCCATCAGCCGGCCGAAGTTCTGCGCCTGCCGGAGCTCGGCTATATCCAGACCTATCGCGGCCTGCATGGTCGAAAGCATCTGCCTGTCCAGATAGTTAAGGAAGGCAACTGCCGAAAGCAGGCCCACGACTATCCAGGGATAGGCTTTTTTCATTTTTTCAGACATACTCTTAAAATCTTGGGGCTGCGGACTCCCGGTTTCAGTTCCCCCCCGGCAATGTAAAGGCTGCCGTCCGGAGCGGCCGCAACTCCGGGACCCGCCAGGGCGAATTCCTGAGCCCTGGCAGCTTCCGTCCAAAATTCATCCTTTGGATTGAAGACGAAGATGCTGCTGCGGAAACGGTATTCTTCCGGTGCCATCGAAAGGTAAGGAATGCGGTCTTCCGGGCCGTTGTGAAGGGCTTTTGCAAATATGTCGCGGTTCACGCCTCCAACCACGGCAAGGCGGCCGTCCGGAAGGCTCACCCCGCTTGCCCCGACAAAACTACCGCCGTCCGGAATTCCGGCGCAAGGCTCCCAGGCGGTCTTTCCCTTCGGAAGTTTCCATCCGCAGGAAGGCACCTCCAGGCTTTCGGGATTGAAGCCGCCCCAAAGGTACAGGGCATCCGGGCTTGCAAAGGCGACAGGCTGCACCAGGGGCATTGGAAGCGGGGCTGCGAGAGTCCAGCGCCACTCGCCAATACGGCAGCTGTAAACACCTCCGCCGCCACAAAGGAAAAGCTCTTCTCCGCATCGGCTTGAACCAGCCTGCTCGATGGGAACGGGGAAGGAGGGAAGTTCCCTGAGACCGTCCTTATCCAGAATAAAAACCCTGTCCGAGCTTATTCCGTTAACGTTTCCACCGGCAAAAAGGATGGCTTCGTCAAGCTGGAAACTGGCACCATAGGCCGTGGAATCCGGAAGTGTTGCAATCTGTGACCATCTGCCGTCACTCAAACGCCAGACGTTGTTGTAAACCTTCTTTTCACCGCCTTCCAACAGGCTTTTTCCAGGAAAATTCGCACCTCCGGCAATTACCGGATCATTACCCAGGAGACCACAGAACGGGGCCGATACGCCCTTGGCGTAAGCGGAGTCAGGAATGGGTGGAAGTTCCTCCTTCATAACACTTTTGCATGAACAGACAGACAGCGCCAGAAAAGCGGCTTTTACAAGCGGTTGCATCTTTCAAAAAATCCTATCTTTTCCAACTGGGCCTTGAGTTGAAGCTCCTCCTCCGGGCTAATGTTGCGCCAGGGGACCCGGTTCGGGCCAAGGTCCAGGCCTATCAATTTCATTATGCGCTTTCCGCCCACGATGTTGCCGCGGAAGTTGCAAATGACATTTATCACCTCCTGCGAGAAATTCTGGAGTTCGCGCGCCTTCTCCAGGTCTCCGGAAGCCCAGGCCTCGCCTATTGCCACCTGCTCCCGGCCGTTATAATTGGTGGTGCCGCAGATGCCGCCCTGCGCGCCCCCCTGTGCCAGGGAAGGCAGATAGGTCTCGTCCTGGCCATGAAGCATATCGAACTTGCCGCCTTTGTATAATCGGCACTGATTGTACTCGTAAAGGCTTTCAAAGGTATATTTTATGCCGGCAAAGTTGGGAATCCTGCCATCTACGGCCTTCAGGAAATCCAGCATGGGAAGGAAGCAGCCGTTGAAGGCGGGGATGTGGTAAAAGTAGAAAGGCAGGGTGGGAGCTGCGCCCGCAATGGCTTCGCAGTACTGCACCAGCTCTTCAATCCGGCCAATCTTTGGGAAAGGCGGAGCCATTGCACCAATGCCCCACGCGCCTATGGAGGCAGCGTGCCGGGCCAGTTGGGCCGATTCCCTGAGACAGCAGCTTCCAACGTGCACTATCACTTTGAATCCCGGAGGCACCGCGGCCATCCAGGCTTCGGCCAAAGCCTTCCTTTCCTCGGTGGTGAGCATATAGCCTTCGCCCGAAGAACCGTTGATGAATACGCCTTTCAAGCCGTTTTTCGCCAGCATTGCGGCATAGCGGGGGATGGGTTCCAGATTTATGTCTCCATTCGGAAGCATCGGGGTGAACGGAGCGTCAATGAGTCCTATTATTTTTTCCATCGTCAAATTGGTTACAGTCTTGTACAAATATAGTAAAAATGAGAACATTTCACTATTTTTGTGCCAATAAAACCGCTTTATATGAAACGCTTGCTCCTTGCCTTTTGCGCCTTTGCAGTGCTTTTTTCCTGCGCCGAAAAGTCTTCCGTGATAAAGCTGCCTGTTCCTCCGCGTCCAGCCGGAGCCGGGGACATGCTCCAGTTTGCCGCCCAGCCCATTGCCGATGTTGGAATAGGCGTCGTGGGACTGGGGATGAGAGGTAGTGATGCCGTGCGCCGCCTGAGCCACGTTCCGGGCTGCCATGTCGCCGCAGTCTGCGACGTAGAAAACGACCGTGCCCAGTCCTCCGGGGCATATTTGGAAGGAAGAGGAGTAAAAGCTGCCGTTTATAGCGGGGACGAATTTTCCTACCGCGCACTTTGCGAAGACCCTTCGGTGGACCTGGTTTACATCTGCACCGACTGGATTCACCACGTTCCGGTGGCGCTTTACGCCATGGAGCACGGGAAGCACGTTGCCATCGAGGTTCCATCGGCCGAAAGCCTTCAGGCCTGCTGGGATTTGGTGAATACCGCCGAGCGCACCCGCAGGCACTGCACGATTCTGGAGAACTGCTGCTACGACTTTTTCGAACTCACGGCCCTGGAAATGGCAAAGCAGGGCGTCTTTGGCGAAGTAATTCACGTGGAAGGCGCCTACAATCATAATCTGGACCCGTTCTGGGAAGCCTACTGGAACAACTGGAGACTTGATTTCAACCAGAACAACCGGGGAGACCTGTATCCCACCCACGGTTTCGGCCCAATATGCCAGGCTCTTGACATCCACCGCGGAGACAGGCTCACCACGCTTGTTTCAATGGACACGAATCCCTTCAACGGCCCCAAGCATGTTGCCAAAGCCGGCGGCGACACTTCCTACTTCGCAAATGGAGACGTTACCACCACAATGATCCGCACGGCCAAGGGCAAGACCATCCTGCTGGAGCACGATGTGATGACGCCGCGCCCATATAGCCGAATGTATCAATTGGTCGGTACCGACGGTTACGCCGGGAAATACCCGGTGCTAGAGGTTTGCCTTCGCGAAGGCAAGGGAGAAAAGACATTCAGGGGCGAAGAGCTCCGGGAACTTATGGCCAAGTATCCCAGCCCCATCCTTACGCCTGAACTGGAAGCCATTGCAAAGGAAGTGGGCGGCCACGGAGGCATGGATTTCATTATGGACTACCGCCTTATCTACTGTCTGAACAACGGCCTGCCGCTGGATATGGATGTTTATGACCTGGCCGAATGGTGCTGCGTCACGGAATTGTCCCGAATCTCGCTGGAAAACGGCTGCGCACCAGTGGAAGTGCCCGATTTCACCCGAGGCGCCTGGGAGCGTGTCAAGGGTTTCAGCTACGCTTTCGCCAAGTAGCCCAGTTCTCTAAGGATTCCGGCAACTTTGGCTGCCGACGTAACTTTCACGCCATCCCTTTCTTCGGAAGCGGAGGCGTGAATTTCTTTGCATCCTGTAGCCTTGATGATGCCGGCGCAGTTCTCCGGGGAAACGCCGCAGCCGGGCATTATGATTATCCGCCCCGCAGCCTGCTCCTGGAGCTCTTTCAAAAGTGCCGTTCCCTGCGGTGCCGTTGGCGCCTGGCCTGAAGTGAGAATGCGGCTGCAACCAAGGCCAATTATCTCTTCCAGAGCTTCCTTCGTGCTTCGGCAAACGTCAAAAGCCCTGTGAAAAGTGACGTTTACCGCCACTTTCATCAATTTCTCCATCACCTTCAGGTCTATATCACCTTCCTTCGTGAGGGCGCCTGTCACAATTCCATCGGCCCCAAGGTCCAGGGCCTGGAGGATTTGGTCGGCAATTATATCCGTCTCCTTCTGGCTGTAGCAGAAATCCCCCGCCCTGGGGCGTATGAGGGCGTGAATCTTAAGCGAGGGATACTGCCGACGGGCCTGTGTCAAGTCCTCCCAAAGCGGGGTAAGGCCGTCCAGTTCCAAAGCCGAGCACAATTCCACCCTTGGCGCACCGCCTTCAACTGCGGCGTGCACGCTCGCAAGATTTCCGCAGCAAACTTCCAGGATTATCATTTGTCGAAGGGATTGCCCGCCGGATCATTTTCCAAAAGCCAGCGGAATGCGTTGATGAACAGGAGTTTTTCGGTGCTGTCGGTGAACTGCTCGTCGCCGTGGCCCATATTTATGTACAGCATCCTGTAATTACGGTTTGTCCAAACAACCGGGAAATCGCCGCCATAAACGATGTCCTTCAGGCCGAAGGGATAATTCTTCGCCGACAAAGTAACCAGCACCTCGATATCCGGATTCTTGCGGGGTTCGGGACTCCACTGGTAGAATTCGCTGGCCGGGCAAACATAGGACACCGGAAGGTTCTTCGTCACCGGATGGTCGCTGCGGTCCAGCTCCAGAAGCGCCGGCTGAGGCGGCCAGTTATTGCATTTGAAAACGCCTCCGCCCAGGAATTTCACAAACCATGGCCAGTCGGTCCGCGCATCGTTATAGGCCGATGCATGGAAGCCCAGCCAGCCTCCGCCACTTTCCATATACTCCTCGAACAAGGGCCTTGCATCCTTTGACGGCGCAGCGTTCAGCGCAACTATCACCGAGTACTCCTTAAGCTGGTCCAGGCTGTAGCCGGAAAGGCTTTGGGTGGAATCCACCACGAAACCTTCGCCCACGGTGAGCTTCCGGAAAAAGCCTATTGCCTGGTGTGCGAACTGCACGTGTGCAAGTTCTGCCCCGTCGTCATACAGCAAAAGCGCCTTGAAGCGCGGTCCGTCCTTTGCATAGTTGGCTTCACGGTACGATCTCTCCCCGCACGCTACCAGTATCGCCAGAATTGGAATAAGCGCCAGTAAATGTTTCATATACCTTTCATCTTTTCCACAAATATAAACATTTCCCCCATTTTCCTTATCTTTGTATCTGATGAAACGACTTTTTTTTAATACTGATGGCGCTTATCCTGGCCTGTGTCGCCGGAGAAGCTTCGGCCCAGAATGTCAAGGACGGGTCATACAGGACCGTGGCACATATAAAAAGTGACGGAACCGTCCAGGATTCGTCCTACCGCACCATTGGCCATGCTGGCGATATTCCCCGGAACTGGGCGGCCTTCTATTTCTTCTTTCTTTTGTAAATACTATAATCTCATACACCCATGAACCGCACCCTCCTGTCATTTTTTGCCATTCTTTCCATTGTTTCCTGCAGCCGCAACGATGGCAGCCAATATACCTGGGGAGATTTGGGCAACGGATATTTCCGGAATCCCGTTCTCCTAGCCGATTATTCCGATCCCGATGCCATACGCGTCGGAGACCGTTATTACATGGTTGCCTCGGATTTCCATTTTATGGGGATGCAGGTGCTGGAATCGGAAGACCTGGTGAACTGGAGATTGATTTCCCAGATATATTCCCGCTTTGACCTTCCGGGCTGGGACACCAACGAGCATTATTCCGGCGGCTCCTGGGCGCCCAGCATCCGTTACCACGACGGACGCTACTATGTCTATTTCTGCACCCCCGACGAGGGGCTCTTTATGAGTACCGCCACCAATCCGGCCGGCCCCTGGGAGCCGCTTCACTGCGTCAAGGCCGTTTTCCATTGGGAGGACCCCTGCCCCTTCTGGGACGAAGACGGCCAGGCCTACCTGGGACACAGTCTCTGGGGTGCCGGGCCCATCATCCTGCACAAGATGTCCGCCGATGGAAAGGAGCTCCTGGACGATGGCGTGACTGTCTATCAGGGCCCCATTGCCGAAGGCACGAAGATTCACAAGTGGGACGGCTACTACTACCTTAGCATCCCCGAAGGGGGCGTAAGCGGGGGCTGGCAAACCATCCTGCGCTCCAAGGATATCTACGGCCCATACGAGCGCAGAATTGTACTCCAGACCGGCTCTACCGACATCAACGGACCTCACCAAGGCTCAATTTTGGACACGCCTTTCGGCGAATGGTGGTTCCTGCATTTCCAGGATCGGGGCGCGCTTGGCCGCGTCGTCCACCTTCAGCCAATGCGCTGGGAAGACGGCTGGCCAGTGATGGGCCAGGACTACGACGGAAACGGCATCGGAGAGCCTGTCCCCATCTGGAACAAGCCCCTGTCGGCCAAAAACACCAAGCGGGAACTTCCCGCCTCGTCCGACGATTTTAAATCTGCCGAGCTGGGCCTCCAGTGGCAGTTCAACCACAATCCCAGGAACGAAGGATGGTCGCTCACGCGCCGGAGAGGAAGCCTGGCCATCGACGGCTTGGAGGCGCCCTCTTTCAAAATGGCCCATAACACACTAAGCCAGAAACTTATGGGCTACCATGGCTCCTACACCGTCCTTATGGACCTTGACGACCTTGCCGACGGCCAGAAAGCCGGGCTTGCCTGTATGGGGGCCGAGAATTTCTGCATCGGCGTATCCCTTACGCAAGGCCGGCAGGCCCTGTTCTTCGAAAAGGAAGGAGAAATTCTGGACACCACGCCGCTCAAAGCCAATAAGATATGGCTTCGCCTCTGTTTTGACGTCAATGCCGGGGCCGATGGATTCTATTTCTCCTTCAGCAGCGACGGAAAGACCTTCCAGCGCTTCGGCAACGCCTTTACCGCACGCAACGGCTTCTGGAAAGGCGCCCGCCCAGCCCTGTTCAGCTACAACACCATCGCCCCCGCCGGCACAGCCTGGTTTCGCAAGTTTGAGTTCCAAGACACGCCGCAAACTTATCCAACGAGGACTGCGGAAACCCCACACTCACCAGCGGACCGTCCAGCCCCTTGAGCGGACGCGCACTCACCTTGAAAGGGCGGGCTGCATACGCTCGCCCGCCGAAGCGGCAAGGGGCGGGGAGGAAGATGCAGTTGCCCTCGACGCCGGACTTGCGGCTGATGACCAGGCGACCGTTCTTGCCGCTGCCATTGAAGTTCTCCACCCAGGCCCAGGTGAAACCGCTGGTTTCGAGCAAGGCCTTCCACTCAGCTAACGTGGGCATGCGCCAGGAAGAACCCCAGTCCGTCGACTGCGTGGCCGCGTCGTCGGCAGCCTGCAGGACGGCATAATCACTGCCGGTGTATTTTGTGAAAGTTATGCCGCCGTCAGTGGTAAAGCCGTAATTGGACCAATTGTAACCGTTCTTGTCACTCTTCCAATGCTCATCGTCCATTGGGCTCTCCGGGGCATAACTCGTGCTGATGAGACGCTTTAAGCCGAACCGGTCAAAGTTCTGGGCGAAGTACTTGGTGAAGTTGCTCCACTCCGGGTCATCGCACGGAAGGAGGATGGTCTTGCCCCGGAATACATCTGGGTCGTACTCTATGTAAGCATTGACCTCGTACTCTATGTCGTGGTACTGCGTGTAGAACTCATCGTTCTTCGCCGCTTTCGCATCACCAAGGTTCGTATTCGCCATAAGTCTATGAAATCACAACTTGCAAATATATGATTTTTGAACGAGAGGACCCCCGGAAAATGTAAGACTTTTGATGGAAACAAGGGAAAGTATCACCCAAGCCACCTGATATGACTGCTTAAAATATTGATAATCAGTTGATCATATAACAATCGTAATACTTTCCACGGAAGTCGTATAGCTTGAAGTGGCCTGGCCAGTGGATGCGATTAGTCAGCCAGAATACTCTCAATCACCTGCTCATATTT
>CACYCP010000088.1 GCA_902772985.1 uncultured Bacteroidia bacterium | reverse complement strand
GGCACCGAAGACGGAAATCATTCCGACTTTCTTTCCAATAATACCAGGCATTGGTGTTTGTTAATTAATTGTTTATTAATACTTTAGCCCGCACTGGAGGCCACATGGGCGCAGTTGCGGACCGCAAAGATACGAATAATTCTTTGATTTGCCAAAAGTTATGAACATGTTTTTTAACAAAGAAGCCCGGTCGGTGCCGGGCATGAAAACAGGGTAGTCAAAGGCTTGACAAAAGTGGGCTACAGGCGGTCGATGTCGGCCCAGCCGAAACGGGCAGGATAAAGCCAGGCCCTTTCGGTGTGCTCCATCACGCCGTAGTCCAGCGATACTTTCGGACATTCGGCATAGGCCTTCTCAAGCCAGGCAGGCTCGCCGATGTGCTCCTTCCAGCCGCGGAAAAGGTCGGCCACCTGAGGCAGGTAACGCTCCATCTCGGCGCAGATTGTCGCGGCCTTCCAGATGAAGATGCCGCTGTTCCAGAAGAATTCGCCGGTACGCACGAAAACCTCGGCAAGTTCGGCCGATGGTTTCTCGGTGAAGGTTTTCACTTTGAGAGGCCCCGCCATCATGTGTGCGTTGCGGCCTTCCCTTACCTGGATATAGCCGAAGTTCACCTCCGGGGTTTTGGGGACGATGCCAAGGGTCATAAGGACATCGTTCTCCTCCACGTAGGAAAAGGCCTCGCAAATGGTGTGGGCGAAGAGTTCTTCGTCGCGAATCACCAGGTCCCAGGGGGTTGCCACGATAACGGCCTCCGGATCCCTTGTGAGCAGGGTATATGCCGCGTAGGCCATGCAGGGGGCCGTTTTCCGGGCCGATGGTTCCAGCAGGAGATTCTCCTTCGGGAGAGAGGGCACCGCCTTTCGGGCGGCATCGGCAAAACGATCGAGTGTGACAATGAGGATTTTATCCTCCGGTATTACTTTTTGAAAGCGTTCATAGGTGTTGCGGAGCTGAGTCGGGGAACCTGATCCGTCGGCCATTATGACGCAATATCTGTGTGAACTCATTATGTGGTGTATTAATTATGTGTACAAGGGAATCCAGGCCTGCGGATAGTAGCGCACCACGGTCTGGCTGTCGTCGAACAGGACGGATATTACGTCGAAATAGACCTCCTGTCCGTTAAGTTTCTTTCTGTTGAGGTATTGGAGAGCGGCGGCCGATATGCGTTTCCGCTTCGTTCCGTTCACCTGGTCCGTCAAGCCGGAAGTCACGGGAGCGGTGCGGGACTTCACCTCCACGAAATGAACCCCGTCAGGAGCCTCGGACACTATGTCAAGTTCCAAATGTCCGGCATGCCAGTTCCTGTCCAAAATATGATGGCCCCTGGATTCCAGGAAATCACAAGCGACCTGCTCCCCCACTTCTCCTAATTTTTTGGTTTTGGTTTCGTACATTCTCACTCAAATTTCACCACTGTCACGCCGGAACCCCCGAATTGTACGTGCTCGTCGGCCACGGAAACAACACCTGGGACCGTTCGTACATATTTCTGGATTTCCTCGTGCAGGGCACCCGTTCCTTTTCCGTGCAAAATTCGCACCGAAGGAACACCAAGCATTATAGCATCGTCAATATATTTCGTTACCTGCTCCAAGGCGTCGTTTACCCGCTCACCCCTCACGTCCAGTTCCAGCTTGAACTGGGCCTTCCTTTCCGTCAAAGAGCTGTCAAAGACCTGGCGGGGACGCTGCGACGGCGCTCCGGCAACAGCTTTAAACTCATTCGCAGTTATGCGTTCCACGCGGTCCAAGGGCAGTTTCGTGCTGATATTACCCACTATCACCGTTACCGCCTTGGTACTTATCCTGGATACTTCGCCCACCATTCCGTTACCCTTCACGCGAACCTTTTCACCCACCTTCAGCGGAGCGTTTCGGAATGCCTGAAGTTTCTTCTCCTCGGCCTCCTTCTGCTCCATCTGAAGCAGGGTTTCACCGCTTGCACGCTTTTTCTTGCGCTGCTTTTCCCTCTCCTTGCGTTCCTTTACATTCTTTATCTTGTCGTCGATGTAAGCTTCCCTGCGAGAGCGGCTCTCGGCAAGGGAGCCAAGGAAATCCTGAAGATCCGTACGGGCCTTCTTGGTCTGCTCCTTTTCGGCCTGGGACTCGCGTATGGTTCGTATGGTGTTTTCCACCTGGCGGTTGGCCCCCCGGATAATCTTTTCGGCCTCGGTGCGGGCTTCGTCCAGAATCTGGCGGCGCATTTCCTTTATTTCCTCCAGTTCCTTTTCGTAACGGTCCGTGAGGCCCTCCAGGGTTTTGTCGGTGGCGCGGATTTTCGTAAGCTTTTCGTCCAGGGCGCGGCGGTTGCGGGCGATTTTCCGAAGATTTCGCTCTATGCCAACGTACTGCTCTCCGGCACGAATTTCAGCATCGTGCACGATTGCCTCCGGCAGGCCCATCTTCCTTGCAAGTTCAAAAGCGAAAGACGAACCCGGCAGCCCGGTTTCAAGGACGAACAGAGGCTTGACGCTAGCCGTATCGAACTGCATGGCCCCGTTTATCACCCCGCTTTCTTCGGCCGATGCATACAGTTTCAGATTGGTATAGTGCGTGGTTATCACGCCGTAAGCCCCGCGGGCGTCCAGCTCGTGAAGGATGGCCTCGGCAATGGCGCCGCCCGCTGCGGGCTCGGTCCCGGAGCCGAATTCATCAATCAGGACAAGCGTTTTTCCATCGGCCTTTCCAAGCATCGCATTCATGTCGGCCAGGAAAGAACTGTAGGTGGAAAGGTCGTTTTCAAGGGACTGATCGTCGCCGATGGATACCATCAGGCGGTCGAAAACCGGCAGTTCAGAAGCCTCCGACGTGGGAATGAGCATTCCCCATTGGAACATGTACTGGAGCAAGCCCACCGTCTTAAGGCACACGCTTTTGCCTCCGGCGTTTGGCCCGGAAATGAGCAGGATGCGCTTTCGCGGGGTAAGGCTCACGCTCAAGGGCACTATTTCTTTCTTTTCCCTCCGCAGGGAGCTTTCCAGCAAAGGATGGCGGGCCTTCCTCAGGCTCAGTTCCCCGCTTTCCGAAAGCACCGGCATCCCGGCAATGTAATCCAGAGCGATATGCGCCTTCGCCATATTGAAATCCAGTTCGCCTATGAATCTCGCCCCTTCGATAAGCTCCGGAACGAAGGGCCTCAGCCAATCGGCAAATTCCAGAAGGATGCGGGCTATCTCCCTGGTCTGGGCGAAATGCAGCTCGGCAATTTCGTTTTGCAGGGCAACAAGTTCGGCCGGCTCCATGAAGGTGGTTTTTCCGCTGGCCGATTCGTCATAGACGAAGCCCGAGAAAGCGCGTTTCTTCGCCGAAATAACCGGTATCAGCATCTTTCCGTCGCGGATGGAAACGGCCGCCTCGGGGTCTGAAAGGCCCTTTTGCTGCGCTTCCCTCAAAATGGCGTTCATCCTCTTGGACATACCCATTTCCTTCTCCTTGATGCTGCGGCGGATGCGGAAAAGCTCGTCCGAAGCGCTGTCCTTCACCTCCCCGTGGCGGTCCAGGATGGCGTCTATCCTTTGCATCACCTGGGCCGGGGCCGATATCCCAGAGCTAAGGTGCTGCAGGTTCGGATACAGACCCTCCTTCACAGTATGGAAGAAGTGCAGGGTTTTACGCAGGGTCTCCAGCAGAGTGCGAAGTTTTCCAAGGGACAAAAGGTCAATGGAAGCGTTCTTTTCGGCGATGGGCTCCAGGAAGGGGATGGTGTCGATGTATCCGCTGGTGGGGAAATTGTCCTCGAACATCAGGATGAGGCGCATCTCGTCGGCAAGCACAAGGCGGCGCCTGATTTCGTCGGGCACGGTACAGAATTCCTCCTCCTGAACCCTTTCGGCGGCATATTCAGTAGAACAGCGGGCGGCAATCGCCTCCCGCACCCTGTCAAATCCCAACTTCGATTCCAGCCTGGCGTCCAGCATCACTTACCCTCCCCGGACATTACCGCGCCAAGAAGCTGGCGCAGTTCCTTCACATCTTTAATGGTGCGAATCTCGCCGTTCACCACGAACGACACGTTGCCGGTTTCCTCCGACACCACAATGATTTCGGCATCGGTATCCTCCGACAGGCCGATGGCGGCCCGGTGGCGCATCCCGTAATGGGCAGGAATGTCCGTGCGGTTGGTCATTGGAAGCTGGCAGCGGGCGGCGGCTATGCGGTTTCCCCTGATTATCATCGCCCCGTCGTGCAGGGGGGAATTCTTGAAGAAGATATTCATTATGAGCCGGCGGTTTATTTCCGCATCAAAGCGGTCGCCGGTAGATATGTAATCGTCCATCGAAGATTTGTGCTGGAGCACGATGAGCGCGCCGGTTTTTTCGGCCGACATTGCACGCACGGCCTCGGTGAGCTCCTCTACGCTGCGGTCACCCATCTGTTCCGCCTTTATTCCCAGCACACGGTTGAAAAACTCCCCTGCACGCCTTGCAAGAGCCGAATTTCGGGCAAGACGGTTAAGCATGTGGCGTATTTCCGGCTGGAAAAGAATGATGATGGCCAGCACACCCACATCCAGCAGGGCGTTCAGCAAGGACGACATCATCTGCATGTCCATGGCGGTCACGACTGCCCTTAGGACCATCAGCAGCACCAGCACCATGACGATATTCAGGATGGTGGTATCTCCCCTTACGCTCCTGAGGAGGAAGAAGATGATCACGGCCACCATAAGGATGTCCAGGACATCGGCAAATTCGAAGCTCAGGAAACCGAATATGTTCAGTGCTTTAACCATGTGTGTGCAAAGATACGCATTTTACCTCAAAATATCGCTCAAGATGCTGGACGCAGCTTCGCGGGCACCTTCGCCGGGGCCTTGAATCACAAGCGGATAAGGGTGGAATGCACTTCGAATGATAATGGCGTTTTCCGTTCCCCTCAAATGATAGGCAGGATGCACGGGCGCCACATTCCTTATGCCGATTGAAGCGCTGTAGCTGCCGTCCGGCGCCAGGTCCAGCGAAGCCACGAAACGGCGGCGGAAACCCTGGCGTTCGGCCTCGATTGCCTCCTTTGACAGGCGGGGCTCCAAGGCGGAAAGACCCTCGTAAAAATGGTCCAGGCTGCCCTGGAACAGTTCCTTCGGCACAACGGGCTCTATTTTGACATCCTCCTCTTCCAGCTGGACACCGGCCTCACGCGAGAGGATGAGCAGCTTTCGAAGGGCATCCCTTCCGCCAAGGTCCAGGCGAGGATCGGCCTCCGTCAGCCCGGCTTCCTGAGCCTTGCGCACAAGTGAGGCGAAACTTTCCCCTCCGCCACGGTAATCCCCCAGAATCTGGTTCAGGGTGCAGGAAACCACCGCCTCTATGGATAGCAGGCGGTTGCAGCTGTTGGTGCCGCGGGAAATGGATTCCAGCACCGGCAAGGCGGCCCCCACCGTGGTTTCATAGCGCAGCGGAACGCCGTTTTCACGAGCGGCAGAGAGCATTGCGGCATATTCCACATAGGGCACGGCTATGGAGCGGCGGTTGGACGAAACTATGCCTATCCCGGCCGTGAGGAGCTGAACATAAAACTTGTACAGGCTTTCGCTGTCGGTAACGTCCACGAAGAGCGCACCCTTGGGAGCGTTTTCAATGACGGCGGCAATGAAGTCCCCCTCGTTTTCCAGCTTGGGACGGCCTCCAAGGTCTATTCCCCAGTGCCTGCTGTCCGAAATTCCGACTATCCTGATGTGCTTTCCCGTCCTTTCCTTCACGGTTTCGGCCGATTCCTCTATCACCTCCGTCAGGGCCTTCGCCACGGCGCCGTTTCCGGCCAGGAACAGCGGAATATCCTTTACCGGCAATTCCTGGAAAAATGCCCTGTGAAGCGCGTTCAATGCCTGGTTCAGGACAGCTTCGCGCACTTCCAGCTCTATGCTGGATCCGTCCTGGCGTATGTTCAGGGCTGCAATTCCACATTCCCGCAAAACATCCGTCACGGAACTTTCGGGAGCGCTTTCCCTTCCCGGTGCGCCTACAAGGCGTATGCGTCCACCCTCGGAAGCCAGGCCAATCCACCTGGAACCGTTCGGCGTGGCGCTCACCAGCGTAAATTTCCCCTCCGGATTGAAAGAATTCAGGATTTGTATGTCTATGCCCGCCTCCATGGCAGGCTTGACGGTTGGCGCATAAAGCACCTTCGCGCCGTGACTGGCCATTTCCAAGGCCGATTCGTATGAAATACCCGGGATGGTCCTGGCGGCCGGTACGCGGCGCGGATCGGCAGTCATTATACCGGGAACGTCGGTCCATATCTGAAGGGCTTCGGCCCCTGTGGCGGCGGCATAAAGCGCGGCGCTGTAATCGGAGCCTCCGCGGCCCAGGGTAGAAACTGCCCCTTCGGCCGTGCGGCAAATAAAGCCTGGCGCAACGAAAATCCGGGCGTCGCTGCCGTCGATGGCCTCTTTAATCAGGCGGAAGGTTTGGGGCTCGTCCCCCTTTACCACCAAATCCCTGGAATCCAGCCATTTGACATCGTAGCCTTCGGCGCAAAGCTTACAGGCAAGGATGGTGGTGGAAAGGATTTCGCCGAATGTCACCTGCTCCTCGAAAGGGGAACTGCGGAGGGCGGCGAAAATGGCGTCCAGCTGTGCCTGGACGTCGGAGCGCTCGGCACCTGTAAACAAGCGCTTTACAATTTCGCGGTGCCGCCGTTCCATTTCGGCGACATCTTCCTTCCGGCCGCTCAAAAGAGCGTCAGTGCAGCCGCTGATGGCCGAACTCACCAGAATAATGCGCCCCTTAAGGACCTCGTTTTCAACGATATCCAGCACTCGCGACATTCGCGTTGCCCCGGCTACGGAAGAGCCGCCAAACTTCAGGACTCTGAACATATCGCTGCAAAATTACGAAATTCTTTCGTATTTTTGTGGACAATGACTCTTCAAGAAGCCATATCACAGCGCATTATGGTCCTGGACGGGGCCATGGGTACAATCCTGCCGTGGAATGGCAATCCTGAAATGCTGAACCTGACAGCTCCGGAAATTATCCGGGACATTCACGAAAAGTATATTTTCGCCGGGGCCGATGTCATAGAAACCAACTCCTTCAGCGCAAATCCCATTTCCCAGGACGAGCACGGCTGCGCCCCAAAAACCGGGGAGATGGCCCTGCGTGCGGCTCAAATAGCCCGCAGCGCAGCCGATAACGCCCCCCGCAAGGTCTGGGTGGCCGGAAGCGTCGGTCCCACCAACCGTTCCCTGACCATGGCGCAAGATGCCCACAGGCCCGCTTTCAGGCCTTTCAGTTTCGACGATGCCGTGGAAGCCTTCCGCGTCCAGATAGAAGGGCTGGTAAAAGGCGGGGTGGACTGCCTGCTCCTGGAAACCGGCTTCGACGCCCTGAACACGAAGGCAATGATTTACGCCGCCTCCCGCTGGGAGGTTCCCATCATCGTAAGCGCCTCTGTTTCAGACAGGAGCTGGAGAACACTCATCGGCCAAACCCTGGAGGCCTTTTTCTGTGCGATAAGGCATGCTCGGCTGCTTGCCTTCGGCATAAACTGCTCCCTTGGACCAGGGGAGATGAAGCCTCTTCTGGAGGATATCGCCCGCTTTTCAGACCTTCCCATAATTTGCTATCCCAATGCCGGTCTTCCAAACGAGCTGGGCCGATACACCCTTTCCCCCGGAGAGATGGCCCGCCAGATGGAACCCCTCCTCCCCCTGATCAACATTGTTGGTGGGTGCTGCGGCACCACGCCGGAACATATCAGGGCCATTGCAGAAAAGGCCGCCGGGGTGCGTCCAAGGCCGGTTCCTCCAATAAGCAAAAAACTG
>CACYCP010000087.1 GCA_902772985.1 uncultured Bacteroidia bacterium | reverse complement strand
GGCAGGAGAGCAGCGTCAGCAGCGCGGCGCAAAACAGTAAGTTGGTCTTATTCATCGCTGTGGTTCCTCCTTATTAATCGTTCCAATAAAAGTCTTCCCAGGGATCGTATTTAACGTCGCCGGTGGTGTTGCCGCCGCCACTGCCGGCAACCACTCCTTCCAGGCTCAGCTCCAGCACTTCGCACTGCGGTGCGTCATAAATGTCTTTTTCTGTGTTCATGTCGCAGGTGTTTTTCTGCTGCAAAGATGCCCCTTTACACGCGAACGCATGTCTCATCCTTACAAAACAATGTCTCAAATTTGCAAAAATTGATTATTTTTGCTTTATGATACTGTCCATCCTGCTATCTTTCCTGCTTTTGGCCAGCGGCCCGGAGAATCCACGCCAGGCGGATTCCGTGCGCCGCGCACGCCTGTCGGAGCTTTTCTATGCCGACGACAAAGAAGGCTTCCTTGCCGTTAACCGGGAGCTTATCCGCTACCACGATATGCACGGCAATGACAAATACCTGTTCAACGCCTACGCCACACTGCTGGACCGCCTGCAGGTGTGGGGACGCAACGACGAAGCAATGGCCGTCCTCCAGGAAATGTCGCAGAAAGCACAGGAGCGAGGCAGCGAACTGGGGCAGGCCGTCACGGAATTCTGCTTCGGCCAGTTCTATCTGGCAAACCGCCAGCCCAGGGAGGCCGAAGGCCATTACCGCAAAGCATTCACGCAGCTTCAGGCACTGGGAGAAAACGGGCGGGCGCTGCGGGCGGGATTCAACCTGCAGGCGGTTTCAATGAACCTGAACTCTCCGGAAGGCGGACTGGCAATAAACGATTCAACCCAGCTCCTACTCCTGAGGATGGAAGAAAAGCTGGGAAAACTGGACTACAGCAGCCGTTTCAAGCAGGCCCGCTACCGCTTCGTGCTGCTCCAGCGCCTGGACAGGCTCAAGGAGGCCGAAGCCATGCAGGATACCATGCTGCACTATGCCGCCATCATCAACGATCCCAGCCAGGAAGAGCTGGCCCAGACGGCCATCATCCAATTCGAGCAGCTCACGGGGAAAAAGGCATCGGCCTATGAAAGGCTGGACAGTCTGATAGCACGCAACCGGCGCAACGGAAACTGGGTGAAAGTGGCGCAGTTCCGCCTTGCCCTGGCCGACTATCAGCGCGAAAACGGAGACCTGGCGCTGGCGGTGGACAGCTATCGCGCCTATGCCGCCGAAAGCGATTCGGCCGGTCTGTACCGCACGAACGAGCAGCTGAACACCCTGGCCAAGCAATATGAACTGAAGGAACTGGAAATGGAAAATGCGGCCGCCCGTCAAAGGATAAGCGCTCTTTCCATTATACTGATACTGCTCCTGGTGCTCACGCTGGCGGCTTTCACCTATGCCCGCTCGCTGAAGCGCAAGAACAAGGCCCTTTACCTGGCTTCGATGGAGAATATCCACGCCGAAGAAAAGGCCGAGGAAGAGATTGTGGAGCACATGGACCAGCAGTCGTCGCCAGAAGCAATGCTTTATGCTTCGTTCCTTGCACTTATGAAGGAAGAGGAGCTTTTCAAGGATCCGGAACTGAGCCGGGAGGCACTTTGTGCCCGCCTTGGAACCAACCGCACCTATCTGGCCGATGCCGTAAAACAGTGCACCGGCCTTACCATTGGCGGCTTTATCAACCATCTTCGTCTGCGCTGGGCGGCCGAGGCCCTGTCGTCAAGCAACGACATCTCGGTGCAGGCCGTGGGTGAAGACGCCGGCTTTGCTTCCCGTTCCACATTCAGCCGGCTTTTCCAGGAGCATTACGGCATGTCGCCATCGGCCTACCGCAGCGCCGCAGTCGCATAGCATCTCCATTAGGCTTACAAAAACGCCGGAATTACAGGCGGTTAATCGGAATGTCATCAAACACCGGCGGGGGCAGAGGCGGATAGTAGCGCAGCGGACTGGGCCTGTAGGATTCGTGAGCGGACGAATGGGCGGGCGCATGGGCGGGATCTGTTCCGGCCCGAACCGGATCTTCCGTGACGTCACGGCTCAGGAAGTCGTTGAAGCGGGCGGTATCATCGGCGATACGCACACCGGCCAGCGTAACTATCCTGTCATATATGAGATAACGCTGCCAGGCGCTGAAATAAGGCCTGTTGTCTATCATGCAGCTGGTGATCTCGCTTCTCCAGGTGTAGAACATATTATAGTTTCCACCCTGCCACAAGCCGATACGGCTGTAATCGGGCTTGGAGGCAGAAAGTATTGACAGATTGTCCAGGAAATACGGTTTCCAAGGGACATTGTCGTACTGGGTCGAGACATTGAGCGAGAACGGAACCGGCCAGGCGTGGTCTTCCAGTTCTTGCGCAGTATCGGCAGCGGTACCCTTGCGACCGCTTGTCCCACCGCTCCAATACTCATCGGCCAGACGGGCGAAGCTGTGGCCGCCGAACTCGTGCAAAACGATGTTCTTCCAGTTTCCGGTATAGGTAAGTCTCTGGGCGCTGAGCTCGGCGTCGGTATAAGTGACATAGGTGTTAGTACCCTCCGATGTGGCAGCCTGCTCTTTTTCAATAGACCAGAAGATGGAGGTGCCGTAGTCGGAAAGCGGAGCCATGCAATATGTGCGGCCCGTGGTGCTTGTATGGGCAATTCCACCATACCGCGTGTCATTAATAAGAATAAGCACCGGGGCTTCGTCAATGGTCTTCTGTCCCGAGAGAATTTCCGGGCAGTGCGACTCGGCATAGCCATACACCTTGTCGGCATCGGCCACCATGTCGCGGTAACCAGATCCCCAGCGAGAACCGAAGGCTGTATTCTTGGGCATGATGATATGACCGTTGCCGTCGGTTACGGTCGCGCCCTCATCCTCGGAAGGCACCCACATCAGGTAAACGTTGAAATATCCCTTGTAGGTCTTATAGGGCTCTACCTGGAAGAAGTAGTCTATGGCAGACTTGGCGTCACTTTCAAACTTTTCCCGCTGCGAAGCTTTGTAACCGTCGGAAAGGATGCAGATTGGAATGGGGTAGAACAATCCAGGCTCACAGCTAATGTACTTGACAAGATTAGGATCTGAATAGCTTTCGAAGCTGTCGCCGATGTCAATGGTGCCGAAGTCCTGGATGCGGGAGCGCTGAAGGGCAAGCGTCTTCATGGAGCTCTTCACGATGTACCTACCGTCGCTGTCGCGGAACACCATGCTGTAGCCGTTGGTGCTTCCAGGAATGGTAACCATATAGTAGTAGTCCCCTTCGGTGAATGCCGCACCGCTAAGGGTGACCGTATTGCCGCTGGGCTCGATTCTGGGCTCGAAATAGGCAACCGTATTAAACGTAGGAGTTCCGGTATCCACGCCCTGAACCAGGACATCGCCGCATATGTTGCTGTTGGCGATGAAGGAAACGGATACCACCTGGGACACAGCTGCACCCGACAGCTTGAAGCGGATGATGGAATTCAGGTTGGTAAAGGACAAGTCCTTTTCCGGATCGTCCGACACGGCGAAGGCCGATATAAGTCCCCCGGGGATGTTATTCGCCACCGGAGTCTGGACAGAAGGAACATACAGGCGGATAGAACCGCCGCCGCTGGGCGAATAAGGATTCTTGCTATTGTTATTGACGCCTGCATACAGGGGATACATGGAAAAATAAAGGCCCCTGTCGGAAAGGTAGCTCCCGGAAAACTTCGCACCGGAGAAAGACGCCTTGGCGACATTGTCTTCCGTTGTCGTAAAGATAGAGGAGTAATAACCGCCGCCGCTCAAAAGGGAATACATTGCAAATTGGTCATTGCTCCTCCAAACGGGCTTGGCATAGGTAGAGTTCACAGCCAGCGTCACCTTCGTGTCTTCGGCAAAGCCGGCCTGGATGGTAATAGTCTCTTTGACCTCCAACTCCTGAGAGTTCTCGGGAAGCGGATTCTCTTTCGCGCAGGACAGCGCAAGAAGGGCAACGGCCGAAATGGCCAGGATTTTAGTCTTTTTCACAGGCCGATGCTTTTAAAGGTCTGACATATCGTATCCCGGAACGCTGAAGGGCGTGGGGACGATGGGGAAGTTTTCATTGCTTGCCGCCAAAATGGCGCCGGAGGTTGAAAGCACAACCGCCTCAACCTCCGGAACGTCGTATTGTTTCTTCATGAAGAATGTGTATAAACTAGTCTTCTTCCTGCTCCTGAGCGGCATATTCGGCCAGAAGTTTGGTCTGTACATCGGCGGGAACCTGCACGTACTCGGCAAAACTCATGGTGAAGGTGGCGCTGCCACCGGTGAGGGAACTCAGGACAGTGGAGTAGCGGTAAAGCTCGGCCAGGGGAACGCGGGCGTGAAGGACGGTGAAGCCCTTGTCCATATCCTGGTTCATAATCATGCCGCGACGGGTGTTGAGGTCGCTCATACAAGGACCTACATACTCGTTCGGGGTGATGATGTCCACGTTGTAGATGGGCTCCAGAATCTTGGGACCGGCGTTGCGGAAAGCCTCTTTGAAGGCATTACGGCCGGCGATGATGAAGGCGATTTCCTTGGAATCGACCGGGTGCATCTTACCGTCGTAAACATAGACGCGGATGTCACGGGCATAGGAACCGGTGAGGGGGCCTTCGGTCATCTTGTCGTTGATACCCTTGAGGATGGCGGGCATGAAGCCTTCGTCGATGGCACCGCCCACAACGCAGTTGATGTACTCCAGCTTGCCGCCCCATTCCAGGTCGAACATCTGCTGGTTCTTGATCTTGAGTTCAGTTTCCTTGCCGTCAATCTTGAACTTGTTGCCGGCGGGCTCACCCTCGATGTAGGGGCACAGCAGCATGGAAACTTCACCGAACTGACCGGCGCCGCCGGACTGCTTCTTGTGGCGGTAGGTGGCGGTGGAAACCTTGGTGATGGTCTCGCGGTAAGGCACCTTGGGGGCATAGAGTTCGATGTTCTGCTTGAACTCGTTGGTAACCCTCCACTTCACATAGTTGATGTGCTGCTCGCCCATACCGGAGAGGATGGTCTGGCGCAGCTCCTTGGAGTATTCCACGTTGATGGTAGGATCCTGTGCGGCAACCTTGTTCAGGGCGTCGCCAACCTTTGCCTCGTCGTTCTTGTCGACGGCCTTGACGGCGCAGCGGTATTTTGCATCGGGGAACACCATATGCTTGAAAGCCTCGGTGCCGCTCTGGGCCAGGGTGACATCGGTCTTGCCGGCCTTGAGCTTCATCACGCAGC
>CACYCP010000086.1 GCA_902772985.1 uncultured Bacteroidia bacterium | reverse complement strand
TCCATTACGCCCAAGTCGCCGGTGCGAAGCCAGCCATCCTCTGTAAAAGCGTTTGCCGTGGCTTCCTGGTTCTTGAAATAGCCCATGGTGATATTGTCGCCCCTGGCCTGGATTTCACCCACGACGTGCTGTGGATCGTCCGAGTCGATGCGTATCTCGGTAATGTCCACGGGCTTGCCGCAGGAACCGGGAACATAGGTGCGCCATCCGGAATAGGCCATCAGCGGGCAGCCTTCCGTCATGCCGTAACCAACAGTATAAGGGAACTTTATTTTCTTGAACAGACGCTCCACCTCCGGATTCAAGGCTGCGCCGCCCATGATGTACTCGGTGACCTTTCCACCGAAGGCCTCGTGAAGGCCTTCCCTCACTTTCTTGAAAATCAGGTTGTTAATGCCAGGAATTTTAGAGAGCAATTTGATGGCGGGCTTGTCCATCGTGGGCTTGAGCTTGCTCTTGTATATCTTCTCCATCACCAGGGGAACGGTAACCAGCAGGTAGGGCTTCACGTCGGCGAACGCTTTGAGGAGCGTAGCGGGAGTAGGGGCCTTGCCCATCCAGTATATGGAAGTGCCGTTGCAAAGAGGATAGATAAACTCGATGACAAGGCCGTACATATGGGCCATGGGAAGCATGGAGACCATCTTGTCGCCGGCAGGCATAAAACGCTGATCATAATCCACATTGGCGCTGAAGTTACGGTAAGTGAGCATCACGCCCTTAGGGTCTCCGGTAGAGCCGGAAGTATAGTTGATGGTGGACAGGTCGTCCCAGTTGTCGGTAGGATAAACCACATCGTCCGGGCCGAAGCCTTTTGGATACTTGGCCGCAAAAAGGGCGTCCAGATTATCGACGGCTTCCTGAATCTTGGGATTACGGCAGAAGAGGATGTTCCAGTTGTCCACGTCGAAGACCGCCTGGAGGGCAGGCATATTTTCAGGGTCCATCTTAGCCCAGCGGGCTGCGTTGGTGAAAAGGGCGATGCTTTCCGAATGGTTCACGAGGCCCATCACGCTTTCCGGCGTAAAATCGGCCAGAATGGGAACAATCACGGTTTCGTAAGTGTTCACTGCAAGGTAGGCGAAGCCCCAGCGGGCGCCGTTGTTGGCACATAGGGCTATCTTGTCTCCCTTCTTGAAACCAGCCTTTTCGAAAACTATATGGAAGCGGGCGATGTCCGTTGCCATTTGGGCGTAAGTGAATGAGTCCCCACCTATAGTATTTAGAGCGGGCTTGTCCCAGTACTTGCGGGTTGCGTCCTGCAAGCTTTGAAGATAGTGCGGATAATTCTTTTTCTCCATTACAGTTTAGTAGTTTTTAATACATCCACAAATTTACAAATTTATTGGGAATAGAAAACACTATTTTTTCCTAACTTTGCACTATGAGACTACCAGCAGAATGGGAAAAACAATCCTTCGTGCAGCTTACCTGGCCGCATCTGGAATCCTTATGGGACGAGGTTGAGAAAGTTCAGCTTTGCTATACAAATATCATTGAGGCAATTACGCGCTTCGAGCCTGTTGTGCTCGTGTGCCGCGATGCCGCTGAATGCAAGGAAGACCTCCAGCGCAACGGACTTCGCCGCTTTGACAACATCCGCTATGTCGAATGTCCCCTGAACGACACCTGGGCCCGCGACCACGGCGCCATTTCCGTTCACGGAGACAGGGGTGAAAAGTTCGTACTGGACTTCGTCTTCAACGGCTGGGGACTGAAATTCGCTTCCGACCAGGACAACCAAATCACCCGCAGGATGTATTCCAAAGGCGCTTTTTCAAAAGACGTTCAATACCGCGACATGCGCCCCTTCGTCCTGGAGGGCGGCAGCATCGACACCGACGGCGCCGGCACCCTCATCTGCACCTCGGAATGCCTACTTTCCGTCAATCGCAACGAATACCTTTCAAAGGAGCAGATTCAGGCCCATCTGGCCGACGCTTTCGGCCTGAAACGCATTCTGTGGCTGGAGAGCGGCAGCATCGTAGGAGACGACACTGATTCCCACGTGGATATCCTGGCCCGCTTCTGCGGCGAGGACACCATCGCCTACACCAAGTGCGACGATTCCGCCGATGCGAATTATCCCGCCCTCAAAGCTATGGAGGAAGAGCTCCGCAGTTTCCGCACTCTTGACGGAAAACCCTATCGCCTCCTTCCTCTCCCCCTTCCTGACGTCCTATATTTCGAAGATTACCGTTTGCCCGGCTCCTACGCCAACTTCCTCATTATCAACGGCGCAGTACTTCTTCCCGGAGCCGATAGTCCCAAAGACAAAATTGCCGCCGACCAGCTTCGCAAGGCTTTCCCCGACCGGGAAATCATCACCATCGACTGCCGTCCCCTTCTCACCGGACACGGCGGCCTGCACTGTATAACGATGAATTACCCGTTAGGCTGGTAATTCACCATTAATATCCAAGTGAGCTCTGCCCCAGAAAGCTATTTTCCGAAGCGTTTTAAGAGAATATCGTAGGCGTCGATGCGACGGTCACGAAGGAAGGGCCAGCCGCGGCGTACATACTCGCACTGTTCAAGGTCGATTTCCACCACACGAACCCCCTCCTCATCCTTTTCAAACTCCGTAAGCATCTCCCCCTGGGCGCCCGTCGCAAAAGAATGCCCCCAGAAATCTATGCCGGTGGATTGACCAGTAGGATCGGCCTCTACACCTGTACGGTTCACGGTGACAACAGGCAAGCCGTTCGCAACACTATGCCCCCTCTGGACAAGCTGCCAAGCCTGGCGCTGCTGCTCCTGCTCCCACTCCGGATCGGTAGGGACACCGCCGATGGCCGTAGGATATATGAGCAGCTCGGCACCGGCAAGAGCCATTGCCCGAGCAGCCTCCGGATACCACTGATCCCAGCAGACAAGGACACCAAGAACCCCCACAGAAGTCTTTACAGGCACGAAACCAAGATCTCCCAGAGTGAAATAGAACTTCTCATAGAACAGAGGATCATCCGGAATGTGCATCTTGCGGTATTTCCCCGCGATGCTGCCATCGGCCTCAAGGACAACGGCGGTATTGTGGTAAATACCGGCCGTCCTGCGCTCAAAGAGCGAAAGCACCAGAACCACGCCAAGTTCCCTGGCCAAAGCCCCGAAACGCTCCGTGGAAGGCCCTGGAATGGGTTCAGCCAAATCACATAAATCGGCATCCTCCTCCTGGCAGAAATACAGGCTGTTATGCAGTTCCTGGAGCACCACAAGCTGGGCCCCCTTTGCCGCACACTCCTGAATGCCCTTTTCCAGGCGTTCAATATTGGAAGCAATATCCGCGGTGCAATGCTGCTGCACCATTCCTACGCGTAAAGTCCTCATTTATAGAGTGTAAATTTTTTAAGTTCGTTCTCGGCCTTGATCTTGTCGATGATGGCGCACACCAGGCGGAAAGTGCGGGAATCCTTGGTAAAACTGGCCGGCGTGATAAAATTGACCCTTCCCTGCTTCAGGAGTTTCCGGGCCGTGGCCTTCTTCTCTGGAGAGGAAGGATCGAAAACTGCGATTGCATTACCTCCGGACAGGCTCACGAGCTTCATGGAAGGAATGTCCGTTTCACCGTCGCCGAAGTAAATCATTTGCGTGAAGGGAATGCGTTTCCATTCATCGGCCCAGCTCTCATTCACACGCTTGGAATCCCTGAGTGAGAATATTCCCTTGCGAATCTTGAAAAGGAACTGCGTCTTCTCCGTATAATCCACCGAAGAACCCGGCCACTCGGCCTCCCCATTTTCATCGTAAATGAAGCTGCTGGCAAAAATGTGCTTGAATTCCCCGGCTATGGGAGAGCCCTCGATTATTTCTATCAGCCCCGATGAATTGATATAATGCTCTATGATGATTCCCTGCGATTTACCGTACTCGTTCACATTCCGGAACCACTCCTTAACCCCGTCATATAACTTGATATCCTTTCCGTAATTCCGGAAACCTTCACGCGTAAGCCTTATTCCGCTACGCCTTGCCTCATCTATCATCAGTTTCATATAGGATAGGATATCCGATGCATCCTGTCCCTTTGCAAGACCGTTGCTCTTGGACCAGAATTCGTCCGGAGTATGGCCAATTGCTTGAATAAAGCCGAACTCCTGCATGTTCCCCGGCGAGAGAGTGCCGTCAAAATCGTAAACGAGCGCTACAATTGGTTTTGTTTTCATACTGCAAAGGTATGCAAAAAAAAGGACATCCCGAAAGAGATGTCCCTTTTTGCTTTGCGTAAGTAAAACTTACTTAACCTCGATGGTAACTACGCGGTTCTTGGCAGCGCTGTCGAAGAGCTGGATTTCGGAACCGTGAGCTGCAGTCTCAATGTTAGCCTCGTTGGCACCAGCCTTGGTGAGGAGGTCGACAACAGCCTTGACACGCTTCTCGGACAGGGTCTTGTTGTACTTGGCGGAACCGGTCTGCTTGTCGGCGTAACCGTTGATGCAGAGCTTGGTGTCACCGTTGACAACGTTCTGGGCGAAGTACTCGAGGTGAGCCTTTTCACGAGCAGAGATCTTGGAAGAACCCAGGTCGAAGTAGATGGACATCGGGGAACCTTCCTTCACATCAACTGCGGTGAAGGTGCCATTCTCGTAGAGGTAGGTCTGGCCGTTGACGAGCTTGCGATAAGGAGCGAGTTCGTTTTCGAGGGCAGCGATCTTGTTCTTGAGGGCTGCATTCTCTTTCTCCAAAGCGGCAACCTTGTCCTTGAGGGCGTTGTACTGCTCAGTGGTGAAAGGAACAGGAACCACTACAGGAGTGATGCTGCTGTGGCGGTCGAAGTTGGTCTTGAAGAGGTTGAAGCTAAGACCGAGGGTAGCGGACAGAGGGAAGTGGAACTTGCCCTTGTTGTCATACTGGCGGCCATAAGCTACAAGAGCCATCAAATCCAGGGTGAGGTTGATCCTCTTGGAAAGACGGAAATTGTTCAAGAGACCGAAACCAGCGGCATACTCGATGTCGAGCTTAGCATTCTTGACAGTGTTGTCCTTGAACCAGAGAAGACCGGTGGAAGCATAAGGAATGGGATTCCAGATGCGGGTCTCGTGATAACCAAGGAAGCTGTTTGCTGCGTTCCAGAGGAAGTCGGCGTGCAGATAGTGCTGGTTGAGAGGGGTAACGGCGAATTTGCCAAACATGTTGGAAACGCCCTTGTAACCCAGACGGGCACCTACTGCAGGAGTCCACCACTTACCGATGTTGAAATCGAGGGCGAGACCGCCTTTACCCTGAAGGTCAAGACCGAGGAAGTCCTTACCAGCACCGCGGATACCGGCGTTGTAACCGGCAGCGATACCGATCCAGGTGTTGTCGAAGAAACCATTGGTTTCATAAGCACCGCGAACGATTTTACCGTTCTCGTCACGATTGTTGTTCTCCTGAGCAAAAGCGTTTGCAGAGAACAGGAGGCTTGCAGCTGCAAGAGCTCCGAGAATTAATTTGATACCTTTCATAAATAAAGTATTAACTATTATTGTTTCTAAAAAATCTATGCACTAACAGGCCGTTAATCGCGACAAAGATACATATTTTTTTTTAGTACACAAAATTTCCTCGGTTTTTTTTAAAATTTTATAAAGACTCGTATCTTTGCCTAGAAAAACCCCGCTGATGGACTTCCGCCTCAATTCTACATACCTTCCTTCCGGCGACCAGCCGGAGGCCATCGATCAGTTGTGCAAGGCTCTGTCTCAAGGAGTTAAGGATGTTACGCTACTTGGCGTCACAGGCTCCGGCAAGACCTTCACCATGGCAAATGTCATTCAGCGCCTGCAGCGTCCGGCCTTGATTTTAAGCCATAATAAAACCCTGGCCGCCCAGCTTTACGGCGAATTCAAGGCATTTTTTCCGGATAATGCGGTGGAATATTTCGTTTCCTACTACGATTATTACCAGCCGGAGGCTTACATCCCAAGCACCGACACCTATATTGAGAAAGACCTGAGCATAAACGATAAGATTGACGAGCTCAGGGTCAGTGCTGCCAGTGCCCTTATGTCCGGAAGGAGGGACGTAATCGTGATTTCCAGCGTCTCCTGCCTGTACGGAATAGGGAATCCGGACGACTTCCACGACCAGACAGTCACCGTGCGCCGCGGCGAACGAATGTCAATGACCCGTCTCCTTTACAGAATTGTGGATGCCCTTTATTACCGTACGGAAACGGATTTCAAACGCGGCAGTTTCCGCGTCCGAGGCGACACGGTGGATATTTTCCTTGGCGGGGCCGATTACGCAGCCCGCATCGAATTTTTCGGCGACGAGGTGGACCGCATCACCCTCATAGACCCGGTAAGCGGAGCCATATTCGAGGAAATGGAGAAGATAGACCTGTACCCTGCAAAGAACTTCGTCACCTCGAAGGAGAAGGGCGCAAAGGCCGTCAGCCAGATCCAGGATGACCTCGTAAAGCAGGTGGAATATTTCGAATCCATCGGCAAATTCCTGGAAGCCAAGCGCTTGAAGCAAAGGGTGGAATATGACATCGAGATGATAAAGGAGATGGGCTACTGCCCGGGAGTCGAGAATTATTCGCGGTACTTCGACGGCCGGAAGCCTGGACAACGCCCCTTCACCCTCATAGACTATTTCCCCGACGATTTCATCGTTTTCATAGACGAAAGCCACGTTACTCTGCCCCAGATCCGTGCAATGTACGGCGGAGACCACTCCCGCAAGGAAACCCTGGTGGAATACGGCTTCCGCCTCCCCGCCGCCTCCGACAACCGCCCCCTCACCTTCGACGAGTTCGAGGGTGTCACCCATCAGAAAGTCTATGTGAGCGCCACCCCGGCCGATTATGAGCTGGAAAAGAGCGAAGGCCTTGTAGTAGAACAAATCGTGCGCCCCACCGGCCTTCTGGATCCTCCCATCGAGGTTCGCCCCACCAAGAACCAGGTGGACGACTTGATGGAGGAAATACGCATCCGGGCCGAAAAGGACGAGCGCACCCTTGTTACTACGCTCACCAAACGCATGGCCGAAGAACTGGATTCCTATTTCACCCGCCAGGGCGTGCGCTGCCGCTACATCCACTCCGACGTTGACACGGCCGAAAGAGTTGAAATCATCGAAGACTTCAAGAACGGCCTGTTCGACGTCCTGATTGGCGTAAACCTCCTGCGTGAAGGCCTGGACATCCCCACAGTATCGCTGGTTGCCATCCTGGATGCCGACAAAGAGGGCTTCCTGAGAAGCGGCAGGGCCCTCACCCAGACCGCAGGACGCGCTGCCCGCAACATCAACGGACTGGTCATAATGTATGCCGACAGCATCACACAGTCCATGGACGAGACCATACGCGAAACCGCCCGCCGGAGGGCCAAACAACAGGAATACAACAAATTGAACGGCATCACGCCAAAACAGGTCCAGATTCGCCCGAACGTGCTCATTAGCGAACTGGTCCGATCGGGCGAAGACACCACCCACCTCTCCGGCTTCCTGAACCCGGTGCTGAAAAACAGCGTTACCGGCCACGTGAGCGCCCGCGACAGCGTATCCGACCCGGAATACGTGCCCAGCGCTTCGGAACTTGGGAAAGGAGACGTGCGTGTCGGCCTCGGGCACGATGCCAGGAGGGAAGGGACATCGGCCTATGTGGACGGCTATATTGCCGCCGACCTTGCCGCCGTCCTTCAGGATCCGGTAATTCGTTCCATGTCCCGCGAGCAGGTGGAAAAGGCTGCCGAAGAAGCCCGCCGCAAGATGCAGAAAGCGGCGGCGGAACTGGATTTCACCGCCGCCGCCCGTTATCGCGACGAAATGTGGGCCCTCGAGGAGTACCTTAAAGTCTGGAAGGACTAGTTCGTCATGGCCTACCTAATCGGCCATCTCTGCGCATGAAGACGCGCCGGTGGACATCTCTATGAACGATGCTATAAACCTTAAGGCACTTCAAAAATTAGCGGAGGATGGTGCATATTAAGTCGCAAGTTACTTGCACGGCTTCTTCGTGTAGGGGCATTTACCTCTGCCATGGTTTTCCTGTTCAGTGCATCATAGGCAACAAAATCTTCATAATTATAAACCCAGCCATCTCCGTAAGCCAATTTATGAATTCGATACCATATGGCTTCGCGAGACGGAGCATTGAAATCTGTTGTGAGATCATTATGCAGCCTCATGACACTGTCTTCCGATGGGCGCCATGCACCGAACTGATATGTGCACGCACCCTCAAAGCACCCCAACCCATCGTATTTATAACGTTCATCAAATAAAAAACGAGACCATTTCACTTCTGTAATGTCACTGACAAAGTCTACATTCTTCCAATATCCATAAGGAACATATCTCTTATAATCTTCTTCTATCATGAATTGAGGCATGGTATCTCCGTTCCAATAATAATACTCGTCGGCCAGTTTAGCGAAACCGTGGCCAACTTCATGTATTAATGTGCTTCTAAACACTGCCAAATCACTGTTTGTAGTAATTGATACGATAGGGGCATTGGAACTGTTACCAAAATCACCATCTTTGCCGTAAAACCAATTCGCAACTCCACCGTCCATGTCCGCATTCAAAGCCGCTATTATGAGCTGCGATTTCTCATCACGCGGGACGACCTTCTCGGCATATTCCCAACTCTTGAAAATATTTACTTTTCTTGGCCAAGCATTTATATCTGCCTCTAAAGCTTGACCTTCGTGCTCATATCCTTCCGTCTCGGAAATCGCCAAAACAGCGTATACATTAAACAGTCTCCTAAAAGTTGTGAAAGGTTCTACACTGAAAAAGTCCTCCATCATCCTTTTCATCACCTTGATATACAATCCGTTCTCAATCTGCCTATCGGAATATCCATCTCCCATTAATATCAAATTAATTCCCAAACCTTCAGAAGCTTTCTGAAGAACAATTACTTCTCCATCACGAGAATAGTCTTGGGATATATAATAATCCGGAATCTCCAAATCATCGTATTCATAACTTTTTATCCTATTGGCGAACTTGGACCAGCCGCGTGTTTTATAAGCATTTTCAAATCCTTTAGGTACATATATCACCAGATTGTCAGAGCCCCATGCATTATCTGCAAGATAATTCCACTCACGATAATATGGAGGCATATAAGAACGCAGATAGACTTCTTCCAGATTCATATTTCCTTCAAAAGGATCGTATCCCAGTTCCTTCAACGAATTTGGCAATCTGACGCTTTTTAAGCGAGTCATTCCTTGTAGGCCTCCTACGTCAATTATACCCTCCGGGATAATTAAATTTTCGATTGACTTATTACCGGAAAAAGCATTTGCACTAATTGAAGTAATGCGATTATCGGCAGGCACGGAATAATTTGCAGGACAAATGGGCGTTACTGCCATCAATTTATTCTCCCAAATCAGGCAATGATTATCCTCTGATGCATGACTCCCAAAAAAGAACTCCAAAGTGATGCATTTTTTAAAAGGATTCCCACTCAAATACACATATTTTGACGGGAAGGTAATGCTTCGGAGATGCTCACAAGTGGAGAAACACTCATCTTCCACTTTCCGGGCTCCATCAGGAATCGTATAATCCTCCGTATCGGAGACCACGACAATTAATACGCCATCTACGCCATCAAAACTCATAAGTGCCTTTCCTTCAGAGCAAATTAAACCACTATCTCCTTCGAAGGAACGCAAATTGGGGCAATTAGTAAAAGCGCGAGGTTTAACCATCTCTAAACTGGATGGCAAGTTTACCCGTTCCAATGACGAACAAGAACAAAATGCACTTTCACCTATCTTTTTCACACCCTCCGGTACAATTAGGTGACGTATGTTATCGTTTGATGAGAACAGCCATTCCGCAACAGAGGTCGCGTCCGCAGGAAGAATCACTGTCTCGCCAACTCCCGCCGGCGCATATGCCACTATCTCTCCTTGTTCCAAAATGACATAAAGGCCATCTTCCGTAGCTTTAGGGCCATAAAAACGTGATAATTTATCGCAACCGTAAAATGCATTTGCAGCCAAGTAAATAAGATTTTTCGGTATTCGGAAAGAAGTGATACGACTGCGTCTAAAAGCCTCCCCTCGTATCTCTTCCACACAATCCGGGAGCTGAATTTCCGTAAAAGAAGCGGAAAAAGGATCTCCGTATATAGCTTTTAATGGAGCATCGAAAGTAATGATACCTCTCCCATTCTCATAAGTATGGGAAACAATATTGGCATCGAAGTTATCATTTCTTAGATACTCATAAAGACCGCCATATTCATATTTATACCATATCTGGTTGTCAGGAATCTGACAGGTATTAATCTCGCCACTGCCCTTACACTCAAAAGTGGGGATTGCTCGAAGCTGGGACCGCTCAAAAATGACATCCGAACCTATACTCCGGATTTCCATTCCATGATCTGTTTCAATTTCTATGGTAAATCCGCCTTGATAGGTTCCGGGAGGTATCACCAAGAAGAAGTCTGTGGGTTCTATAGGATTCAACTCAACACTTCCACACATAAGCATAACCTCACTGGAACCGCCACTAATCATTTCTAATTCCGGTGCTGATGTAAAGTCCGTACGTACTTTAGCTTTTCCACTCACTGCCTGCTGATTATCCGCTGCGCTAAATTTAATGGAAAGAACGTTAACATATCCAGTTAAAGACATTTTTAGAACAGAACAAAGGTTTTTGAATGAGAACTCTTGGCCGTTTGCTACAGCAATCATTGGAAAGGAATCTTTCCCAAAGGATGCTGGGACATATTGCTGTATGGCAGGAAGTTCTAACGTCAGGACATCGTCGGTGAGACCATCTCTCGTTTTATCAGATGCTGGATACAGCGCAACCATGCGATTCCCGAATAGTCTTCCTTTGAAAGAACCTTTCACGGTTCCTTCTCCACTAAAAAGCATATAGATATCGGGATTTACCACATTATCTACATAAAGGGCCAAGGCATCGCCTTTAGACCAGTATGGGTAATAGACACCCTGGACATCGGCATCGCCTAAATGAACTTTGGTGTCACTATCCCTCTCCAAAGAAGCAGTAATAGTGTAATCCGAAATAAGATCCTCCTCCGATATTCTTTGGCATGCTGGTATCAATAGGAAAAAAGATCCAAATAATGCAATAATTGTCTTCTTCATAACACTTACTCCTTTTTTACCTAAAAATTGATATCTTCTCCTGTATTAATTCCCTCGTTACCTCCTGCAACACAACCTTTCTGATTTACATTACATTGCAGAGTAGTTCCTCTTTCATCAGAAAAAACAATGTTACCGTTACGTTCTTTTTCACTCGGATTAGCTTGAACCTCAAATTCATGAACTTGATCAAAGATGGAGTCAATGGATTTTTCTGTAATCCAATCCGGTAGAGAACTGATTTTGTATTTATATGTTGAAACAACCCTTATAACAAAAGTTCCACGACCTGCCATCACATCTACTCGTGACGGAGTGATCTCAAAAACATATTTCTTCACCGTCACCGTGCACGTCGCAGTCTTCTCACCGGCCTTTGCCGTGATTACTGCACTGCCTTCCTTCACAGCCGTAACCTTGCCGTTCTCAACTGT
>CACYCP010000085.1 GCA_902772985.1 uncultured Bacteroidia bacterium | reverse complement strand
TGGCAGGGAAGATGCGCCTCTCGCTGAGCTGCCTGTTGAGGTGGAGTTCCATGTTGCCGGTGCCTTTGAATTCCTCGAAAATGACGTCGTCCATCTTGGAACCGGTTTCGGTGAGGGCCGTGGCCAGGATGGTGAGGGAACCGCCACCTTCAATATTACGGGCTGCACCGAAGAAGCGCTTGGGCTTCTGGAGGGCATTGGCATCTACACCGCCGGTGAGAACCTTGCCGGAGGCCGGCTGAACAGTGTTGTAGGCACGTGCAAGACGGGTAATGGAGTCCAGAAGGATAACAACGTCGTGACCGCATTCTACAAGCCTGCGGGCCTTGTCAAGCACCATATTGGCCACTTTTACGTGACGCTCTGCGGGCTCGTCGAAGGTGGAAGCCACAACTTCGGCCTTGACGCTGCGCTGCATATCGGTAACCTCCTCCGGACGCTCGTCAATAAGAAGGACAATCTCGTAAACCTCCGGATGATTGTCGGCAATTGCATTGGCAACGGCCTTCAGAAGCATTGTCTTACCGGTTTTAGGCTGTGCGACAATAAGACCGCGCTGTCCCTTGCCGATGGGAGTGAACATATCCACAACCCTGATGGAGAGGTCTTTCTCGTGACCGTGGCCCAGAAGGTTGAATTTCTCCGTGGGGAAAAGGGGAGTGAGGAAATCGAAGGGAACCCTGTCCCTGACGAATTCTGGCGTGCGGCCGTTGATGTATTTGATTTTTACAAGCGGGAAATACTTGTCTCCCTCCTTGGGAGGGCGTATCTCACCGGTTACGGTATCTCCGTTCTTCAGGGCATTCTGCTTGATTTGCTGCTGGGAAACATAGATATCGTCCGGGGAATTCAGGTAATTATAGTCCGATGAACGCAGGAAACCGTATCCGTCCGGCATTATTTCCAGAACGCCGGTTGCTTCGACCGAGCCTTCAAATTCAATACGGGGAGGGCGCTGGGGCTGCTGCTGGGGAGCCTGTTTCTTGGAATGCTTGGGCTGCGGAGCGGCAGGGGCTGGTGCCTCCTGGCTTGCATCGTCCTTTAAGTTCTGGAAAAGATCGTGGATAAACTGCTTGCCGTCAACTTTAGCGTTGGTTTCGTCTTCCTGCACGGGAGCAGGAGCAGCGGGAGCCGTAGCGGCGGCCTCTGCCGTTTTCTGGGCAGCTTTTCTTCCACGTTTCTTGCCGGCGGGCTTCTGGGCAGGAGCAGCCTCTTCAACTTTCTCTTCTGTCTTCTGGGCAGGCTCTATAGGCTTTTCTATGGTTTTTTCAGCAGGTTTTTCCGCCGGTTTGCGACCTCTCTTCTTGGCAGGTGCAGGTGCTGGCGCAGTGGTGGCCGGAGCCGGAGCTTGTGCCGGTGCAACTTCAGCTTTCTTTGCCGGGCGGCCGCGTTTCTTCTTTGCAGGAATATCCGGCTTTTGGGATTCTATAACGGCCTGGGCATCCAGAATAGAGAAACCAAGTTCGTTCAAATCCATTTTTGCGGCTCCTTTGATATTAAGCGACTCTCCAAGGCTTCGGAGCTGCTGTTCGCTCATCTCGTTCAGTTCAAATAGAGTATGGGGCATAAATTTGAAATAAAATTTCAGTAAAGGAAGGCATTCCGAACGGAATACCGATGCAAATATAGTAAAAATATTTTATTTAAGCATATTATCCATGTAGGAATCGCTCTTCTTGAAGCGAAGAAGATCCGCCAGGGTCGATGCATTGGCCGCGATGCGGAAACTGTACGATTTCCACTGCCCGAGGGGTACCCAGCTGACCGATATGTTG
This sequence comes from uncultured Bacteroidia bacterium, assembly GCA_902772985.1. Classification (GTDB taxonomy): domain Bacteria; phylum Bacteroidota; class Bacteroidia; order Bacteroidales; family UBA932; genus Cryptobacteroides. The sequence goes on along the minus strand of CACYCP010000085.1, from coordinate 25,471 downwards.
AAACAGTGAAGGTCGTATGAAGCGCTGATCTGAGTGGTTGTAAGGCGCATGGCCATAATATCGAAGCCGGTAGTGGCCTGGATGCTTAGTCGCGGCGTCAGTTTCACGTTTCCGCTCAAATTGACTGTCTGCGTAATACGGTTGTTTTCAATGAGCTGTTCGGTTGTTGCCTGGTATGTATATGACTTTGAATAACTTAGCGAATAGCTTACATTAATGGACCAGGGGGAGTTGGGATTCATATAATAGACGTAGCCCCCGGGTATGTATTCTCCGGTTATGGGATGGTAATAAATCCTTTGGTAGGAGTTTCGGTCCGAACTGCCCCCCTTCGTTCCGTCGTTTCCGTTAATTGCACCTTTCCCATCCAGTGAGAATGAGGCCGACAGGGAAGCGTTCGTCAGTCTGAGCGGAACGCCTGTCACCAGGACGTTCAGCTTGTTTATGCGTCTTCCCTGAGAGTCGATGGCATAAGGGTCGAAATTCAGGTTTCCGCTAATGCTAACCTTGTTGAAAAGCCTGGTGGAAGCCGTTACGCCGAAGTTCTGGAGGCGCATTGAATCGGCAAGGAAGTTATAGGAGGTATTGATGTTTAGCTGGTCCAGGAGCTTAACTTTCTTGCTTCCTGTGCCGGTGGTGTCGCGGGAGTCCCTGACCTTGGCTTCCAGGTTGTTACCTATTGAAAGTGAGAGGCTTCCGCTTTGGCCCCGGCCTGGCGGAGACACCGAGTTGTGGTTTCCGCTGAGGCTATATATATTGTACATGCTTTCCGCATGGTACTTGCCGTTTTTGTCGTAATAGGCCTCCAGGGTTCGCCAACCGTTGAAGGCCGTGCCTTTTTCAGGGGAGTAATTAAATGATACTGACGGCGTTATCACATGTCGTATGGCCTGCACTCTTCGATGTTTGCCGAAGTTGAACATACCGTAAATACGGGTGCTCATGGATATGCTACCCGAATATGTGTGCGTTGCCCCGAAGGCGTTAAAGGCCGATCCCGGGTCTGAAACCTCCTTTTTGGCAATTACCTGGTTGCCCTCGGCATCCTGGACCATAATGGGATTTCCTTCACTGTCAAGCACGTCTTCCAGGTATCTGCTGCCTTTGGAGAACATCCAGTTCATGCCGTAGCTTAGGCTGGGGGAGAAATTCAGGTATTTGAAAAGCGTGAAACTGGGAAGGCCTATCTGGAAGTTATGCGACATGCCGTTTGTCATCTTGTTCAAAGCCTTGATGCCAAGCGAATCGCCGAATTCCTTTTCCCTGTAAACCCTTCCGTCGGGACCGGTTTTGGGGACAAAATGGTCGCCTTCCATTACATAATCCTGCAGGTCCCTCATCTTGAAATTCAATCTGTTCTGGAACGAAGTGGAATAGCCGAAGGATATTTTTTCGTAGAATTTTTCCTTGCCAACTCGCACCTTCTTTTTGAAAGGGTAGAAACGGTTTACATTGAAGGTGATGTTGGGAAGGGTGAAGGAGTAGCTGGAGTCCCTGGTATTCTGGTTGTGCAGGGCGTTTACGCTCAGGTTGAACTTGCCGTTCCAATTGTGGGAATAGGAAATGGAGGAACCCATCTGGTTCTGCTGGGCTTCGGTCACCGAAGTTGCGTTATAACGGTTGTTGGAAGGGCTGGTAATGTTCACCGACGCGCTAAGGGATGTCCCCGGGTGGGCCTTGGAATCCTGGGAATGGGACCAGCGGAAGCCGAAGTTCCGGGACTGGACAAAGTCCGTGCTGCCCTTTTCACCGGCCTGGTCGTTGGAGTAGTTGATGGAAAGATTGCCGTTGAACTTGTAATTCACTTTGTAGCGGGAGTTCAGGTTAACGGCCCAGGAACCCATGGTATAGTAGTCTCCGGTGAGGGAAATGTCGAAGTAATCGCCTATGACAAAGTACATTCCGGCGTCACGTACAAAGAAACCGCGGGCCTGTTCTTCACCAAATGTGGGCATCAGCAGGCCGGTAGCCCTGGTGGGCTTCTGCGGAACGAATCCGAAAGGCAGGCCGATGGGGACTGGAACGCCGGCAACTACCGGCCAGGCAGGGCCGAAAACCGTCTTCTGCGAAGGTTTGGTAACGATTTTGGCCATGCTCAGCTTCAGGTAGTAGTGCGGTTCCTCCAGGTCGCAAACGGTATAGACACCGTTTTTCATATTGATGGACTTGTCCTGCAGCATCTTGATGCTCTTGCCTTGGAGGATTCCTTCGGCCTCCTTGGTTATCATGTTGGTGATGAAGGATTTGCCGCTGGAGAAATTGTATCGCAACTCGTCCATCTTGTAGGTTTGGCCTGCGTCGGTCATTTCCGGAAGGCCATCCATTTCTCCGGTGACGATGTTCTTCCGGCCGCGTGCGAATACGGTGTTGGCGTCGATGTCGTACTCCATGTAATCGGCCGTAAGCTTCATTGTCTTGTAGGTTACGGTGGCACCGCCGTAATAGTAAATTATGCGTTTTCCTCCGGTGAAATCGGTGATGATGGAGTCCTTGGCGGTTGAAAAAGCCGGCCGGTCAAGGGAACTTTTTCCAAGCATGTCCAGGGAATCCTGGCGGGCGTTGGTGCGGGGGAAAAGAAGCGATGAATCGGGCTGGAATCGCCTGGAAAGGCTGTCGGGCCTTATTGCAAGGCTGTCTGCCCTGGTAGCAAGGCTGTCTGCTTTGGTGGCAAGACTGTCTGCTTTGGTGACAAGACTGTCCGGATTTTGACGCAGTCCGGCCGCAAGGGAAGTCCCTGCAGCCCCGGAAAGCAATCCCGCAATGAGTACGAGATATTGCAAAAAGCGTCTTGCCATTGAATAATTTTTACTATTTTTGCAATAAATACAATTTACAAAATTACGACTATTTCAACAATTTTCAAAACCGCATCTGAATGAGAAGGCTTTTGAAATACAGTTTTTCAGCATTGCTGGCGTTATTACTTACAATCCCTGTGCCTGCCCAAAGCGGCCCGGGTGCTAAACTTACGCTGAACACGGTGGTTATCGACCCCGGGCACGGTGGAAAGGATGTAGGCTGCGTCAGCCGTGACAAGAAAACATACGAGAAAAACATTACCCTGGATATAAGCCGCAGGCTTGCCGGTAAGATATCCTCGGCCTACCCTGAGGTGAATGTGAAGATGACGCGTTCCGACGACCGTTTCGTGGAATTGGAGAACCGTGCAGTCTTTGCCAACAAGGCCGGAGCCAACCTTTTCATCTCCATCCACGTGAATTCGGTAGAGAAGGGGACCACGGCAAACGGTTATTCCGTGCATTGCCTGGGTAAGTCCAGGAACAAGGATAATGACTTGTATTCCAAAAACCTGGACCTTGTCAAGAGGGAGAACTCGGTAATCCTTCTGGAAGACAATTACCAGGCCACATACCAGGGTTTCGACCCAAACGACCCCCAGAGCTCCATCATATTCAATTTAATGCAAAACGCCCATCTTTCGGCCAGCCTTGCTTTTGCCGATGACGTGGCCCGTGCCATGGGGAATAAGCCCATCAAGACCAACAGGGGCATCTCACAGGATCCGTTCTGGGTGCTTTGGCGCACTGCAATGCCCTCTGTACTCATAGAGGTTGGCTTCATAACGAATCCCGACGACCTTGCAACAATGCGCTCGCCTGAAGGGCGGGATGCCATAGCCACCAACATTTTCAACGCTTTCTGCGCCTTTAAGAGCCGATATGACGGTACGCCGGAAAAGGCGATTGATGACAAGACGGAGCCAGAGAAAGTCAAGGAGGAAGCCAGGAATGACAACCCCGACAGTGTGACGCAGGAGCCGAAGGATGTGACGGCAGGAGTGGAGAGTGAAAATACCGACGGCATAATGTATGGGGTGCAGATATTGGCAATCGGAAAAAAGATGGCACTGGACGACCCTTATTTCCGCGGAAACAATGTAATGGAGATAAAAAGCGGAAAGCTTTACAAGTACATTGCCGGATGTTCACCCTCTGTTGAAAAAGTGAAGAAATCTTTACCTGCCTTCAAGAAAAATTTCAAGGATGCATACGTGGTAAAAATAGAGGACGGAAACACTATTGCAGTACGTTGATTTTTATCGCTTTGAGGCCCACAAAACAGGGAAAAAACGCGAAGTGCTTTATTTTGAATTTATAAAAATAAGATATGCCTGTTATGGCGGTTTTAGCAAAATATAAAATACATAATCGCCTCATTATCAGGAGTTTTGTAAAAGGAAGAAAATAGGTGCGCTCTGCATATATTTTAATCATAAAATTTTTTATTTGCAATAGCAATTTTAATTTTTTATGATTTTTTTTTCCTCCATCTTTGCATTCGACATTCTTTCGAAACAGATCATTTTTCAATTAGCCTGATGACAGACCAGGAAAGACATATTGCGGTATGGAATAACTGCCTCCGGATCATTGAGAACAACATCGATCCGCAGCAGTTCAATACCTGGTTCAAGCTCATCAAGCCTGTTTCGCTTGAAGGTGCAACGCTAACGGTAGAGGTTCCTTCAGATTTCTTCCGCGAGTACATTGAAGACACATACAAGGACCTTATCCGCCGCACCATCCTCAGGGCCATCGGGGCCGATGCCAAACTTTTCTATCTGGTCCGCCCTGTCAGGAAAGGGGAGGGAATGCTCCTGCCCGCTTCGACCTCATCGGCACCGACCAACAATCCCGTGTCGGTTCCTACATACCAGCCTTCGGGCAGTCCCAGTCCCTTCGTTTTCCCGGGCGTCCAGCGTCTGAAAATCAATCCAAGGCTGAATCCGCAGTATTGCTTCGGAAACCTGGTGGAAGGAGAGTGCAACAAACTGGGCGTCAATGCCGGAGAAAGCATCTCCAAGGCTCCCGGAAAGACTCCTTTCAATCCGTTGTTCATCTTCGGCGGCCCCGGTCTTGGTAAAACCCATATCGCCCAGGCCATCGGCATCGATATCAAGGAACGCTTCCAGGACCAGGTTGTGCTGTATGTCACCGGAAACGAGTTCAAAACCCAATATATGGATGCGGTGAAGGGCAATAGGATTGTGGATTTCATCGCTTTCTATCAAAGGATAGACGTTCTCATCGTGGACGATATCCAGGATTTGCAGGGCCAGGGCTCCCAGAACACTTTCTTCAATGTGTTCAACCATCTTCACCAGAGTGGCAAGCAGCTCATTTTCACCAGCGACCGTGCTCCTGTGGACCTCCAGAATTTCGAGGAAAGGCTGCTGTCCCGCTTTAAATGGGGCCTTTCGGTGGAACTTACCCGTCCGGACTATGCCACACGTCTTGAGATGTTACGCGCGCGTGCACAGCGTGAAGGAGTAGCCCTGAGCGAAGAGGTCCTGACTTTCCTCGCCTCCAGAATAAAAACCAATTTCAGGGAGCTGGAAGGCACTCTTACCTCGCTTGTGGCCTATGCCACGCTTGGGCACCGGAACATAAATGTGGACTTGGCGCAAAGCGTTACCGGCAAGATTGTTTCCGAGCAGGAGACAGAGGTCAATATAGACCTAATCATCAAAACCGTTTGCGACTACTTCAACATCACCAGGGACATGATGCTTTCATCTTCCCGCAAGCGTCAGATTGTCCAAGCCCGCCAGATAGCCATGTACGAGTGCCGGAACCTGGTCAAGAACTGTTCCCTTTCCACTATCGGCGCTGAATTGGGCGGAAAAGACCACGCTACCGTGCTTCACGCCTGCACAACGGTGCAAGACCTCATGTCCACCGACAAACTTTACCGTCAGTGGGTGGATGACATCGAGGAAATGATTGTGGTTCCGGTAGAAAATTAATTATTCCCGAAATAATTCTTATCGTGCAGCAAAGCGTTTGAGATGCTTTTGCTGCCAAGGCGTTGCAGGTAGAAGAAGAAGCCGAAGAAGGCCATCATCACCAGCATCATCCACGGAGATTCAGAATCGACAATCATCAGGAGGAAATCGAAAAAGGCGTGTGCCGCGATGGGAAGGAGCAGAGCCATCCACATATATTTCTTGCGGTTTTCGCCGCCACTGAAGCAGGAGAGCGAATAATAATAGCCCATCAGGACGGCAAAGCCGAAGTGGGCGGGTACCGACAGGAAAGCCCGTGAAACACCGGTATAGACCGACATCTTGAAGCCCATGCTAAGCGAAGAGGACAATTCGGCCGCCTGCATGCCACTGAAGACATACATGATGTTTTCCACTGCGGCGAATCCCATGCCTACACAAACGGCATAGACAATCCCGTCCATGTGCTCGTCGAAATCCTTGCATTTGCGAAGGAACTGCCACAGAATGAACAATTTGGCACATTCTTCAGGTGCTGCAGCCGAAAACAGGGCCGTCATCAAGTGGCCGAAGGCCGTGGAAGGTTCCGCCGGATAGAATCCCAGCAGCCCCAGAACGGAAGCAAGGATGATTGCAAGCGGGGCCGACAGCAAACCTTTTAAAAAAGCTTTGATAAGTTGCCACCGGGGCTCCGGATGCAGGCGGTCACGATAGGCAACATAGAAAATGAGCACAAAGGCCGGCAATATCGCCAACAGCAGCAGAAGCGAATTCATCAGAGAGCGGGGGAGGCGGTTCACCCAACTGTTTTCATCGACAGGAAATCCATCTTCCAAGTCCAGTAATACATCGTTCCCTTCTTCGAAATAGACTTCTTCTACTTCTTCAATTCCATCCTCCTGTGCATCTGCAGTCCAGGAAAAGGCCAGCAGAGGTAGCAGTGCAGTAAGGCCGATGAGCAATTTACGCATTTAGCATCAGTTTAATGGCTTTGGCCGGATTCCGGGCCTTGAAAATGGAACTACCTGCAACCAGGATACTGGCACCGGCGGCAATAACCGCAGAGGCGTTGTCCGGACTTATGCCGCCGTCAACTTCTATGGGAATGTCCGGGCGGCCGATGCGCTCCAGTTCGGCCCGCACGGCGGCTATCCGCTCCAGGCTTTCGGGTATGAATTTCTGACCGCCAAAACCCGCGAATACGCTCATAATGAGCACGAAATCCACCTTGTCAAGATAGGGGAATATGCTTTGTGTGGGGCAGTCCGGATTAATGACTATGCCGGCCTTGACACCCTGTGCGTGAATAAGGTCTATAACAGCTGCGCTGTCGGCAAGGGCAGCCTCGTAATGGAAACTTATCATGGCGGCACCCGCCTTTGCGAAGCGCTCCACATACTTTTCGGGATGCACGATCATAAGGTGAACGTCCAGCGGCTTGCGTGCCTTCCGGGCGATGGCTTCCACCACCGGAAATCCGAAGGATATATTGGGCACGAAAGTGCCGTCCATTACGTCCAGGTGGAATATTTGGGCATGGCGGTTCACCAACTCCACATCCTCTTCAAGATGCAGGAAATCGGCCGAAAGCATTGAAGGGGCAATCTGTACCATTTTATTTGAAATTGGTGACGACATCGGTGAGATGGGCCACGAACTTGTCCAGCGAAGCCAGTTCCAGCTTCTCTCCGGGGGCATGGACGCCGCGAAGGGTGGGGCCGAAGGAAATCATGTCCAGATGGGGGAATTTATTAAGGAAAAGTCCGCATTCCAGTCCGGCGTGGATGGCCTTAACCTCCGGCTCGTGCCCGAACAGCTTCTTGTAGGAAGCCACGGTCACTTCCAGAATGTGGGATTTCAGATTTGGCTTCCAGCCAGGGTATTCCCCGTGATGCTCCACGTCAAATGATCCCAGGAAGAATGCCGCTTCCACCCTTTCGGCAAGGGCGTGGAGTTCGGAAACCACGGAACTGCGCTGGTTGGTAATAACTTTCAGTTCATCGCCTTCGATGCGGACCGCGGCAAGGTTCGTGGAAGTCTGGACCAGGCCGGGGATGTCGGCCGACATCTTTTCCACTCCGTGCGGGCAAGCCAGCAAGGTAGCAATCAAATTGGCCGCGTCGCCTTCTTCGATGGCCTGTCCTTCGGCTTTGCAAGGCTCGCAGGAGGCCCTGAGACCGGGATCAGTGATGGCGTATTCGGCAGTGAGGAGTTCACTGAATGCCTTGACATCGGCCACCATTTCTTCAGCCTCGTCGGAGGGGACGGCAATGATGGCTTCGGCCTCGCGGCAAATGGCGTTGGGCTTGTTGCCTCCGCCGATGGAAAGCAGCTGGTAATCGTACTGAAGTTCCGTGAACAGGAAGCGCACCAGTTCACGCAGGGCGTTCGCCCTTCCTTTGTTGATGTCGTCTCCGCTGTGCCCGCCCAGGCCGCCTGAAACGCGGATTTTCAAGCTTTTATATCCTTTGCGCAGGGGCTCGCGATTGAAAGAGAAAGTGGCTGTGGTATCAATGCCGCCGGCGCATCCTACAAACATCTGTCCCTCGTCCTCAGAATCCAGGTTGATGAGCGTTTTACCGTCGAAGAACCCTTCTTCCAGGGCGAAGGCTCCGTCCATTCCTGTCTCTTCCGATATGGTGAAAAGGCACTCCAGCGGGCCGCAGGGGAGGTCGCTGTCCAGAAGTGCAAGGCAGGCGGCTATGCCGATTCCGTCATCGGCCCCCAGGGTGGTTTCCTTGGCAATCATCCAGCCGTCTTCAATGACGTAGGGGATGGGCTGGGTTTTGAAATCGAAGTCAAAACCGGCGTTTTTTTCGCAGACCATATCCTGATGGGCTTGCAGGACCAGAGCGGGAACCTCTTCCTTGCCTGGCGCAGCTTTCTTGCAGATTAGAACGTTGCCGGTCTTGTCCGTTTTGCATTCCAGGCCGCGCGAGGCGGCAAACTGCTGTAAAAAAGCTACCATCGCCTCCTCGTGACCGGATTCACGAGGAATATTTGTAATCTCCTTGAAGATTTTAAGAACAGTTGCAGAATCCATATCTAAGTTATTTTATAGTCGTTTTGTCGTGCTAATATACGAAAAAATTGCTAAATTCGCAGCCTAAAATCAATGAGATGAACTATTTGAGCCTGCAAGAGGTTGAAGATATCGTTTTTCGCGGAAAAACGCTTCAGATAGATGCAAAAGCCATGAAAGAGGTAGAACGCTGCTACCGCTTCCTGGAAGATTTCCATAAAAACAAGGTCATTTACGGAATAAACACCGGTTTCGGGCCCATGGCTCAGTGGCGGGTGGATGACCGCTATCTGAAAGACCTTCAATATAATATAATCCGCAGCCATTCCACCGGTGCCGGAAAGCCTTTGGGCGATGCCTCAGTAAAGGCGGCAATGGTGGCAAGGATAGGCACCTTCCTGCAGGGAAAGTCCGGCGTGCATCCGGATGTCATACGTTTGCTCACAGAATTCGTAAACCGCAATATCTTTCCATTCATTCCGCGCCACGGAAGCGTAGGAGCCAGCGGGGACCTTGTCCAACTGGCCCACATTGCCCTGGCCCTCATCGGCGAAGGGGAAGTGCATTACAAAGGGGAATGGCGCCCTGCGGCCGAGGTTATGAAAGAATGCGGCCTGAAGCCAATGGAGATACATATCCGCGAGGGATTATCGGCCACTAACGGTACTTCCGTAATGACGGGCGTATCCCTTGTGAATCAGTTCCAGGCCGACCGTTTGCTGGATTGGGCCACCCTGGCGGCCGTCTGGATGAACGAAATCGCCGCTTCCTACGATGATTTCATGGCCGAGCCCCTGAACGAGTGCCGCCGTCACGAAGGCCAGCAGGTGATTGCCCGCCGGATGAGGGAGTTGGCCGCCTCGTCCCAGTGCTTCTCCAAGCGGGAAATAGAGCTGTACAGCGGAGAGAACAAGAGCTCCTATTTTGAAAAGAAAGTACAGGCCTACTATTCCCTTCGCTGCACACCCCAAATCCTTGGTCCCATCTACGACACTTTCAAGGATACGCGAAAGATGCTGGAGGACGAGATCAATTCGGCCTGCGACAATCCCATAGTGGATCCCGATACGCAGTACGTGTACCACGGAGGTAATTTCCACGGCGACTACATCTCGCTGGAAGAAGATAAAGTAAAGATTGCGCTGGTGCGTCTTACAATGCTCACGGAAAGGCAGTTGAACTATTTGTTCCACGACCGAATCAACGGTATCCTTCCGCCCTTCCTGAATATGGGTACCCTGGGTCTGAATTACGGTATGCAGGCCTGCCAGTTCACCGCTACTTCCACAACTGCCGAGTGCCAGACTCTGGCCATGCCCAACTATGTGCACAGCATCCCCAACAACAATGACAACCAGGACATCGTTTCAATGGGAACGAACAGCGCCCTTTTGTGCCGCCAGGTGGTGGAAAACGCTTTCCAGGTTATGGCAATCCACTTCATCGCCCTGGCGCAGGCCACCGATTGCCTGAAGCTCCGGGACCGCCTGTGCGATACTTCCCGCAAGGTCTATGACCAGATTCGCGCCATCCAGCCTGTTATTCTTGAAGACACGCCTTTCTACAAGGAAATTTCCCGGGTGATAGTGTACCTGAAGCGCAATCCGCTGCAATTGGATTAGGAACTTCGGCTGACAATTTGTCATACAGGCCGTTGCCTATTGGCAATGGCTTTATTTTTGATTATATTTGTACGAATTTCAAATAGTCTATATGATAACACACGACCTTCGGCTCATTGCCGATGCAATATTCGATAAGAAGGGACAGAATGTAGTTTCGCTCGATCTTCGTTCCATTGATGGTGCAATTACCGATTTCTTTGTGGTCTGCGATGGCTCAAACACCACCCAGGTGGGCGCAATTGCCGAAAATCTGGCCGAAAAGATGAAGGAGGAAGGACTTAAGCTTTACCGTTCGCAGGGAGAGGGGAACAACTTCTGGATCATTCAGGACTACGGCAATATAGTCGTGCACATTTTCCTCAAGGAATACAGGGATTTTTACCGCCTGGAGGATTTGTGGGCCGATGTCCCCACTAAAGTTTTCAAAGAGAGGAAAAAGTAATGGCAGACAATAAGAAAAACCCTAAAGGACGCAAGGTATTCAGCTTTTCCCTGAACCTTTCGTGGTTGTATTTCCTTTTGCTCATCGGCATAGGTTATCTGCTTTTCAACAACCAGAAGCAGGCTTCGCCGGAGAAGATTGAATGGCCCGAGGTTCAGGAAATGATCCGCAGCGGTGACGTTTCCGAGATTTCCTTCGTCCGAAACGATTATAAAGGCGAGGTCAAGATCCGGCCCGAACGCCTTGCAAAGTATTCCGATAAGTTCAAGGGCGGGACTCCGCCCCGCAGGTCCCCCCACTTCTTCTTCCTGGTATCCTCCAAGTTCGATCCGGAAGTGAATTTTGCGGCCCTGAATGAAGAACTTACCCCTGTTGAACAGTTCAAGGTAGTGATTAAGAACGAGGAGCACTTCTGGGGAGAAATCCTGCAGATGCTCTTCCCGCTTGTTCTTTTCATCCTTTTCTGGGTGTGGATGTTCCGGGGAATGAACCGCGGGGCTGGTCCCGGAGGAATTGGCGGCGGCGGGGGATTCAATCCCTTCAACACCGGTAAATCTACCGCTCGTGAAAGCGAGAAGGGGGATGTGAACGTTACCTTCAAGGATGTGGCCGGGCTGTACGGCGCCAAGGAGGAAGTGATGGAAATAGTTGATTTCCTGAAAAGTCCCAAGAAATATACCTCCCTGGGCGGCAAGATTCCCAAAGGAGCCCTTCTGGTGGGCCCTCCCGGAACCGGTAAGACCCTGCTTGCCAAAGCTGTGGCAGGGGAGGCCAATGTGCCTTTCTTCTCCATTTCCGGTTCCGATTTCGTGGAAATGTTTGTGGGTGTGGGCGCATCCAGGGTGCGTGACCTTTTCCGCCAGGCAAAGGAAAAAGCCCCTTGCATTGTCTTTATAGATGAGATTGACGCAGTTGGCCGCGCCCGTGCGAAGAACGGAGGCTTCTCTTCAAACGACGAAAGGGAAAATACGCTGAATCAGCTCCTTACCGAAATGGACGGTTTCGGCACTAATAGCGGCGTTATAGTCCTTGCCGCCACCAACCGGGCCGATATCCTGGACCAGGCCCTGATGAGGGCAGGACGCTTCGACCGCCAGATTCACGTGGAACTGCCGGAACTGAAGGAGAGGGAAGAGATTTTCCAGGTCCACCTGCGCGAGATCAAACTGGGCGAGGATTTCAACGTGGAATTCATGGCAAAGCATACTCCGGGCTTCTCGGGTGCCGATATCGCCAATGTCTGCAATGAAGCGGCTCTGACGGCTGCCCGCCGCGATCATAAGGCAGTGATGCAACAGGATTTCCTGGATGCCGTTGACCGCATCATCGGCGGTCTGGAGCGCAAGTCCAATACCATAATGACTCCGGCCGAAAAACGCACTACGGCCTATCACGAGGCCGGTCACGCCCTTGTGGGCTGGCTCCTGCCATACGCCGATCCTGTGTTCAAGGTGAGCATTATCCCTCGCGGAAATGCCCTGGGTCTTACCTGGAGCCTGCCGGAGGAAAGGAAGAACTGGTCCAAGTCCATAATGCTGGACCGGATGAGCGTTCTGATTGGCGGCCGCGTGGCCGAGGAAGTCTTGAACGGAGAGCCTTCCACCGGCGCTTTGAACGACCTGGAGCGCATGACCGGAATGGCCTATGCGATGGTGCAGTACTACGGTATGAGCGAAGAGGTGGGCGCCCTGTCCTTCTACGACTCCAGCGGAGCAAGGGGATATAACCTTGTAAAGCCTTATTCGGAGAAGACGGCCGAGCTTATGGACAAGGAAGTGAAAGCCCTGGTCAAGCAGGTCCACGACCGTACCCGCAAGCTTATTGACAATAATCGTGATGCTTTTATGCGTCTCGGCGCTTTGCTTTTGGAAAAAGAAGTTATCTTTGCCGAAGATATCGAGCAGATCCTTGGCCCCAAGGCAAAGCCTGCGGCCGACGACCGCTTCGAGGAAGCTACAAGTGCAACTGAGCCTGAACAAGCATGAATACTACAGTCAAGCGTTCCTTATCCGGTTCCATTTTCCTGGCGGTAATGATTTCCGCCCTCCTGTGTAGCCGATATTGCTTCTTGCCTCTTTTTATGTTCATTACAGCCGTAATGATGGAAGAGTTCTACAAGATGTGCTTCGGGGGAAAGAAACACATGACTGTCAGGGTATTATCTATCTTTATCGCCCTGGCGTCATTCACTCTGGTGGCTTTAGTCCACGGGCCGGGTCAGCTGTCGGCCAAATACCTTGCCATTATTCCGGCAGCGCTGCTGCTTATGATGTGCGTGATGGTGTTCCTTCACGGTGAATTCAAGGATTACGCTTATATTTTTACCGGCCTTCTGTACATAGGGCTCCCGATGGCGCTGTCGCCCATTATGGTGGACCAGGGAGGCGGGGCCTATTCCGGCATCCTTCTGCTTTCCTTCCTTATTATCATCTGGACCTCGGATACCGGTGCCTATTGCTTCGGGATGCTCTTCGGCCAGAAACTATGGCCTGCAAAGCTCTGTCCTGATATTTCTCCCAAGAAATCCTGGGCGGGAGCCATCGGCGGAATCCTTACCAGCCTTCTTGCAGCGTGGATTCTGAAGCTTGTAGGATGGCTGGACTTCCCGATGGTGCATCTTATGGTGATGGCAGCCATAATGAATATTACAGGCGTTTTCGGTGACCTTTTTGAGTCCCTTTGGAAGCGCCAGTTCGGCATTAAGGATTCTGGTAATATCATACCCGGCCACGGTGGCATGCTGGACCGTTTCGACAGCTCCCTCTTCGCCGTTCCGGCCGGATACCTTTATTTGCTTATTTTTGGATTAGTATAGCCTATGAAGAAATGGATTACAATTGACAGGGATTCGTATGGAACCATTATCGGCAGCTGGGCTGTATGCGCAGTGCTTATTATCCTTACATCTAATTTTATTCATAATCTGTGGATCAGCATACCGATATGCGTCATCCTGGTTTCCTTCATCCTGTTCATTACCTGGTTTTTCCGTGTCCCGAAAAGGGAAACTCCAACCCCGAACGACAACAGGCTGGTTACTTCCGTGGCCGATGGAAAAGTGGTAATAGTCGAGAAGGTTTTCGAGAAGGAATTCCTGTGCCGCGAATGCATCCAGATATCGGTCTATATGAATTTCTTCGACGTCCACTGCAATTTCTGGCCCATAAACGGGGAGGTAAACTACTACCAGTACCATCCCGGAAAATATATCCTGGCTTTCCATCCCAAGTCTTCGGAACTGAACGAGCATTCCTCGTCCTGCCTCAAGAACGAGCATGGGGAAGTATTTTTCAAGCAGATTGCCGGAACTTTTGCACGTAGGATAGTATGTTATTCTGAGCCCGGTCACGTCGAATACCGTGGTGAGCAGTGCGGCGTTATCAAATTCGGCTCCAGGATAGACCTGTTCCTTCCGCTGGATGCGGAAATCAAGGTGAAAGTAGGGGATAAGGTGAAGGCCGTAGAGTCCGTCCTGGCTATTCTTCCGGAATAGACCTGTCCTTCTCGATCAGGGCAACAAGTTTGTCAACTGCCTCGTCTTCAGGTATGTGCCTGAGGACGGGTTCTTTTTTGCGGTAGATGGTAACCTTCCCGGCGCCTTCGCCAACATAGCCGTAGTCGGCATCGGCCATTTCTCCGGGACCGTTCACGATGCAGCCCATTACGGCAATCACCACGTCCTTGAATCCGGAGGTTTTCTCCTTGACCTTGTTGAAGGTGCTTTCCAGGTCATACAGGGTGCGTCCGCAGCCTGGGCAGGCAATGTATTCAGGCTTGTAAAAACGCCGGCGGCAGGCCTGGAGAATCTCGTCCTTAAGATATTCGTCTTCGATGGGGATGTCGTCCACCTGGTGGTTAAGGAGGGCCGGGCCCCAGTCGCAGGCCGCCTTTAAGATGGGCTCTTCGCTCTCATTTCCGGCTTGGGAGGAAATCCCATACCTCTGGGCCAGGTAACGGGCTACGGGAAGCTCATTTTCAGGTGCTTCCGTAAGCGAAACGCGAATCGTGTTGCCGATTCCTTCTTCCAGCAGGGTGGCAATGGCAACGCAGGATTTTATCCGGCCGCTGTCACCGTTACCGGCCTCGGTTACGCCAACATGCAGGGGGAACACCACTCCGCGCTTCTGCATCAGTGCAGCCAGTTCCCTATAGGCCTGGACCATGACGACGGTGTTGGAGGCCTTGAGTGAAACCACGACGTTGAAGAAATCGGCCTCGATGCACATTTCCAGCCACTCCATTGCGGCAATCGCCATTGCCTGGGGCGTGTTTCCGTATTTCTCCACTATGTACTTTCCAAGGGAGCCGTGATTCAGTCCAACCCTTATTGCGCGTTTGTGCTCCTTGCATTTTTCCAGGAATTCGCCGAAAAGCGCACGGGCTTTCTGGTGGTCCGGATGAAAGTTTCCAGGATTTATGCGGATTTTTTCCACGTATGGGACAACCGCCAGGGCGGTTTCGGCCGAAAAATGTATGTCGGCGACAAGGGGAACGTTAATTCCGTGCTCCTGCCTTAGGCGGCGCCTGATTTCCGCTACGGCTGGGATGTCCGAGCGGGAAGGGACGGTAATGCGTATGAGCTGGGCTCCGGCATCGGCAAGGCGAATGCACTGGGACAGGGTTGCGTCCACGTCCGAGGTGCGGGTGTTGCACATGGTCTGGATGACGATGGGATGCCCGCTTCCAATGGGGACGTCCCCGACCATTACGCTAAGGGTTTTCAAAGCCTTTTTCATTGCTTGCTCTCCTGTATCATTTTCTTGGCCAGGCGTTTAAGCTGGGCCCTGGTATGTCCGTAACGCGGGGTAAGCTGGTAATAAACGCCCAAATTGACAACTCCGTCCAGCGGATAGCCGAAGCGGTAGTAATATGGACTGGCATAATCCGGATTCCAGAATGGTTCCCAGCCCCATTTTACCTGAACGTTGGCGTGAATCTCGATGGGACTGAACATAAGGGCGAAGCCAAGCCCTCCCTGCAAGCCGTAGGTGAAGCGCCGGTCGTAGTCCCGGAATGCGTATCGGTACTGTTCGTATTCCTCTTGGCCCTGGTACCTTTCGTCCAGAACTCTCTCTATCTTAAGCCGATAACCAGCGTATAGACCAATTTTAAGCTGAAGTTTAAAATGCTCGCCAATGTCGTAGTGAAGATGCGTCAGGAAGAAGGCCTCGGGCACGTTCATCATCACTTTGTAGGCTCCGGATTCGGTAGAGCGCACCTGTGTTTCGCTGTTTTCTCCGAACTGGTAACCCTCGTAATTCTGTTGTGCGCCGAACTCTACGCCCATATTTGGGAAAACGCCGAACATGGAGTAGTACTTTATAAAGGAGACACCATAAACCGGATACTGCATCTGGAAAGCCGTGTTTCGCGAAGGGTTGAAATAGCCCACCTGGGCCGATAATCCTCCGAAGGCGCCCACCAGCCAGTAATTATTCGGGGCGGCGACGCTAAGTTTCAGGCTGTCCAGATATTCATTGGTGATGCTGTCGGGCAGGGCGAAGAACTCCTTGTCCAAATCGACCTCCTGGGCGGAAGACAGGATACAGAAAGCGAAAAATGCGCTTATGACGGAGGCAAGCTTTCTCATCTGAACATTTCCTCCATGTCGATGGTCCACATCATTTCGGCCTTTTCCAGGACTTTGATGAGGAATTTGTCTTCGGTTTTGAAGAAACGGACCTTTTCGGGTTGTTTGTGCTCCAGAAGGATACCTGTATCGACAATGTTGTTGCGGTTCTTGTCCTCGGTAATCCTAATGCAGTAGGTCCCTGCCTTAAGGTAGGGGAATACCACGTCCCCGTCCTTGTCGCTTATGGCGCTGCGTATCACGCTGTTCCGTTTCTCGTTCAGGATGTCGATGATGTACTTCTCGTGTACGTTCGTGAGTTTCAGGGTAATGCTGCTCAGTTTTTCATCGTTGGGTAACGAGACCTTGAGCTCCGTGCTGTCGTTGTAGAAGCCGTTGATATCCCGGAATACACGGTGGGGAATCTTCAGGTGGTAGTCGTAACCAGGCATGAAGGTCTCTTCCGGCATTACGCGGAAACGCCTCAGGTTGGTGGAATCCTTTATGAGACTGAATTTTCCCTTCTGCTCCTGCTGGCGGGGATTCACCGACCAGAATCGCAGGGAATCCCAGCCTTCCTTGATGAGCGGGTACTTGAACTCTATGACGAAGCCGGTCTGCTCGATCTTGGTACCATCGGCCTCGGTGGTCATGACGGCAAGGGTATCTTCCTTTTTGCGGTTGCGGAAATCATTTTCCTTTTTCATAAGTTCTGCACGGAGTTCCTTGCTGTAGGTCAGCTTGACGTTTTCCTCGGTGGGAACAGCCCTGCCGGTAGAATCGGTCTTGTCGTATTTTATCACAAGCTGCAGTGTATCAGGCATTTTGCGCTGGTCGTTCACCCACAGCTCGAGCGAGTCCCTCTGAAGGTTGAACTGAGAGATAAGCTTGTCGCGGGAAAGACCGCGGATTCGCATGTCGTGGATTACGGCATCGGGAGCCATGAAGGTTATGTAGGCCGTACGGGGCCCAACCCTTTCCTTTTTCACGATGAACTGCTTGGAAGGCTTCTCGCGGAATAGGTTAAGCTCCATGTCCGTCTTTCTGGCAAGGCACAGTGCGGTATCCTTCATGTCGAACTTCATCAGTTCATAAAGGGAATCGTTGTAAACCGTTTTCGGCCTGAAGAGTGAATCCATGAAGGCGATACGGTCGGCGTCGGGATCGTAGATATTGTTGTTGTTTTCGTCTTTGACGGCATATACCCTGTAAAGGGTGTCCTGTATGTTTCGGATGCTGAAAAAGCCCCAGGCGTCAGTTTTGGCCGCAGCAACGGGCCTTTTCAGGAACACGGCCGAGTCGGAGTGGTCCTTGTACAGCATTACCGTTATGCCGTTAAGTGGATTAAGGGTGTTGCAGTCCTGCACAAGTCCTGTAAGGCACATGGAATCTATCTGGCTGCCGGTAGAGAAGACCAGGGTGTAGCCGGGGAACATGTTTCCCTCGTTATTGTCCTGAATGGCCCCGGTCAGGTCCAGGGTATATGTCGTGTTGGAATCCAGGGGGCTTTCGAAACTCACTTCCACGCTTTTTCCCTTAATCACGGCCTTGGGTTTTTTCTCCAGGGGCGGGGACAGGAAGACCAAATTCGCGTCCTTTATCTTCACGTATTCATTGAAGGTGAAACGCAGCTTGGTGCCTTTCACTGGCACGTTTACGGTACCGGGCAGGGGATAGACCTTGGTAATGTACGGCGGAATGGTATCCTTGGGCCCGCCGGAAGGAGGCGTAGTGGTATTGGCGCATCCTGGAGGGAAGATGAGCGAGGCAAGGATTATCGCCGCAGGGATGAGCGGGAGCAGTTTCGTGACTTTTCTTCTCATAATTCTATCCGGGATACTTTTTCAATGCCATCTATGGCTTTCAGCTCTTTTATCATCTTCTCAAGGATCTCGCGCGAATTGACGTATAGGTCTATGTAGCCGGAAAATACGCCTTTTTCGGCCGATAGGGACAGCTTTCTCATATTCATCCCCATAACCATGGAAAGGTAGTGGGAAATCTCGTTCAGGAGGCCCATACGGTCGATTCCCGTGATGGAAATCCTGACCAGGAAGGACGATGAGGCATCGCTTTGCTCCTGCCATTTGGGAACCACCACCCAGTCGCCGTGGGTGGCGGCAATCTCCTCGGCAATGGGGCAGCTCTTCTTATGGACGGTGACGCTGCCGTCGGGCGCCTTGAAGCCGATCACCGGGTCTCCGGGAATAGGATTGCAGCAAGTTGCAACGGAGAAGGCCGATACCGGAGCGGAAGGCTGGGCTTTCTGTTCCGGAGCCTTTTCGTGGTCCAGGCGCAGCACGTTCCTGAGCCAGGAAAGCCTGCTCCGGCTGGAACTGTTAAGTATTTCCTCTATATTGCTCAGGTTAATGGTTCCCATCCCTATGCCGTAGTAAAGGTCTTCACGGGATTCCACGTCGTAGGCGACATCCAGGCGCTGGAGGGTTTTTTCGTCACAGGTGAAACCAAGGCCGGATACAGTGTTCTCCAGGGTTTTCCGGCCGAATTCCACGGTTTGCTTCCTTTCGCTCTTGAAGTAATCCTGGACCTGGGTGCGAGCCTTGCGGGTGGTGATGAAGTTAAGCCAGTCGTGCTGAGGCTTACCGTCCTCGGCGGTGATAATCTCAACCTTGTCGCCGGTGTTCAGAACGTGGGCCAGGTTCACAAGCCTCTGGTTCACCTTCGCCGCAATGGCCTTGTTACCCACCTGGGTATGTATCATATAGGCGAAATCCAGGGCCGTAGAGCCTTTTGGAATGCTTCTTTGCTCGCCCTTCGGGGTGAAAACGTATATTTCGGCAAGGGTGAGATCGTTGTGGATGATGTCCAAAAGTTCCAGGGCGTTCACATCCGGATTAACCAGTATTTCCTTGATGCTGTTAAGCCAGTTGTCCATCTCGTAGTCGCCTTCACCCACATAGCCCTGTTTCTTGTAGGTCCAGTGTGCCGCGATGCCCTTTTCGGCAATGTCGTCCATGCGGCGGGTGCGGATCTGCACCTCAATCCATACGCCGGAATTGCTCAGCAGGGTGCAGTGAAGGGCCTCGTAGCCATTGCTCTTCGGGTGCTTCACCCAGTCTCTCAGGCGCTCCGGCATATAACGGTAAATGCCTGTGATTATGGAGAATATGTGGTAGCACTGGTCACGTTCGCTTTCCTGGGACTTGGGATCGGCATCAAAAATAATGCGTATGGCGTAAAGGTCATAAACCTCGTCGAAGGAAATTTGCTTCGTCTGCATCTTCCGCCACACGGAGTAGGGCGTTTTGACGCGCTGCTTTATTTCAAAACTGAAGCCTGCCTTCGAGAGCACTTCCTCGATAGGCTCTACGAATTCCTGCATCTCCTGGCCCTTTTCCAAGATATTGCGGTCGATGTGGGCTTTTACGTCGGCATAAGCTTCGGGTTCCTTGTATTTCAGCCAGATGTTCTCCAATTCGCTCTTGATTCCGTAAAGGCCCAGCCGATGAGCGAGTGGAATGAAGATGAACATGGTTTCCGACAGGATCTTGTCCCTCTTGTGCTCGGGCATATGCTCGATGGTCCGGCAGTTGTGAAGGCGGTCGGCCAGTTTTATCAGGACAACCCTCACGTCGTCGTTCATCGTCAGGAGGATGCGTTTGAAATTCTCGGCCTGAAGGCTTTCCTGCGATGTATCCAGCACGTTTTTAATCTTCGTAAGCCCATCCACCAGGGTTGCAATCTTATCTCCGAAACGCTCCTTCAGGTCATTCACGGTGTAATCCGTGTCTTCCACCACATCGTGCAGCAGGGCAGCGGAAATGGACTTGTATCCAAGGCCGATGTCATCTACCACGATTTGCGCAACTGCCAGCGGATGAAGCATATAAGGCTCCCCGCTGCGGCGCCTGACGTTATGGTGGGCCTCGTTTGCGAATTCGTAAGCACGCCGCACCACCTCAAGTTCCCTTTCGTTGGCGCAACGCTTCCTTGCCGATTCATACAACTTCTCCCAATCATTCTGAATCAGCTGGTAGTCGCTTGTATTAAACTCACTGAAACTCATTTTATCTCATCCAAATTTTCCTTAGTAAGCCGATGCTGGTCCACATACTGGAAAGCATAGGTAAGTTCGGCTCCGTAAAGTATTATCGACCATCCCAGATTCAGCCAGAGCATGAAGAGGGGGAGTGCCGCGAGCACGCCGTAAACCGCACTTTGCTTGGCTACCAAAATCTGCGTTTCCAAATAGAGGAACTGAACCACAGTGAAGATGACACCCGCAATTATCGCCGATTTGAAAGCGTAGCGATTATGTACCTTGGTTCCGGGAACATACTTGAACAATACGGTAAGGACCAGAATGCTCATGGCGCAGAACAGCAGCCAGGACAGCAGGTTTTTCAGGCTCTCCGAGAAAAAGAACTTGCTGGGAAGCATGTAATCAAGTATGTTGGAGTACACCACCGAGCCGCTGAACAGTATCAAAACCACGAAAGGCGCAAGGATGGTGATTCCCAGGATGACACCAATCATCTTCAAGATGTTGCTTTCTTTATCGACTTTCCACACGTTGTTGAAAACCTGCCGCACGGTTATCATCAGGGATATGACAATCCAGATGAAGGTTACCATTGAGATGAAACCGAAAAAGCCGGTTTCCGCGGTTTCCACGATATTATTTGCCGCATTAATAATCATGCCGGTTATATCGTTCTCTCCAAAGTTTATGATAACGATGTCGGCAAATTCCTCCCTGAGTCCCACGCCGTTGGTAAGATACAGGCCTATAGCCAGGCCGGGGACCACGGCCAGCATGCTCTTGAAGGCCAGTGCGGTTCCCTGGAATTTAACCTTCTGGTCTGTAAATGTCCTGAGCATCAGGGTAATGACCTTGATATCCCTGACGAGGCCCTTTTTCAAGCGGGAAAAATCCTCATCGTTCAGGTACCATACATCGTGGGTGATAAAGCGTATGATTTTTTTTATCCACATGGAAATCCAGCGGATGTAAACCTTGATTTTATTCCAAATACGTTCGAACATCAGAATAGGGTTGGTTCAAATAAATCCTCGTTTTTTTCTTCAGGAGCAGTCTCGCCGATTATCTCCCGCAGGCGCTTTTCGTCAATGACTTCAACGCCCAGTTCGGCCGCTTTCCTGAGTTTCTCCGGCCCGGGTTTCTCCCCGGCCAGAAGATAACTTGTCTTTGCGCTAACGGAGCTGCTGTTTTTGCCTCCGGCTGCTTCGATGAGGGCTTTCATATCGTCCCTTGAAATGGAGAAATTGCCGCTTACCACAATTGTTTTTCCTTCAAGGGCGTTAGAGGTGGGGGCTTTCTTTTCTTCGAGAGTGAAATTCAGACCGGCCTCTTTCAGGGCCTCGATTTCCGAAATGTTTTCCTCCTTGCGGAAGAAATCGAAAACGCTGCCCGCAATGACTTCACCCACCTCCGGAACTTCCAGCAAATCCACTTTGGAAGCACCTGCAACGGCCTGAATGCTTCCAAAATGCCTTGCAATATCCTTGGCGGTGCTTTCCCCGACGAAGCGGATTCCAAGGGCGAAAAGCACCCTTTCAAACGGAACCGCCTTTGAAGCCTTCACCGAATCCAGGAACCTTTTGGCCGATTTCTCCTTCCATCCTTCCATCGTCAGGAGCTGGGCGGGATTAAGGGAATAGAGCTGCGATGGCCTGGACGCCAGCCCAAGGGAGTAAAGCTGGTCGATGGTAGCTTCTCCGCAAAGGATATTCATGGCCTTCCGGCTTACGAAATGCTCCAGCCGGCCCTTGATCTGGGTGGGGCAGCCTTCGGTGTTGGGACAGAACCATTTGGCTTCGCCTTCCATCCTGACGAGGGGAGTGCCGCAGTCCGGACAAAGGCTGGGGAAACGCGGAATAACGGCTCCGGGAGAGCGTTTTGACTCTTCCACGCCGGTTATCTTGGGGATAATCTCGCCGCCTTTTTCCACATACACCCAGTCGCCCTCGTGAATGTCAAGGGCGCGAATCTGGTCCTCGTTGACCAGGGTGGCACGCTTTACCATCGTGCCGCTTATGAACACCGGCTCCAGGTTTGCAACCGGAGTTACAGCACCGGTCCGGCCCACCTGATAATCTATCGATAGGATGGGGGTGAGGGCCTGCTCGGCCTTGTATTTATAGGCCACCGCCCAGCGGGGACTCTTTGCAGTATAGCCAAGGGTGGATTGGATATCCAGCTCGTTTACCTTGATTACAATCCCGTCGGTGGCATAGGGGAGAGCCTTCCTTTCATTGTCCCAATAGGAGATGAAATCCTCGATATCCTCTATCCCTCGGCATATTTTGCGGTCCTTGGATACTGGAAGGCCCCACTCTCCCGCGGCCGATAAGGCTGCATCGTGGGTGGGATAGTCCACCAGCCCTGCGGGAATGTGATAGAGCATGCAGAAAAGCCCCCGTCGGCCAACCTCTTCGCTGTCCAGAAGCTTAAGGGAGCCGCTGGCGGCATTGCGTGGATTTGCGAAGGGCTGCTCCTCCTGAATCTCCCTCTCCCGGTTCAGGCGTTCGAAGGACTCGTAAGGCATCAGGACTTCTCCCCGGATTTCGAATTCCTGTGGCCAGCCCTTGCCCTGGAGATAGTGCGGAATGTTGGAAATATGCAACGCGTTGGCGGTAACGTCATCGCCTTGCACACCGTCTCCCCGGGTTAGGGCCCGCCAAAGCTTGCCGCCACGGTAGGTGAGGCAAATAGCCGTGCCGTCGTATTTTAGTTCGGCGCTGTAAGTGAAGGGCCTGTCCACCGACTTGGACACCCTGTCGGTAAATTCCTCTACCTCGGCTATGGAATAAGTATTTGAGAGCGAGAGCATTGGATATTTGTGCGGGAATTTTCGGAAGCCGCTTTCCAGGTCCGAACCTACGCGCCTGGCAGGGGAGTCTTCCGTGGCATACTGGGGATACTGCGCCTCCAGTGATTCCAACTCATGCATGAGGGAATCGTACTCGAAATCGCTGATTACAGGAGCATTCTGTACATAGTAAAGCCGGCTGTTCTCTTTAAGGACAGCCTTCAACTCCTCAATGCGCGCGTATGCCTGCACATTATCCATATCTTGCAAAGATAGCAAAAAAGCGGATAAGTCGTTTACTTGTTAAGTTCCTGTAACCACTCGTCGCCAATCTTCACGAAGGTCAGCTTCTCGTCCTCTTCCGTGCCGTCTTCATAAATGACGTGTACGGTGACGGTGGCATTCTCTTCCTCGATTTCGCTTTCGGTGATGGTGTATTTCTTGATACCGCCCTTTTCCTGCAATTCTTCGGCCACTTTCTCTTCGGTCAGGCCGGCAAGCAATTTCTGGTCCGATTCAGGAAGGTTAAAACTGGCGGCATAGGCGTCGTAATCACCTTTCTGAAGTGCTGAAAAGGATTTCTTTGCTGCGGCTTCAGGGCCGTTAGATGAAGAGGAACATGCGGCAAGAGTGAGCAGGGATGCCGCAATGGCAATGATTGAAATGACCTTTTTCATAGTAAAACGCGTTTGAACTGTTAATATTTGTAATATTCTGTATTTCCGGAATATTGAAGGATATGCTCTGGAAGGATTAAAGGTCCGTCAACGTGGAAAGCGTGTATTTCCCGCCGTCTTCCTTCCGTGAGGTCTATCCCGGCACGCCTGTAAAGCAGCCATACGAATTCGGTACAATAGACCGCCGAAGAGTCTTCAAGCTCATACCTGTTGTCAAAGGGAATGCTGTCCCTGGCAAAGTCCAGTGCATCCTTGCACACTGATGAGCCGGCAGGTAGTCCGGTGTGCACCAGGCAGCCGCGATAAGCTTTGTCGTGGGAGAAGAAGATTTCCAGGTCCTCCTTTTTCACGCGGTCGAAATCCCTGCTGCTTTCTCTCTCTCCGGGGACGGCGTGAACCACCTTCCATCTTTCGCCCTCACGCACCACTATCCCCACGTGGCTATAGACACTGCTTCCATCGGCCGAAAGTACCGCACGGCTGAAAATTCCGCGCCCGCACCGGAAAGCAAGGTCTCCTTCCGTGATTTCTTCAAAGGGAAACTGCGTTCGGCCGGGGCGTTTTTCATTGCAGGCGGCAAGCAGCGCCGCATTCAGCAGCACCGTTATGACAAACAAGCGTCTCATCATTATATGCAAATATAGCAAATAATCCCTTGTTTTGACCGTATATTTCCCAAATTTGATTAACTTTGTATGATTTGTAGAAACAAACAAAATTCAATTATATCATGAAAGATTCCATCATTATCCTTTGTGGCGGCGGCCCGGCTCCGGGTATGAATACCGTCGTAATGTCTGTTGCCAAGACTTTCCTGTCCAACGGTTATCGCGTAATCGGCCTTCACGGCGGTTACAGCGGCCTTTTCAGTAAGACTCCCCGCACTGAAGAAATCGATTTCTTCAAGGCCGATGCCTACTTCAACCGTGGCGGCAGCTACCTCCAGATGAGCCGTTTCAAACCCACAGACAAGGATTTCGAGGAGAACTTCAACCTTGGCCTGTTCCAGGACAACAATATCAAGCTCCTTGTCACCGTGGGCGGCGACGATACTGCTTCCACAGCCAACCGTATCGCCAAGTTCCTTGAGGCCAAACAGTATCCCATCAAGAACATCCACGTTCCCAAGACCATCGACAACGACCTTCCTCTTCCGCAGAACACTCCCACCTTCGGCTTCAACAGCGCAAAGGACGAGGGCGCACACCTTGCACGCACCGTTTACGAGGATGCCCGCACAAGCGGCAACTGGCTCATCATCAGCGCAATGGGCCGCAGCGCCGGTCACCTTGCACTGGGTATCGGCGAGGCCACCCATTGCCCTATGACCATCATTCCCGAGATGTTCAACAAGACGGAAATCACCCTGGACAAGATAGTGAACCTGGCTCTGAGCGCCATCCTCAAGCGCAAGCTTCTGGGCATCGACTATGGCACCGTGGTGGTGGCTGAAGGCGTATTCCACGACCTGGATCCCCAGGAGATCAAGAACGCCGGCGTATCAATGACTTACGACGAGCACGGCCATCCGGAGCTGGGCAAGATTTCCAAGGCTGTCCTTTTCAACGACATCCTGGAGAAGAAGTTCAAGGCCAT